>NZ_JBIAGC010000048.1:0-42111 GCF_042869595.1 Streptomyces sp. NPDC006879
CATCCAGCGGCGACTCCATGACAGCCATACCCGGAACCCCTGGGCCCGCCGATCTTACGAATGACCAGCTCAGACCCACATCAAGAAGGTAGGACTCCATGATCGAGAACTTGGTCCAACGCGCTCGGCTGCGCGAAGCTTCACGATCATGGCGCCGCAACACCGCCGATTCTTCCTTGACGGCCAGATTCCCTCCGTACGGCGGAACTCGGATCTGTGTTCCCTCCTCGCCGTCGAGCCGTTGGTATGGACATGGGGCGGGGTGAGCTCACTGATCCCGAGTGAGCTCAGTGGCCCGCCAACCAGCTCCGCGCAGGCTCGTGCCGGTCTCTCCGATGTGTGTACGCAGCGATCCGCGTAGCCGAGTGAGCCGTGGGCATCGTGAAGACTGCACGTCAGGTGGGCTGGTCTGCGCAGGTATCGGGCCGCTCAGCCAGGTCCGGGAGCGGTAGTCCAGCGGGAGGACCCTCGGCCATCAGCGAGCGAACTCCCGATTGGTCAGCACCAGCGGGGCCCGCACCAGCGCGGTTGCCCACCTCGGATTCATCGGCTGGTCACGCGCAGCCGCGTGGGACTGGTGTGCCGCCCATCGCTCCTGCCGAGGAGCGGGGCGGTCCGGCCGGGCGCCCTATCCGAGCTGGGCCTTGTCGTAGGCGGCCTTCGCCTCGTTGCCGAAGTACGGGCCGAACATCCGGTTGGGCAGGAAGACGTATCCGAAGGAGTTGACAGACACCTGAAGCCCGAGCCCGGTGGCTTCGTCGAAGTTGGTGAACCAGGGGCCTCCGCTGGATCCGCCGGTCATGTTGCAGCCCAGGCTGTGGTCGCGGGTGAAAAGGAAGTCGCGGCTGCTGTTGCCACTGCAGTAGATCAGCTTGCTGCCGTCGTAGGGCGTTGCCGCGGGGAAGCCGAAGGAGTACATGCGCTTGTTGTAGCCGCCGTTGAACTGGATTCCCTGGGCGCCGACGGCCTCGGTCAGGGTCCGCCCGTTCTGCGGGGCGACGACGGCGAAGCCCACGTCGTGGTTCATGTCCTCACTGGCCGCCCACTGGTCGGTGGCGGAGGTCTTGGTGGCGGTCCACTGTCCGTAGGGCGCGCTGCCGTCGTGGTAGGCGGGTACGAAGACCCAGTTGGTGTGCCAGGCCCCCTGGTACTTCACGCAGTGACCCGCGGTGATCACGGTGCTGCCGTTCTGGCTGGTGATGGAGTCACCGGAGCAGGAGGCCGTGCGGTCGCCCATGGTGAAGAACACCCGGCCGGAGGTCTTGACCACCGCCCCGCCGCCGGTCCAGGCGCCGCCGGACTGGGGGAAGGCGGTGGGGGCCGAAGCCGGTGCGCCGTCCGTGGCGCGGGTCGGGGGGATGGTGGTGGTACGGCCCGCTGCTGGTCGGGGTTTGACTGCTGTCGGGGCGCGGTTGAGGTCGAGCGGTCGGGCGGCGCGCATCCGATCGGCCGTCCAAAAGCCCTTGGTGTGGCCCGGGGTGGAGGTGTTGCGGGTGGCCGTGGTGTCCTCGGCGGCGCCTGCGGGGGTGGCGCCGAGGGCGCCCACCAGGAGGGTGCCGGCGGCGAGCAGGAGGGTGGTGGTCTTGCGGTGGCTTCTCACGCAGGACTCCTTCGGTCCGTGCCCGCGGCTGCCTGGAGCGCGGGCAGGGTGGGGGATGAAGAGAGAGCGGTGCGGATCGGCGTGCGGCTTTACGGGGTTCTCTGGCAGCGTGCCACGAAAAATGATGGCTCGTCAGATCTGTGGCGTGGAGAGCGGGATTCTGGCTGGATCAGGTGGTCAGCAGCACGCCGCCGTAGGAGGCTCCGGCCACCACCAGCCAGGCGCCGAGTCCCAGCACCGCCGCCCGACCCCCGGTTCGTGCGAGCGTGGGCAGGTGGACTGCGCTGCCGAGGGCGAAGAGGGCGGCAGCGAGGAGGAGTTCTCGGATCTGGCCGGTGTGTTGGAGGACCGTCCCGGGGACGTGGCCGGTGGCGCGCACGGCCGCCGTCAGCAGGAAGCCCAGGACGAACAGCGGGACCAGCGGAGGCCGGCGGTTGGTGGCGGGGGTCGCGGTGCGACGGGCCCGAACGGTCATGGCCACGGCGGCAACCAGGGGGGCGAGCAGTGCCACCCGCATCAGCTTCACCAGCACGGCATCGCCCAGGGCCGCTGGCCCGGCGGTCTGTGCGGTGGCGACCACCTGGCCCACGTCGTGGACACTGGCTCCGACCCATCGGCCGAATTCGGCGTCCGAAAGCCCCAGCGGCCCCTGGAGCAGGGGCAGCACCGCGATGGCGAGCGTCCCGCACAGGGTGACCAGGGCGATCGAGGCGGCGGTGTCCTCCTCTTTGCTGCCGTGGGCCTCGCTCACCGCGCCGATGGCCGAGGCCCCGCAGATGGAGTAGCCGGTGGCGATCAGGAGCGGTTGGTCCCCGGGGAGCGCGAGCCGGCGTCCCAGCCAGCAAGTCCCGGCGAAGGTGGCAGCCACCACGGCGAGCACCATGACGACGGTGGCCCAGCCGAGTTCGAGCACCTGGCCGAGGCCCAGATCGAGGCCGAGCAGGACGATGCCGACCCGCATCAGACGGCGTCCGGCGAGCGAGAGTCCCGGACGTCCGTTTCCTCGTACGAAGACGCGTAGTCGGGGCAGGTGGGCGCCGATGACTCCGAGGACCACGGCGGCGGTCAGCATCGGAACGTCGGCCGCGGCGCGGTGCACGCCCCAGGCCGCGGCGGTGCCCGCTGCGGCCAACGCCAGTCCAGGCCGGGCAGATGGTGTTCGAGGGGCGCCCGTCTTCGCCTGCCGGGCGGTGGCTCCCGGCCGGTGCAGTAGGGCCATCACTGGCCCGGCAGCGGGTAGACGCGCCGGACGCTGCTGCCCAGTCGGGCGATGTCCGCTCCGTAGACGTGGAGCGATATCGCCGTGCCGGCACCGGAGTTGCACACCCGGTGGATGTCGCCGGGCGGTGCGAAGCCGCACACGTCGCCGAGGGCGTTGGTCAGGTCCTCGGTGGCGACCAGGCGTGCGGGACCGCCGGCGGGGTCCGCCTCAAGCCGGTAGCGGCGTTCGCTCTCCTGGCCCTGGTGCACCCCCGTGACGCACCAGGACACGTGGTCGTGGATGGCGGTCTGCTGGCCGGGGAGCCAGACCAGGGCCACGACGGAGAAGCTGCCGTCCTCTTCGGCGTGCAGGAGGTGCTGGCGGTAGTGCGCGGGGTCCCCCTCGCGCTGTTCGGGCGTGAGCAGGTCGGCGGCGCCGAGGTGCAAGGCGAGGCGTTCGCCGATCAGGTGGACGGTGTGCTCGGGCGGCAGCCCGCGCGCGACGACCGCGGTGATGTGGGCGATCAGCCGCGTCATCCGGGGGGTCACCCGGATCGTGGGCCGGGAGGTGGTGGGGGCCGTCATGGGTGCAGCGTCGGGGCCGGCCGGCCCACACGTCCAACGAGAGTTCTGAGGGGACTCCCTCAGTTCCGCTTATAGGTGGTGGCCGCTCCGGTAGGCGGGCCGCTCCTGGTGGGGTCAGCAGCCGACGCGGCGGTCTGCGGCCCGTTTGAGTTCCGCGAGCACCAACGCGGTTGCGGGTATGCGCAGGTGGTCGCGGAAGGCGTAGGCCGAGACCTGTCGGCGGGCGGCGGGCTGGAGCGCTCGGCCGGTGACCCGGCCAGGCGCGAGGAAGGGCAGCACCAGCGCGGGCATGAGGGCCACGCCGAGTCCTTCGGCCACGAGGCTCTGCACCACGAGGAAGTCGTCGGTGGCGAAGGCGATGTCGGGTACGAAGCCGAGTTCGGCGCATGCGTGCAGCAGGTTGGCCCGGCAGCGCAGGCAGCCGGCGATCCAGCGCTCTTGTGCGAGGTCGGCCAGTTTGACCGCGCGTCTTCGGGCCAGCGCGTGGCCGGTGGGCAGCAGCACGGTCAGTTGGTCTTCCAACAGCGCGACCTCGGTGACCTCGTCCGGAACGTCTTCGTGGAGGCCGGGGTAGGTGAAGGCGAGGGTGATGTCGCATTCGCCGCGGGTGAGTCGGTGGAGCGATCCGGGCGGCTCGTCTTCGATGAGCTCGACACGGATGTCGGGGTGCACGGCGCTGAGTCCGGCGAGGGCTTCGGGGAGCAGGGTGGCGCTGGCGCTGGGGAAGGCGCAGACCCGTACGGTGCCGGCCCGCAGCCGGGTGTACGCCTGCATCTGGGCTTGGGCGGCGGTGAGGCTGTCGAGGATGACCTCGCAGTGGCGGGCGAGGGACCGCCCCGCCTCGGTCAGCCGCATCTGCCGGCCCACGCGGGTGAACAGCGGCGTGCCGACGGCCCGTTCGAGGGCCTTCATCTGCTGGGTGATCGCCGGCTGGGTGTAGCCGAGGGCTCGGGCGGCTGCCGAGTAGGACCCCGAGGTGACCACCTCGTGGAAGGTCCGGATGTGCCGAGAATCGAACACGCCGGAATCATAAGCGGACCTTGGGGTGGGTCACAGGCGCTTTCGCGCCCCGCGCCCCACCCCTTCAGGTCATCGCGGGAGTTCGGGTCAGCGAGGGGGGGTCAGCCGTCGTCTCCGACCCGGCTGCCCAGGACGAGGTCGACGGTGGCCTGCTTCCCGTCCCGGAGGTAGGTGATCTTCACCTGGTCGCCGGGCTTGTGGGTCCAGATCTCGCTGATGAGGGTCGGCCCGCTGTCGATGACGGTGTTGTCCAGCTTGGTGATCACGTCGCCGGGCCGCAGTCCGGCTTTGGCGGCCGGACCGGACGGTTCGATCGGTGCGCTGCCGCCCACGCCGTCGGAGCCGGAGATCTTGGCACCTTCACCCTTGTTGGCGAGGTCCACGAAGGCGCCGATCTTGGGGTAGACCGGTCGGCCGTCCTTGATGAGCTGCTCGGCCACGTTCTTTGCCTGGTTGATCGGGATGGCGAAGCCGAGGCCGATGGATCCGGCCTGGGAGGCTCCGAAGCCGCCGCTTCCCGCGGACTGGATCGCGGAGTTGATCCCGATCACCGCGCCACTGGAGTCGATCAGGGGGCCGCCGGAGTTGCCCGGGTTGATCGAGGCGTCGGTCTGGAGGGCACTCATGTAGGAGTTCTTGCCGTTGCCACTGCCGTCGCCGGAGGCGACGGGACGCTTCTTGGCACTGACGATGCCCGTGGTGACCGTGTTGGACAGGCCGAACGGCGCCCCGATGGCAATGGTGGAGTCGCCCACCGCGACCTTGTCGGAGTCGCCGAGCGGCAGCGGGGTCAGTCCGCTGGCGTTCTTGAGCTTGAGGACGGCCACGTCGTAGCCCTCGGCGCGGCCGATGACCTCGGCGTCGAAGCGGCGGCCGTCGGAGAAGGTGGCGGAGAGCTTGCCGCCGTTGGCCGCGGAGGCGACCACGTGGTTGTTGGTGAGGATGTGGCCCTGCTGGTCGTAGACGAAGCCGGTGCCGGTGCCGCCTTCGCCGTTGCCGCCTTCGGCGTTGATCGTGACCACGCTGGGCAGTGCCTTGGCCGCGAGGTCCGCGACTGATCCGGCTTCGCGCTTGAGGTCGCGCGGCGCGGTCGCGCTCACCGTGGTGGATCCGGTGCTGTCGTCCACGTTCTTGGCGGCCACGTAGCCGATTCCGCCGCCGACCCCGCCGGCCAGCAGCGCGGCGGCCAGGACAGCGGCCACGAACCCGCCGCGCCCCTTGGGCCTCGGCGCGGGAGGGGTGGGAACGGCCCAGGGGTCGTGCCAGCCGCCACCACCGGCGCCGTAGCCCGGCTGCACCGGCGGGGGCGGCGGCCAGGAGGCGTCCTGGGGGTGTTGCGCGGGAGGAGCCTGGGTGGGGTGTTCGCCGGGCTGGCCCTGCTGCGGGTGCGGCGGCGGGGCGTCCTGTGCGTACGGCGTACCCGTGGGCGGTCCCGGGGTGCCCGGCACCGGCGGCAGCGGCGCAGTGGCTTCGGCGGGCGCGGGCTGCGGCCCGGGAGTAGGTCCGGGAGCGGTGTTCTCAGGTGCGGGAGCGGCCACCGGCGCAGGGGGTGCGGAGGGGGCCGCGGGGGGCGTGGCTGCCGCGGTGCCCTCGTTCTCGGTGTTCAAAGCTCACTCCTCGTTCCCATGAGTACTCGTGTGTGCGGGGACGGTCTGGCAAAAGCTTTTCCCATGTCCCGTCAGAGCACTGTAAGCCGGACCTGTGTATCGGTGCGGCGCACGGCACCCCGGGTCGGTGGCACGATGACGCAGTGACCCAAGCACGACAGCATTCCCTTCACCCGGCCAGCAGGCCGATCCAGGTGGTGGCGCACCGCGGCGCGTCAGAGGACGCGCCCGAACACACGCTCGCCGCATACCGCAAGGCCATCGAGGACGGCGCGGACGCCCTCGAATGCGATGTCCGGTTGACTGCGGACGGTCATCTGGTCTGCGTGCACGACCGGCGGGTGAACCGCACGTCCAACGGCCGCGGGGCGGTCTCCGCCCTGGAGCTGGCCGAACTCGCGGCGCTGGACTTCGGCTCCTGGAAGGACTCGGCGGAGTCCCCCGACTCCGATTGGGATGGGGATCTGGGCGCTCTGGCGGGCCCGGTGGATCCGGAACGGTCGGTGCTGACCTTGGAGCGGCTGTTGGAGCTGGTCGCCGACGCGGGGCGGCCGGTTGAGCTGGCCATCGAGACCAAGCACCCCACTCGCTGGGCGGGCCAGGTGGAGGAGCGGCTGCTGCTCCTGTTGAAGCGGTTCGGGCTGGACGCGCCGGCGGCCCCCCAGGAGTCACCGGTGCGGATCATGAGCTTCTCGGCCCGGTCCCTGCACCGGGTACGGGCGGCGGCGCCGACGATCCCGACGGTGTATCTGATGCAGTTCGTCTCGCCACGGATATGGGACGGGCGGCTACCGGCGGGGGTGAGGATCGCGGGTCCGGGGATGCGGATCGTACGCAATCAGCCTGGTTTCATCAGACGGCTCCAGGAGGCCGGCAACGCGGTCCACGTGTGGACGGTGAACGAACCAGAGGATGTTCAGCTCTGCGCGGATCTGGGTGTAGAAGCGATCATCACTAATCGGCCACGCCAGGTTCTGACCCAACTTGGTCGCCCGTAGTGCACTTTGCCCTGTTTGCCGCTGTAACGGGGAGTGCCCCGGCGCATCCGCTCCGTATCTCTGGGTGACGAGTGCGTCACCACTGCGTCACAGGCCCCGATCGGGGCGGTTTCCGGTCCAGGCCAATGGGGCATCCAGACCATGGCGTGGGGCTAAGGAGGTTCCGGGGGTGGCGTTGGTGGTGGCACAGGAAGTGCCCACGTCGTCGAGCATGGCCGTACCCCATGGTCCTGCGGGCGTGGGCGAGGCGAGGCACCGGATGCGTGCGGAATTGCGCGTCAACGGGATGCCCGAAGCGATGGTCGACGATGCCGTACTGATCCTTTCCGAGCTGTTGAGCAATGCCTGCCGGCACGGCAGGCCCCTGGGAAGAGCCGAGCGGGGCGACGGCGACGTCCGCGCCGCCTGGCGGGTGGACCTCTCGGGGCGACTGACCGTCGAGGTGACGGACGGGGGTGGGCCCACCCGCCCGCTTCCGGCCACCCCCTCGGTGTCCGCGCGAGGCGGGCGCGGTCTGAACATCATCAGCGCGCTCGCCCAGGACTGGGGGGTCCGGGACGGGGCGGGCGGAGAGGTCACCGTCTGGGCCCTCATCACGGACGGGCATCGGGCCACCGATTTCGCTACGCGCGTTGCACCCGCCGCAACGCCGGTGCTCGATCTCTGCGGGGGCTACGAGGACCTGAGCCTTTAAGCCTCCGTCGGTCCGGCCCGGGCCCTCCCCCAAGGACGAGCGGCACCGCGGCCCGAGGAGACCGACCCGGGCGGCGCCCGGGTACTAGGCTCGCGCGGGTCAGCACCGCACGCCGCACAACGGGAGCACCCACCATGGCCAAGAAGCGCCCTCAGACCAAGGGCAAGCCGCACGCTCAGGCGCAGCGTACGAGTGGGGAGATCCCCGTCGTCGGTGCGCGGGAGCCGTGCCCGTGTGGTTCGGGCCGCCGGTACAAGGCCTGCCACGGACGGGAGGCGGCCCACGCCGTCACCGAGCTGGTGCAGCGCCCCTTCGAGGGCCTGCCGAACGAGTGCGACTGGGTCGCGCTGCGTGAACTGGTGCCGGCCGCGACGGTGGAGCTGCCGCTCAAGGGCGGACTGCCGCAGGGCGTGCCCTCGGTGACACTGGCGACGGTGCTGCCGATGGCCTGGCCGGCGCTGCGCCGCGACGACGGGTCGGTACTGCTCGGCCTGCAGAACGACACCTCCTCCGGTGACCTCAGCCGCGATCTCGCCGACACGTTGCGCCGGGCGTTGGCCGCCGAGCCCGGCACCGCGGTGGCCGCCGAGCGGGTGACCGGCGAGGGGCCCCGTCTCCAGGACCTGCTGGATGCTGACGGCGCGTTCGAACCGGTGGTGCACACCGGCTTCGAGTTCTGGATCGCGAACGACGATTCGGCTTCCACTCCGGAGATCGCCGCTTCCCTGGAGCGGGCCAACGCAGCCGCGATCGCGACGGTCAAGCTGTCCGGCGTCGAAGCCGCCTACTGGTGCGAGACCCCGGAGAAGAACCACCTGCGCTGGGTGATGCCGCACGCCGAGGAGAGGTTGCTGGACGCACTCGCCCGGCTGCATGCCGCGGGCGAGTCCTCACTGGGCGAGGGCACCCGTCTGGTGGGCTCTTTCCGGGCGCACGGGTTGATGGTCCCGGTCTGGGACCTGCCCACCTCGATGGCCGCGTCGGACATCGAGAAGCCTGCCGTGGAGTTCGCCGAACGACTGGCGCGCGCATTGGCCGCGCAGGAGCCGTTGACCGCCGAGGAGCGTCGGGCCCGAGGCGGCCTGACCAACCGTCAAGTGACACTCAGCTGATCATCGAGCTTCACACGAGCGGGAGTTGGGGGCCGTCGTTCGCCGTCGGACGACGGCCCCTTACGCACCGACCGGCCAGTTTGGTGACTCCTGTCACAACTCCGGCTATTGGCAGGGAAATCCCTGTCCAAATACCCGAGATCGAATTTGCGAACACGCGATCTCTTGTTACCGTTCTAGTAGCCCGGTCGCTGGTGCATCCCCCGTCGCCAGCGATCGGGCGTTTCCTTTCCCCTCGAAAGCTGGATAAAGATCGAGGCCAGCGCAGCGGAACTTCAACTTCCGCCCACAGTGGGTGCGTTGCTACCCGCCCGCAGCAATAGCGGACTCTCTTCTTCCGGTACGGCGAATTCCGCTACCGCCGTGTACTCGTCGGCCCCTCCCACCGAGGCTTCGTGCGGGGTCTGACAGACGCCCGGCTCGTCCCCGGCAGCCACCGCACAGTGGATCTGCACCGTCCTGCCCCGCGGCCCCATCAGGGTCAGCACCGCACGCAAGGCATCACCGGTGGCGTTGCGGTAGTACGTTCGCGCCCAGGTCTCCCCTCCACCGACGAGTACGCACGTCTGCGCCTCAACTCCTTCCGGCGAAGACAGCGCCGGACCGCAGCGCGCCGCGGTCCTCCCAGCGGGGTTCCCGCCCACGGACGGGGACCCGTCCTCGGGGCCGGTTCCGGCAAGACCCAACTCGCCCAGGAGCGTTCGCCGCTTCCCCGCAGGCTCGTCGGCGACCGAGGCAGCCGAACCCAGACCGTGGGACGGCACGGACGGCACCGACGTCGACGGAGCCTCCGGCGCGACACCCCCCAACGCGGCCGGAACCGCCGGCCGGACTCCGGGCGCGCCCGAAGAGGTCGGCGCGGACGGACCGGCCGAGGCCACCGCGAAGGGCAGCAGGACAGCGAGCAGCACGCCGGCGCCGATGCCGATCATGCGGAGGTTCATGGCGTGTTCCATCTGTCGATCCGCCGGCGGTCCGGAGAAAACACTGCGGTGCGCCGAAGATAGCGACGGGTCGCCTGCTCCGGCGGGCCGGTGCGCCCGATTCCCGTACATCTCCGCCCCGCTCGCACCCGTTCGAGTGAGCTCGCGCGGACGGCTTGGCCACGCCGGATACCTCGGGCGGCCTCAGTAGGCGAGGCGACTACCGCCGCCGGGGGCCCCGGTGCTGGCCTCGACGAGCGCATCCACCACCGCTTCCACATCGGGCAGCCAGGGGCGGGAGGATCCAGGCAGAGGAGCCCGCACCCAGCGGGCCGCGTTCGCGGCCGGAGCCGACGGCGGCAGCAGCAGGTAGCCGCCCTCGCCGTGGAACCTGAGGGAGGGCGGAACCCAGTCCTTGGCATAGAGGAGTTCGCCGAGCCGTTCGAGTGAATAGGGCGCGACGAGGAACGAACAGCGCGTGGCCGTGGTGATGACCGGGCCGAGGCGTACACCCACGGCGTCGAGATGAACCAGTGCGTGCGCTCCTGCGGCGGCCGGCAGGCTGACGGCGCAGGGGGCGGTCCCGCCGGTGGCCAGGATCAGGGGCGCGGTGGGGCGGTTGGTCCACCACCAGCGCACCATGCGGCCGTCGGTGGTGGCGGCGAGGAGACCCGGGTCGAAGGGGTGCGCCTGCGGGACCACGCAATCGGGGTCGGGGCAGCCACAGTCGTCTGCGGCCCCTGGAGCCGGCCCGACGCCCGGAACCACCGGCCACCGCCAGTTGGTCGCGCAGTTCAAGGCCGCGTCGAGGAGAACAGCGGGACCGCTGCGCCGGAACGCCTGCCGCGACCGTAGGCCGAAGCGGTCCAGGAGCCTGCGTCGCCTTCCGAGGATCTCGCGCATGAGCGCTCGTCCTTTCCGTTGAACGCCGGGGGCCACATCACACCATGTATGGGGTGCTTCACCACACGTGCATGTTTTTGCGCCACTGTCCGTTTAGTCCGACTTGGGATGGGTTCAAGCGGTTCGTACGGTGATCCATCAAACGCCAGGCGAAGTGGGCGCGTGAGCGGCGCCGGATAGCGGGGGCGACTCAACTGCCCCTGGCCACCACCGATTACGTACCCATCACGCACGATATGACGCTCTGCCCGGCAGCTTCAGTCGACCGCAAAAGAGGTCCACTCGGGGTATTTTTCAGCCAAGTTTCAGCCCCGATCCTATGGCGAGTTGCCGCCCCATGGACACCCCAGATTCCCACGGGGACAGTGCTGGACACACCCCACCTCGGCGTGTAGATGTGGAGCATTGATGGCGGCGCAGAATGATCTGGGGGTTTTGCGATGCTATTCAGCGAATCGCACCAGGCGGAAAGGCGGCAGCCATGAGCGCCCCGCACCCCCCGAAAGTGGCTGGAATCGACCCAGCAGCTCCTACACCCACGCACACTGTCGCGCCCGCGCACGTGGGGCAGCGCCCGACCACATCTCCCGCACCTGGCACGGTCATTCAAGACCGCCTGGCCGGCTGGGTCTCCGACCTGACCACACTGCACGAACTCACCGAGCGCCTCGCGCGGACCGGGCAACTCACCGAATCCCTGGACGAGGTGCTGCGCGCGGGGGCAGCTCTGGTGGGGGCCCGCCGCGGTCTGGTCGTGCTCGAACCCGCGGACGGGCTGGGCCCGGCCCACACCGTGGGGCTGGGACTGACCCGGGCCGACCTCGGCAGCATCGAAACGGTTCCGCGCGAGGCCACCGTCTACGGCCGCGTCCTCGCCGGACTCCCCGGAGCCGAGGGCGGCAGCGAACTGCTGCCCACAGCCGATCCGGACGCCGGTGAAGGCCGCTACGGGCCTCCCGTCGACCCGCGCCATCGCGAGGTCGCCTCACGCCTCGGCTACGCCGCCAGCTTCGCGCTGCCGCTGAACCCCAGCGCCGCCGGTCGGCTCGGAGTGGTCGTCTGGTTCTACGACGAAAGCGCCGAACCCACCGAGCGCCAGCGTCACCTGGTCGGTCTGTACTGCCAATACGCCGCCGAGCACCTGACCCAGGTCCTGGAAGTGGAGCGGGCCCGTTCACGGCTGACCGCCTTCGCCGAGGAACTGCTGCCCAGCAGACTGCCCCGCGTCGCCGGGGTCCAGCTCGCCGCCCGACACCGCACCAGCGCGAGGGGCGGCGGGGACTGGTACGACGCGCTGCCGCTGCCGGAAGGAGCGCTCGGCCTCGCCGTCGGCTCGGTCAGCGGCTCCGGGCCCAGCGCGGTCGCCGCCATGGGACGGCTGCGGGCCTCGCTACGCGCGTACGCCGTGATGGAGGGCGAGGACCCGGTCGCGGTCCTCTCCGACCTGGAGTTGCTGCTGCGGGTGACGGAACCCGCGCGCTCGGCCACCGCGCTCTTCGCCTTCTGTGAGCCTGCCTTGCGTAGGATCACCCTCGCCGGGGCCGGGCACACCCCGCCGTTGCTGATCGGGGCGGGGCGAACCGAGTTCGTGGAGACCTCGCTGTCCGCGCCGCTGGGGATGCTCTCCTGTTGGGAGGCGCCCTGCGTGGAGGTGGAGCCAGCACCGGGAGAAACGGTATTGCTGTACACCGATGGGCTCCTGCAACGCACCGGCGACGCCATGGACCGGGCCTTCGCACGCCTGCACGCCGCCGCTGCGAGCGTGCCGCGGTCCCATCGCGAGGACCCGGGCGCCATCGCCGACCACGTCCTCAAGAGCGTCCTCGCGGACGGGCTGGGTGAGGTGCCGGACGACGAGGACGTGGTCCTGTTGGCGGCGCGCTTCGAGTGAGGCGCCGCGGCGCACCGCGCACTCGGGCCTTGCGACTCTGGGGCCCCTTCCGTACGACCGTACGATGGGAGTGGTTCAGAGTCGTACCAGAAGGAGGCGGACCCGTGGCCGAAGAGCTCACCGAGCCGGAGACCCCGGAAGCGGACGAGACCATCGAGGCAGTCGAAGAGACGGCCGAGGGAACGGCGCCGGTCAAACAGCGCAAGAACGGTCTGTACCCGGGAGTGTCCGACGAGCTCGCCGAGTCCATGCGCAGTGGTTGGGCCGATACCGAACTGCGCGGACTGGAGCCGATCGCACAGGCCGCCCACACCGCGGACCGGCGGGCCGCGCTCTCCGCCCGCTTCCCCGGTGAACGCCTGGTGGTTCCATCGGGCCGCCTGAAGACCCGCTCGAACGACACCGAGTACCCCTTCCGGGCGTCGACGGAGTACGCCTACCTCACCGGCGACCAGACCGAGAACGGCGTCCTGGTCCTGGAGCCCACCGCCTCCGGACACACCGCGACGGTTTACCTGCTGCCGCGCTCCGACCGGGAGAACGGCGAGTTCTGGCTGTCCGGCCAGGGCGAGCTGTGGGTCGGCCGGCGCCATTCGCTCGCCGAAGCCGAGCAACTGCTGGGCGTCCCCGCCCGGGACGTGCGGCGGCTCGCCGAGGAACTGGCGGAGGCGACCGGCCCGGTGCGGGTGGTGCGTGGCCACGACACGGTGATCGAGGCCGCGCTGACGGACAAGGTCACCAAGGAGCGCGACGAGGAGTTGCGCGTCTACCTCTCCGAAGCCCGCGCGGTGAAGGACGCCTTCGAGGTCGGCGAGCTCCAGAAGGCCGTGGACTCCACCGTCCGCGGCTTCGAGGACGTCGTGAAGGTGCTCGACAAGGCGCAGGCCACCTCCGAGCGCTACATCGAGGGCACGTTCTTCCTTCGCGCCCGAGTCGAGGGCAACGACGTCGGCTACGGCTCGATCTGCGCCGCCGGCGCCCACGCCTGCACCCTGCACTGGGTCCGCAACGACGGCGCGGTCCGCTCCGGCGACCTGCTGCTGCTGGACGCCGGCGTGGAAACCCACTCCCTCTACACCGCGGACGTCACCCGCACCCTGCCGATCAACGGCACCTACAGCGAGATCCAGCGCAAGATCTACGACGCGGTGTACGAGTCCCAGGAGGCCGGCATCGCCGCGGTGAAGCCGGGCGCCAAGTTCCGCGACTTCCACGACGCCTCACAGCGCGTCCTGGCCGAGAAGCTGGTGGAGTGGGGACTGCTCCAGGGGCCCGTCGAGCGCGTTCTGGAACTGGGGCTACAGCGCCGCTGGACGCTCCACGGGACGGGCCACATGCTGGGCATGGACGTCCACGACTGCGCCGCGGCGCGCACCGAGGCGTACGTCGACGGCACTTTGGAGCCGGGCGTGTGCCTGACGGTGGAGCCGGGCCTGTACTTCCAGGCCGACGATCTGACGGTGCCCGAGGAGTACCGCGGCATCGGCGTCCGGATCGAGGACGACATCCTGGTCACCGAGGACGGCAACCGGAACCTGTCAGCTGCCCTGCCGAGGCGTTCTGACGAGGTCGAGGCGTGGATGGCTCAGCTGAAGGGCTGAGTCCACGCGGAGACGCCGACGGGCGGGCGCCTCAGGAAGGTGCCCGCCCGTCGGTGTCCTCATGTATGGGCAGCCACGCATTCGCGGGCGGCGAGCGTGGCCATGACCTCCGCGTAGAGGCGTTCGCCTCGGTCGTCGGTCAGGTCCAGTCGGGCCAGCACCGCGGGCACGGCGACCGATGACATCACGTGCTGCATCAGAACCACGAGGCGGTGCGGCAGGTCGCGGTAGTCCGACATGATCGACGAGGTCATCTGCACGCCGGCGAAGGTGCCGACGACCAGGTCCGCGACGTCCTCGATCACCACATGGGGCAGCAGCTCACCCTCTTCCCTGGCCTGGTTGAGCACCCGGGTGGTGAAGTCGTGCCAGCCGCGGAACGGCTGCCGCTGGTCGACCGGTCCGGGCATGGGGCTCATCGCCAGCCGGACGCTGCCGCGCACCAGCGGGTCGTGAGTGATGAGCGCTCCGTGCAGGAAACCGACGTCCGCGATCTTCTGGAGCGCGATGGTTCGGTCCGGCACGAGTTCCGTCACCGGCAGCTGGGCATCCAGGATCGCCAGGGCGACCGCGTCCTTCGACTCGAAGTGGAAGTAGAAGGCCCCCTTCGTCACCCCCGCCTGTCCGAGGATGTCGTTGATGGTCGCCGCCTGGAAACCCTTCTTGTCGAAGACGAGCGCTGCCGCCTCAAGGATCGTGAGGCGGGTCCGCACCCCCCGGTCCTGCTTCGCCACTGCGCCTCCTGGTACGGGTCTTGTTCATGTAGCCGTTTCGCTTAGACCATTGAAAACAAACCGGCAGGTACGTATGTTATCAACTGTTCGGCCCAGAAGAGTAGAGCACGGGTATAGGGGGACTAGTGAACAGCCCAGCGGAGGTCCGCAGCATCCACACGTCCGGCGCGCAGGGTTCCACCTGCGAGGAGCCCGGACTGAACCACACGCTGCGGGAACTGACCCACCGCGCGACCGACGTGGACGTCATACCGACCGGCTGGCGGCGGACCGGGGCGGACCGCTTCCTCGTCAGCGCCCACTGGTCGCGCAACCACCCCTTCTTCACCCCGGTCGCGGGCGGACTCCACGATCCGCTCCTCGTGGCCGAGACCTTGCGCCAATCCGGAATCCTGGTCGCACACGCCGCCTACGACGTGCCGGTCGGGTACCACTTCCTGATCGAGAGCATCGACTACGCAGCCAATCCGCTCATGCTCGGCGCGCGCGGCTCGGGCGACGTACAGGTGGAGGTGGAACTGTCAGAGATCGTGCTGCGGGGGGGCGCGCTGAAGAAGGCCCGCACCGACGTGGTCATCAAGCGGGAGCGCCGCATCGTCGCGGTCGCCACCGCGCACTGGTCGGTCACCGCCCCCAGGGTGTACGAGCGGCTGCGCGCCGAGCGGATCGCGGCCCCGCTCCCCGACCTGGTGGCCCTGCCCGCGCCGGCTCCCGCTGCGCTCACGGGCCGACGGAGCGCCAAGGACGTCGTGATCTCCCCCCTTCCCGAGGACGGGCGCTGGCTGCTGCGGGTGGACACCAGCCACCCGACGCTCTTCCAGCGCCGCAATGACCACGTGCCCGGCATGCTGCTCCTGGAGGCCGCCCGCCAGGCCTCGGCCAGCCTCACCCAGCCGTCGCCGTTCGTCCCCACCACGATGCGCAGCTCCTTCCGCCGCTACGTGGAGTTCGACGAGCCGTGCTACGTCTCGGCCCGCCTGGTCGAGCAGGAGCTCCCGCAGCTGACATCGGTGGAGGTGATCGCCCGGCAGGCAGGCGAGGAGGTCTTCAGCGCGGTGTTGTCCTCCGTCAGGCCGTGTTGAGCCCAGGGCGCAGGACGACCGAAGGGCTGGAAGGCAACCCATCCTCAGGCCTAGCTGAAGATCTCTAGAGAGTTATAAAACCGCACAGTTGGTTTCATGTTGTTGAAGCGCTCCCGGGCCGAGAACTCGGCGCCCCTCCCGGGAGCAGAACAGCCCTCGAATGCGGACTGCCTCCGAGCCGGCCACCCATCACGTTCGCACCGTGGGGCGCCCACAGGAAGCCCGCGCCCTCCGCACGGACGGTTCCGGCACGGAACATCGACACCAGCCCCCGACCAGAGCCATCCCTCACCCACCTCTGATGCGTATCGCACCCCGATACGTGGCGCGCCCGACCAGAGCGGCCCCAAGGGGCCCTGCGCCGACCAAGGCCCCCGGCCCCGCCCGAGGAGAGCCGCCGGGACGGCTGCGAGGCCTCGCCTCTGACGGCTGAAATCATTCATGATGACTCTTCGGTCCGCTTTTTCTGGTCAACCAAAACGCCCGGAAGAGCCGTTCAGGCCATACCAGACCCAGGTGGCTCTTTCCGCAAGGCGGCCCTCAGTGCGGCGCCGGCGCCGAACGCCAAGGACCGCCCGGGCCCCCACTCCACCCGACCAACCCCGAGCAGTTCACCGCACCCCCGCCCGGCTGGCACCAGAACCAGGAAACTGACCAGCGCATCCTTGCCATCAGGCGCCCGCGGGAATCCTCAGGGCCGCCAGTCACGAGCACCACCCCCACCCCCCGAGGGGGAGTCCGCGATACGAGCGGGGCGTGGCTGACGCGGGGCGACCACCCCGCCCTCACCCACCCGTGGGTGGCTCACTCTGCGCCTTCAGTACGCGCTGTCCGGCAACACCGGGAAGAGAAACAAACGAACTCGTCGGTTTGTTATCATGATGGGTTGAATCGGTCGAGACCTCACCACCGCCTGACTCCAGCTGAGGCAACAGGAGCGCCCAGAAATCGGCCAGCATCCCGCGGTCCAGCCAGAGACGTTCCCGCCGGGAGAGCGTCTCTATCCCCATCGACACAGCCGTCAGGAACCCCGCCACCACCTCGGGGTCGAGATGCCCGCCAAGCTCGCCGGCCCGATGCGCACGGGTGAGCAGCCGGCGCAGCGTGGAGGACCACAGCGGCCAGGGGTCGAGGACCGAATCGGGCGCCCCCGGACCATCGGCCACGGCCAAACCAGCCCGCGCCACCTGGCTGTTGGTCAGCGTGCCGGCCAGCTCGCAGGTAGCCCCGACCAATGCGTTCAGCCCTCCCGGATCACACCGGAGCAGCCCCCTGAGCACCTCGGAGAAGGCGGCTAGGGCCTCTTGCTGAACCGCCTGGGCCAAGTCCTCCTTGGAGGAGAAGTGGAAGTAGAGCGCGCCTTTGGTGACTGCTGCCCGAGTGCTGATCTCGGCGAGGTTCGCGCCGTGGAAACCGTCACGCTCGAAGGCGAGCGCCGCCGCTTCGATGATCGCGCGACGGGTTCGCTCGCCCCTCTGCTGCCTCTGCATCACTCCTCCTCAGGCTCAGGAAGAGAGAATATTAAACCGACTGCCTGGTTTGCAATCTCTCTCGAATGTCGACTTGAAGCGGCCCACGGGCACAACGGAGGGCTGTTCACAGCCCTGCAAGAAGCCCCCGGCAAGGCGACCGCGCACCGTGCCCCCGCCTCGGCACCCCACCCGGAACCGACCTCCGCGCCGCACCCCGCCACCGTCCACTCGCCCCGGAAGCGACCGTCCGTTCCGCACCACCTGCGGTACGGAACGGACGTTTTGGACCTGCTGTAGGGAGGAGCTAAGCCCAATGCGATGATGAGCCCGCCATGCCCAAGCCCCCCGCGACACCCGTCGCACGCGCCGGAGCCGCCCTGCGGCTGCTGAGGGCCGCGGTGTTCGCCGCGGTCTGTGTCGTGCTGTCCGCGTCGGGACATGTACTGGCCTCCCGCTCCACCGTGCCCTGGTGGATCCTCGGGGCGGGGTTCCTCGCCGTCTTCGGTTGGGCCGCCGCCCTCGCCGGCCGCCGGCGCTCCCTGCCCGCCATCGCCGCCACCCTGGCCGGCGGACAGCTCGCGCTGCACGGCCTGTTCGGCTTCGGTCAACACGCCGCCGAAGTCCGCTCCGCCAATGCCTCGCTCTCCGCGTTCGCGGCCAGCCTGGTCTGCGGTGGCCCTGCCACGCTCTCACCGACGGCGGCTTGGCGGCTCATCGACGATGCCGGGATCAATCCGGCCGTCGCCACCGGCAGCGGCCACCTGGCCAGCGGCCCGCCAACCTCGATGGTGGAAGTCACGGGCCTGCTCTCGCTGCCCATGCTGCTCGCCCACCTGTTGACCGCACTCCTCGTCGGTCTGCTCCTCAGCCGGGGCGAATCCGCACTCTTCCGCCTCCTGCACCTGTCCGCGCACGGTGCCGGTGAGCTCGCGCACACCGCCGCAGTGGGAGAACTGCGCACCGCCTTCGCCCTGCTGCGGGCGCTGCACACCGGACTTCCGACCGGCTCCCGGCCGGGCCCGGTCCGCACCGGCTCCGCACCGGCCGCGACGCTCCCCACCGGGACAGCCGAACTCCAGCACATCGTGATCAGGCGCGGTCCGCCCGGCGGACTCGCCCTCGCTGCCTGACGCGGCCCGCCCCTCCCGGGGTCTGGTGCCGCGACGTCCGCGCGCACCCGCGCGCGGACCGAAACGATCACCTGCCCCGTGGAGTGTTCCCACCATGAAGACCTTGCGTCTGTCGACCCTCACCGCCCTCACCGCCGGCTCGGTGCTGTTGTTCTCCGGCACCGCCTTCGCGCACGTGTCCGTGCAGCCCGGCCAGGCCGAGAAGGGCGGCTACGCGACCATCAGCTTCAAGGTCCCCAACGAGCGGGACCAGGCCTCCACCAACAAGCTGGAAGTCAATTTCCCCACCGACCACCCGTTGGCCTCGGTCATGCCCCAGGAGGTCCCCGGCTGGACGGCCACAGTCACCAAGACCAAGCTGGCCAAGCCGCTGACCCTGCACGGCAAGCAGATCACCGAGGCCGTCAGCAAGGTCACCTGGACCGGCGGCACCATCAAGCCCGGCTTCTTCCAGCAGTTCCCGGTCTCCGTGGGCCAGCTCCCCGAGGACGCGGACCAGATGGTCTTCAAGGCCCTCCAGACCTACGACAACAACGAGGTCGTACGTTGGATCGAGGAGGCCGAGGAAGGCGCCGAGGAGCCGCAGCACCCGGCACCTGTGCTGACCCTGACAGCGGCGACCGGTGGGGGGCACCACGGTGGTCCCGCCGACGAGAAGGACACCAAGGCCGAGGCGGAGGGCGAACACGACACCCACGCCGCCGACGCCAGTGACACCACGGCCCGCACCCTGGGCATCCTCGGCATCCTGGCCGGGGCCGCTGGCGTCGCCTTCGGGCTGCTCGCGCGCCGCCGCAGTTCCTGACCGCCGCAGCGCACTCCCACACACCAGACTTTTTGGACATCCTTCATGCGCACTACCCGTGTGACGGCCGTTGCCCTCGCGGCGACGGCCGCCCTCACCCTGACCGCCTGCGGGAGCAGTTCGGCGCCGGAGAAGACCGGCCTGGAAATGACCGCCCCGACCCAGAGGCGGGCCTCGACGGTCCTCGACCGTCCCTTCCCCAAGCCCGATCTGGTGCTCACCGACACCACCGGCAAAGCCTTCGACCTGCGTGAGCGGACGGCCGGCAAACCCACGCTCATCTACTTCGGATACACCCACTGCCCAGACGTGTGCCCACTGACCATGGGGAACATCGCCGTGGCCAGGGCCGCACTGTCCGAGGCCGAGCGCAACGAACTCCAGGTCGTCTTCATCACCACCGACCCCGAGCGGGACACGCCGCAGTCCCTCGGTTCCTGGCTCAAGGTCCAGGATCCGGCCTTCATCGGTCTCACCGGCGACTTCAAGACCATCCAGGCCGGCGCCCGGGCCCTCGGTATCGCGATCGAGCCGCCGAAGAAGGAGAAGGACGGCAGCATCGTGTCCATGCACGGCGCCCAAGTCATCGCGTTCTCCCCCAAGTCCGACGAGGGGTACGTCGTCTACGGCGAACAAGCCACTCCCGAGGACTACACCGAAGACCTTCCGAAGATCATCAAGGGGGAGAACCCGTGAACCGCCGCACCACCCTCACCGCCGCACTCGCGCTGACCGCAACGCTCGTCATATCGGGATGCGGGTCCTCGGACCCCGCCGACGACGGCACGCCTCAGCTCACCGCCGAGGGCGCCTTCATGCCCGAGCCGATCGACGACAAGATGGCCGGCGGCTTCCTCGTGATCAAGAACAGCACCGGCACCGCCGATTCCCTCACCTCGGTGACCAGCCCGCTCTCCGACGACGTGCAGATCCACGAGACCAAGAACCAGAAGATGCGGCACGTCCAGAGCCTGGACGTGCCGGCGAACGGTGAGCTGAAGCTCCAGCGCGGGGGCGACCACCTGATGTTCATGGGACTGAAGGAGAAGCCGAAGATCGGCGACAAGGTGTCCGTGGAACTCCACTTCGCCAAGGGCGACCCGATCAAGGTCGAACTCCCCGTCACCGACCGCACGCACAACCCGCAGAACCAGCAGAGCCAGCACCACTGACGACTGACGATCCGAAGAGGGACTGACACTCCATGACGGCCACCGCCCCCGCCCCCTCGCCCCTCCGACCGCCGAGCACCGTGCCGTTGGCACTCCGCCACGCGGTCCTGGTCCTGCTCGGCACCGTGCTGGCGCTGTTCGTCGGAGCCGCACCGGCTTCCGCGCACGCGGTCATCACCGCCAGCGACCCGGGCGACGGGGCGGTGGTCGCCACCGCGCCCACCCAGGTCACCCTGACCTTCTCGGAAGGGGTGGCCCTGGACGCGGACTCCATCCGTGTCATGGACCCGGGCGGCAGCCGGGTGGACACCGGTGAACTGGTCAACCTGTGCGACGGAAACGTCATCCGCTACGGGACCCCGCTGCGCGACGGGTTGGCGAACGGCACCTACACCGTCGCCTGGCAGGCGGTCTCCGCTGACAGCCACCCGGTCTCAGGCGCCTTCATCTTCTCCGTCGGAGCACCCTCCGCCACCTCCGTCGACCTTCCCGAACAGACGGCGGGTGGCGGCCCGGTGGGGGTGGCCTACGACATCGCGCGCTACGCCGCCTACGCCGGGTTCATCCTGCTCACCGGCGCCGCCGCCTTCGTCCTGCTGTGCTGGCAGCGCGGCGCGGGCCTGCGCGCGGTGCAAAAGCTCGTGGTGGTCGGCTGGGTCACCCTGACCGCGGCCACCCTCGGCATGCTGGCGCTGCGCCACCCCTACACCACCTCGGGGAACTTCTCCGACGCTTTCGACCTGTCGGGGCTCAAAGCGGTGCTGGACACCAAGAGCGGCGCCGCGCTCTCCTCCCGTCTGCTCCTGCTGGGCGCTGCGGCACTCTTCATCGCCGTACTCTTCGGTGCCTATGCACGACGGGTCGCCGCCCTGGGGACCCCGGGGCAGCAGGAGGCGGACGGCTCGGCGGAGGAAGACCCCACGGCCCGCTCCGAACTGCGTGAACTGCGCCTCGGACTGGGCGTGGGCGGTGCCATCGTGGCGGGCGGCATCGCTGCCACCTGGGCGCTGTCCGAGCACGCGTCCACCGGCGTCCAGCCCCAACTGGCCATGCCGCTGGACATCGCGCACCTGCTGGCCGTCGCCACCTGGTTCGGTGGGCTCGTCACGCTGCTGGTCGCACTGCGCCAGGTGCCCGATCTGGAGCGGTCCGCGGTGCGGGCCTTCTCCCGCATCGCATTCGGCTGCGTCTGCGTACTGGTCGCCACCGGCCTGTACCAGGCCTGGCGCCAGGTGGGCAGTTGGTCGGCGCTCACCGGCACCGGCTACGGGCAGCTCTTCCTCGTCAAGGCGGGCCTGGTCGTGGTCCTGGTCGCGGTGGCGTCGGGGTCCCGACGCTGGACCGGACGGCTCGCGGAGCTCGACCTCCAGGTGGTCGCCGTCGACGCCACCGACCGGGAGCCGGTGCCCGCCGGTTCCTCTTCGGCGGGCGGTCACACCGGCCCCGGTGTGGACCTCGCCCCGGGATCGCCCACGGAACCCGGCGCGGAGCCGGAAGCCGGGCGTGAGGTGGACCCGGCGCGAGCCGCCCAGCTCGCCCGACAGCAGGCGGCCCGCGAGAACGCCCGCGAAAGGCAACGCCGCGACGCCGACCCCGGCCGCAGCGCACTGCGGCGCTCGGTACTCACCGAGGTCGCCATCGCCTCCGTCCTCCTCGGCGTCGCCACCTTGCTCACCGGTACCGAGCCGGGACGTGCAGCCGAGCAGGAAGCCTCCCGCGCCGGGAGCGCCGCCCCCGCGGTACCCGATCGGCCGGTGAAGTTCACCCTGCCCTTCGACACCGGCGGCGAGGACGGCCGGGGCACCGCCCGCATCGAGCTCGACCCCGGTCGCACCGGAGGGAACACCCTGCACCTGTGGCTGGAGCGGACCAACGGCAAACCGTTGGACGCCCCGGAGGTCAAGGTCTCCTTCACCCTCCCCGCCAAGGACATCGGCCCGCTGTCGGCGGAGCCCGACCACGCCGGCACCGGCCACTGGCTGGCCGGCGGCATCCAGCTCCCACTGGCGGGGGAATGGCGCATCGACCTGACCGTGCGCACCTCCGACATCGACCAGACCACCGTCAACAAGACCGTCAAGATCGGCTGACCCGCGTGACCGAGAACCCTTCCGCCCCCAACCCCGTGCCTCACGTGGAGATCTCCCGCCGCAGCCTGCTGGGCACCGTCGGCGCGGCCGGTGCGACCGGTATCGCGCTGGGCGCGGTAGGTGGCGCCCTCGTCACCGGGGGCGGCGAACCGGCCGTCTCCGACAGTGCGCCCGGCGCGCTGGGCGCTACCGGCGTCGCCTTCCACGGGGACCGGCAGGCCGGCATCCTGACCCCGGTGCAGGCCAAGGGGCACCTGCTCGCCTTCGATCTCGTGCCGGGCGCCGGTCGACGCGAGGCCGCGGCGCTGCTGCGCCGCTGGTCCGCCACCGCCGGTCGGCTGATGGCGGGCGAGCCCAGTGATACCGCGGGCGGCCACGACACGGGGATCGCACTGGACGCCGGGCCGAGCTCGCTGACCGTCACCTTCGGCTTCGGCCACTCCTTCTTCGACCGCACCGGCCTCGCGGACCGCCGGCCAGCCCAGCTCAAGGCGCTGCCCGAGTTCTCAGCCGACCGCATCGACAAGGCCCGCAGCAACGGTGACCTGTGGGTGCAGATCGGCGCCGACGACGCCCTCGTGGCCTTCCACGCCCTGCGCGCCCTCCAGCAGGACGCCGCGGAGGCAGCCCGGGTGCGTTGGCAGATGAACGGTTTCAACCGTTCGCCTGGAGCCACCGCCCGCCCCATGACCGCCCGCAACCTGATGGGCCAGGTCGACGGCACCAAGAATCCCAAGCCCTCCGATGCGGACTTCGACCAGCGGATCTTCGTCCCGGACGCCGGCCCGGGCCCTGCCGCGCACGCATGGATGGGCGGCGGCTCGTACGCCGTGGTCCGGCGCATCCGAATGATGTTGGACGACTGGGAGAAGCTGGGGCTCGACCATCAGGAGCGAGTCATCGGACGCCGCAAGTCGGACGGCGCCCCGCTCACCGGCGGCACCGAGACCACCGAACCGAACCTCACCACCCTCGGACCAGACGGGAGGCCCGTCATTCCCGCCAACGCGCACGCCCGCATCTCCGCTCCCGAGCAGAACGGCGGTGCCGCCATGCTGCGGCGCCCCTTCTCCTACCACGACGGTATCGACGTCGACGGCACCCCGGACGCGGGACTGCTGTTCGTCTGCTGGCAGGCGGACCCCCAGCACGGTTTCGTACCGGTACAGCGCAAGCTCGACCGCGGCGACGCCCTCTCGGCGTTCATCCGGCACGAGAGCAGCGGCCTGTACGCGGTGCCCCGAGGACCACGGCACGGCGAGTACGTGGGACAGCGGCTGCTCGAATCGTGAACGGTCCCGGTGCGCGTTGCACCGCCCACCCACCGGGGTGAGCCGACCGGGTGAGCCCACGGCCGTCCTCCGCCGCGCACGAGCCCTTAGGCTGACCGCATGTCGGCCACTCGCTTCACCTATCTCGGTCCCGAGGGCACCTTCACGGAAGCCGCCCTGCGCACCCTCCCGGAAGCCGCGACCCGCGAGCTCGTCCCGATGGTCTCCGTGCCGGCCGCGTTGGACGCGGTGCGCAACGCGGAGGCGGCGGCGGCGCTCGTCCCCATCGAGAACTCGGTGGAGGGTGGTGTCACCGCCACCCTGGACGAGCTGGCTTCGGGCGAGCCGCTGATGATCTACCGCGAGGTGCTGCTGCCGATCAGTTTCGCTCTGCTGGTGCGACCCGGAACCGCCCTGAGCGACGTCAAGACCGTCACCGGGCATCCGGTGGCCCAGCCCCAGGTCCGCAACTGGCTGCGGGCCCATCTGCCGGAAGCGGCCTGGGAGTCGGCGGCTTCCAACGCCGACGGTGCCCGCCTGGTGCAGGAGGGGCGCTATGACGCGGCATTCGCGGGCGAGTTCGCGGCGGCCACCTACGGACTGGTGCCACTGGTCACCGAGATTCATGACGCCGACAACGCGGAGACCCGGTTCGTCCTGGTCGGGCGGCCGGCCCGGCCGGCCGCCCGCACCGGGGCCGACAAGACCTCGCTGGTGGCGTGGTTGGGTGACGACCACCCCGGAGCGTTGCTGGAACTGCTCCAGGAGTTCGCGGTGCGGGGCGTCAACCTGATGCTCATCCAGTCCCGGCCGACCGGGGCGGGCATCGGGAACTACTGTTTCGCGGTCGACGCGGAAGGCCACATCTCGGACCGCCGGGTGGGTGAGGCGCTGATGGGCCTGAAGCGGATCTGCCCGAAGGTGCGGTTCCTGGGGTCCTATCCGCGGGCGGGGGTGGCTCCCGGAGAGGTCGGGGCAGCCCGGCCGGGGACCTCGGACAGTGACTTCGTGGAGGCTGCGGACTGGCTGACTCGTTGCCTCGACGGCCGGAGCTGACCCTTGACCCGAGTTATCCACAGGCTGGCGGGGCGACCTGTGAACAAGTCGACTTCAAGAACCCCTCAAGTCGACATATCGGCCCTATGGCGCACTCTTGATCATCAACACCCCCTGCGGGCCATGTCACTCTTCCGGCATCGATCAACCCTTTGGGGCGAGATATTCCCACCCGAATGAGTGTGTGAGGGGGGTTTGACCCCCTACTTCAGCCGTCCTGGGGCCCTGGAAGGGCCATCTTTTCTACATCCACAGCCCTCGCGCACAGCCTGTGGATAATTAATGCAGGCCTCGCACAGCCTGTGGACGAACTCGCCTTCGGAACTCATCCGCCCGCCCAAAACAAGGGATCCGAGCCGACACCGATGTCCCGGGTGCCCCTTTTCGAGGAATGCTCGGGCAATACCGATTTCCCAGGGGCTACGGTCCGAACCGGCATCTTCCAGCCAGTTTCCCATTACCCACAATTGGTACATAGTGACACGCAGCGTGATATCGATGCGATCGACCGAACCCCAGCCCGGTAGCCTGGAGGGGTGATTGACCTCCGCCTGCTCCGTGAAGACCCCGACCGTGTCCGCGCCTCGCAGCGCGCCCGTGGAGAGGACGTCGAGCTTGTCGACTCCGTGCTCTCCGCCGATGAGCGGCGCAGGTCCTCCGGCGTCCGCTTCGACGAACTGCGCAACGAGCAGAAGAACCTGGGCAAGCTCATCCCCAAGGCCAGCGGCGAGGAGAAGGCCGCGCTGCTGAAGAAGGCGGGCGAACTCTCCGCAGCCGTCAAGGCCGCCGACGCCGAGCAGGCCGAGGCCGCCGAGACCGCCAAGACGCTGGCCCTGCGCCTGGGCAACATCGTGCACCCGGACGTACCGGTCGGCGGCGAAGAGGACTTCCTCGTCCTCGAAACGCACGGCACCATCCGGGACTTCGCAGCAGAAGGCTTCGAGCCCAAGGACCACCTGGAGCTCGGCGAGTCCCTCGGCGCCATCGACGTCGAACGCGGCGCCAAGGTCTCCGGCTCGCGCTTCTACTACCTCACCGGCGTCGGCGCCCTGCTGGAACTCGCCCTGGTGAACGCGGCGATCGCGCAGGCCACCGAGGCCGGCTTCATCCCGATGCTCACGCCCGCGCTGGTCCGCCCGCGCGCCATGGAGGGCACCGGCTTCCTCGGGCAGGCCGCCGAGAACGTGTACCACCTGGAGAAGGACGACTACTACCTGGTCGGCACCTCCGAGGTCCCGCTCGCCGCCTACCACATGGACGAGATCATCGAGGCCGACAAGCTGCCGCTGCGCTACGCCGGTTTCTCGCCCTGCTTCCGCCGCGAGGCCGGGACGTACGGCAAGGACACCCGAGGCATCTTCCGGGTCCACCAGTTCGACAAGGTGGAGATGTTCTCCTACGTGGCACCGCAGGAGGCCGCAGCCGAGCACCAGCGTCTCCTGGACTGGGAGAAGCAGTGGCTCACCGCCCTCGAACTTCCCTTCCAGGTCATCGACGTCGCCACCGGCGACCTCGGGTCCTCCGCCTCACGCAAGTTCGACTGCGAGGCCTGGATCCCCACCCAGGGCAAGTACCGCGAGCTGACCTCCGCCTCGAACTGCGACGGCTTCCAGGCCCGCCGCCTGTCGGTGCGCATGCGCGAGACCCACGAGGGCAAGAGCAGCGTCCAGCCGCTGGCGACGCTCAACGGCACCCTGTGCGCGGTGCCGCGCACCATCGTGGCGCTGCTGGAGAACCACCAGCAGGCGGACGGTTCCGTGCGGGTCCCGCAGGTCCTGCGCCCGTACCTCGGTGGCCGCGAGGTCCTGGAGCCGGTAGCCAAGTGACCTTCCCCTACAGCATGGTCGCGACCGACCTCGACGGCACGCTGCTGCGCTCCGACGACACGGTCTCGGAGCGCACCCGTGAAGCCCTCACCGCCGCCACCGCGGCCGGAGCGGCCCACATCGTGGTCACCGGCCGCGGCGTGGCCTGGACCCGGCACATCCTCGAAGACCTGGGGTACCGGGGAATAGCGGTCTGCGGGCAGGGTGCCCAGCTGTACGACGCCGGCGCGCACAAACTGCTCACCTCGGTGACGCTGGACCGGCAGCTGGCCGGTCTGGCGCTCTCCAAGATCGAGGCCGAGGTGGGTCCACTGGCGCTGGCGGCGAGCCGGGACGGGCTCGACGGTGAGGTCCTGGTGGGGCCGGGCTACCGGGTACAGGACGGCCCCTTGCCCTCGGTCTCCGTCAAGGACACCGCCGAGCTGTGGACCGCCCCGCTGAACAAGCTGTACATCCAGCACCCCGGCCTGGACGACGACGCACTGGCGCAGACCGCCCGTCAGCTCGTCGGCTCACTCGTGGACGTGGTGATGGCCGGCCCCGGCGTGGTGGAGATCCTCCCGTTGGGGCTGAGTAAGGCCACCGGCCTGTCGCTGGCTGCCCGTCGGCTGCGGGTGCGGGCCGCACAGACCATCGCCTTCGGCGACATGCCCAACGACATCCCCATGTTCGCTTGGGCGGCTCATGGCGTGGCGATGGCCAATGCGCACCTGGAACTCAAGAACGTGGCGAACGAGGTCACGACCTCCAACGACACCGACGGCATCGCGGTCGTCCTGGAGCGCCTGCTCGGCGCTGCCTGAAGCGGGCCGGCTCCACCCCCGCCGGCTCCACCCCGTGGGGCGCTGGGGCGGGGCCGGGACAGCCCGCGCCGTCCGGCGCGCTCGAAGCGGCTACCCCAGCCCCTGGGTCTCCCCGCTGTCCACTGTGCCGCGCGCCAAGGGCGGTTACCAGCGATTTTCGCCCGCCGCGCCCGTTCTGGTCCGGTCCGGACCGCCGGCACCCGGACGCTCTCCCGGAAGGCCGCGGGTCAGCGGCAGGGCGGTGAGGCCCACCCCGAGAGCGATGACATGCCCGAGGTCGGTGAAGCTACCGTCGTTGGCCAGCGGAACGCCGAAGACGGCGAGCACGCTCACGAGGTAGAGCCAGCGCCACGGGCCGAGGAGTCGGTAGGCGAGCACTCCGACGGCCCCCGCGATCCCGTAGCTGACCCCGATGTCCAGAACGTGGGCCATGGCCGCCGGGGCCCGGTGGGTCTCGATGGATTCCAGCACCAGCCGCTGGCTGATCAAAGTGGCGGTGACGTGCGCCATCACCACGATCACCAACCAGCGCAAGGTGCCCAACCACCTCTCCACCGGCGCCAGGAACACCTCGAACAGGACCAGGTAGAGCGGCAAGGACATCGGGTCCTCGATCCAGAAGGCACTGCTGACCAGCGACTGCACCGGATGCTGGAGCAACTGGTGGAGGTTGCTGCTGTTGCGGTGCAGCAGCAGATGGTCGAGGTGGCTGGGTGCGAGGAGCACGACCAGGCTCGTCAGGGCGATGATCAGGAACCAGATGTGGGTGCCCGGGCTTGAGCACACCCAGGAACGCACCGGCCTTGACGGCTCCGGTTCCACGGGCGGCTGCTGGGTCATCCCCCGATGATGACCCAGCCCGCCGCCAGGCGCGCGAGGGCCCCCGACCGCGCACAGGGTCGGGGGCCCTCGCCCGGCACGGGGCGGCCGGGGCTACTCCTCGCCCGCCAGGGTGAGGGTGCGCAGCTTCTGGCCGGCGTACCAGGTGGCTCCGGCGGTCACCGCGGCGAGCAGCACCACGGCGGTCGGCAGGCCCACCGAGGAGTCGATGTAGCCCTGCCCGCTCACCTTCTCGGCCAGGGCCAGAGACCACTGCTGGACGCTCAGCGTCTTCGCCCCGTCGACCAGCGAGCCGAACAGCGTCTCCCACACCAGTGCGTAGACCAGGCCGAAGACCACGGCATGCCTGCTGACCGTGCCGAGGAGCAGGAAGATGGAGCTGTACGCGATGGAGGCGACGAGCGCGGCGATGGTGTAGGCGACGGCGATCTGCTGGCCGTTGTCGTTGAGGATGAAGCCGGCGATCAGGGTGGGGACGGCGGAGAAGACCATGGTGACGGCGACGGCGACGGTCAGCTTGGTCAAGATGATCGTGGGCCGCTTCACCGGCTTGGCCAGCAGGTAGACGATCGAGCCGTCGTCGATCTCCGGGCCGATGGCGCCGGTGCCGGCGATGACGCCGATCAGCGGAACCATGGTGGCCAGCGCGAACCCGCCCAACAGGTTCGCCGCCACCTCGTCGTCGACGCCGGCGAGGGTCCGTACCGCCACGGCGATGAGCAGCAGCAGGGCGGGCAGGGCGAACAGGATCAGGGCCCGGCGGCGGCCGAGGAGGGCCTTGTAGGTGAGCCGGGCAACCGTGGGGTTGTACATCGTTGCCAGCTCCTTCAGGCCGTGACGAGGTAGGAGAAGACCGACTCTAGGGACTCGTCCGAGGGCGAGACCGTCAGCAGCCGGATGTCGTGTTCCCGCGCGACCTGCGGAAGCAGTTCGGTGAACCGACCGAAGTCGACGGCCTGCACGCGCAGTGCGCCCTCGGCGTGGTCGACCTCGATGCCCGCGGTGGACGGGTCGGCGATCAGGGCCGCGGCCAGCGCCCGGTCGTCGGAGGAACGGACGAGATAGCGGTGCGGACGGTCGGTCATCAGTCGACGAATCCGGCGGAAGTCGCCCGAAGCGGCGTGCCGGCCCGCGACGACCACCTCGATGTGGGAGGCGAGCTGCTCGACCTCCTCCAGGATGTGCGAGGAGAACAATACGGTCCGGCCGCTGTCGCCCATCCGCCGCAGCAGGTCCATCAGCTGCATGCGCTGGCGGGGGTCCATCCCGTTGAAGGGCTCGTCGAGGAGCAGCACCGAAGGATCGTGGACGAGGGCGGAGGCCATCTTCACGCGCTGGCGCATGCCCTTGGAGTACGTGGCGATCTTTCGGTCCTGCGCGTACTCCATCTCGACCGTGGCCAGCGCCCGCTGCGCCGCCCGTTCGTCGAGCCCGTGCAGTTCGGCGTTGGCGACGACGAACTCCCGACCCGTCAGGAAGTCGTACATCGACTCCCGCTCGGGCACCACGCCGATGTGCTGGTAAATGCCCTCGTTGCGCCAGATCGGCTGCCCGTCCAGGGTGACGGAGCCGGTGGACGGGGCGAGGAAGCCGCCCATCATGTTGATCAGGGTGGACTTGCCGGCGCCGTTGGGGCCGAGGAGCCCGGTGACCCCGGGGGCGATCCGCATGCTCACGTCGTTGACGGCGACGACGTTCCCGAACCACCGCGAGACGTGGTCGATGTCGATGGTGGTCACAGTCCGGCCTTCCGGTAGCGAGCCATCAGGACGCCGTAGCAGCCGGCGATGACGGCGATGACGGCCAGCAGGTAGACCATGCCCATGCCGGCACCCGGTCCGGTGCCGCCCGGGAACGCGGAGTCCGCGCCCAGGAAGGCGGTCTGCACGCCGTCGATGAGGGTGATGGGCGAGAAGAGTCCAAGCCAGGGGACCACGTCGGTGGAGCCCGTCTGATGGGCGATGGCCCGGACGGTGGAGACGGCGCCGTACGGGATCACCATGAGGGCGATCACGGCGGCGACACCGAAGCCGCGGCGCGGCGTCAACGCGGCCATCACCAGGCCGATCCCCGCGAGGAGGACGGAGAGGAGGAGCACGGAGACCAGTCCCTGAGCGAACCCCTTGGTCTGGTCCGCGAAATCGAACTTGGCGAGCAGCGCGCCGATGTACAGGACCACCAGCGGCGTGGCGGTGAGGAGGAACAGCGCCGTGGTCATCGCCGCGAACTTGGCGAGGACGTAGTCGACCCGCTCGATGGGCCGGGAGAAGTACAGCGGCACCGTCTTGAAGCGCAGGTCCAAGGAGACCGCCTGGGGGGCCTGTGCGGCCAGGTACAGGGCGATGACCATCTGGAGGAAGAGGGCGTACGCGGTGTACTTCATCGGCAGGTCCGTGGCGAGCGGGTTCGCCACCGCGACGGCGACGACGATCGCTGCGGGCAGCACCATCACTCCGAAGAGCAGCATCGGCAGCACCTTGGACTTGGCCGAGCGGCCCAGCCCGTATGCGGAGCGCAGCGACTGCGAGAAGAGGGAGCGACGGGCGTAGGCCCGGCCCAGACGGGCCCCGTCGTAGGAGCGGTAGCCGATGTTGTGGATCTGGGTGGAGGTCTCAGGCGCCATCGCGGCCGGCTCCCTTCTCGTGCGTGCCCTGGTGGGCGAACTGCGGGGCGGGGTTCGTGTCGGCCGTGCTCGGGGCGCCCTGGAAGACCTCCGCGATGTGGTGGCGGCGTTGCTCCATCCGCACCAGCCCCAGACCGAGTCCGGCGACGGTGTCGCGGACCAGGTCGTAGGTCTCTTCGCCGGTGGCTTCGATCAGCAGGATGTGCCCGGCGCCGGGCAGGCCCTGCTCCTCGCCCGCGTGGAGGCTGGCTCCGGCGGCGGTCAGTGCTTCACGGAGCGCCGCGGTGCCGTCGGGGTGGGTGTCGGAGTCGGTGACCTCGACGGCCAGGGTGGTGGTCGTGGCGGTGAAGTCGCTGGTGGAGCTGGAGCGCAGCAGCTTGCCGCCGTCGACGACCACCACGTGGTCACAGGTGCGTTCGAGCTCGCCGAGCAGGTGCGAGGTGACCAGGACCGAGATGCCGAAGTCGGTGTGGATGCGGCGGATCAGGCCGAGCATCTCGCCCCGGCCGACCGGGTCCAGACCGTTGGTGGGCTCGTCGAGGAGTACCAGTTTCGGATCGTGGACCAGAGCCTGGGCGAGCTTGACGCGCTGCTTCATGCCGGTGGAGTAGCCGCCGATGGGACGGTAGCGCTCCTCGTACAGACCGACGTGGCGCAGGGTGTCCGCCGTGCGTTCCCGGGCGGCGGTCGGAGGGAGCCCCGACATCCGTGCCATGTGCACCACGAACTCGGTGGCCGAGACGTCTGGCGGGAGGCAGTCGTGCTCGGGCATGTAGCCGACCCTCTCGCGGATGGCGCTGCCGTGCGTGGCGACGTCGAGTCCGAGGACGGTGGCGTGTCCCTCGGTGGCCGGGGACAGCCCGAGCAGGATCTTGATCAGGGTTGATTTGCCGGCTCCGTTGGCGCCCACCAGGCCGGTCACTCCCGGGCCGATGTCGAGGGAGAGCCGGTCCAGGGCGGTCACTCGGGGGTACCGCTTGCTCAGACCTTCGGTCGCGATGACTGTCACGTTCCGAACGTAGTGCCGCGGGCCCCTGCTCGGCATCAGACCTGGTGCCTGTACCTGCCTCCGACTTCAGGCGTACGGAGCCCCTACGGGCATCCGCCCTGAGGTCGCGGCGGATCCTCGGAACGGTCCGTGCACGCCCCCTTGACGTGATCTCCAAGCATTGTCACATTCATCGGTGTCAAGTTACGGGCGCGTAGGGCGACATGGACGGACGGTTGGCATGGCCGCAAGCACCTCGCAGGACGTGCGGGAGGCCCCCGTACGGGAGCTCTCCGCGGAGCTCAGAGGTTTCAGAGAGGTCCAACGGCTCGCCTACGAGTGCGCCGAGGCGGTCGCCGCGCAACTGCGTCCGGGAGTGACCGAACGGGAGGCGGCCCGGATGCAGCGCGACTGGCTGCGCGAACGGGGCGTACGGGACTGGTTCCACCTTCCGTTCGCCTGGTTCGGGGACCGGACGGCCTTCGCGGGCTTCCGAATACCGCTGCAGTTCTTCCCCACCGACCGCAAGTTGGAGGCGGGGATGCCCTTCATCCTCGACATGGCACCGGTCTACCGGGGCTACACCGCCGACATCGGGTACTCGGGCTGCCTCGGCCTCAACCCCGTGCACGACCGGCTGCTCGCCGACCTAAGGGCCCACCGGGAGCTGATCCTCGCCGAGGTCCGCGAACGACGTTCGCTGCGCGAGATCTACGAGAACGTCGAGCGGCTGATGGTCGAGCAGGGCCACACGAACCGGCACCGCGCCTACCCCTTCGGAGTCATCGCGCACAAGATCGGACGGGTCCGTGAACGACGTTGGTCCCCGACCGCCTTCGGCTTCGGCACCCAAGCCCTGAAGGGCCTGCTCAGCGATGCTCTGCACGGGCACCGCGAGGGCTGGTCGCCGTTGTGGAGCCCGTACCGTTTCTCCGACCACCCACCCCGGCCGGGGCTGTGGGCGGTGGAACCGCACCTGGGATTCCGCGGGACCGGAGCGAAGTTCGAGGAGATCCTCGTGGTCACCGACTCCGCGGACCCCGAGGAGAGCGCGTTCTGGCTGGACGACGATCTGCCGCACGTGCGGCGCTGGGCGGAGGGTCTGTGATGGCACGGCTTCAGGGCATCGAAGGGGCGCGTGAGCGCCGGGTGCGCTCCGGCGAGGTGGAGCTCTGCGTCGCCGAGCTCGGCGAGGCGGGACGACCCGTGGTGCTGCTCCTGCACGGCTACCCGGACACCAAGGAGGTGTGGTCCGAGATCGCGCCGCAACTGGCGACCCGCTTCCACGTGGTGCTGTACGACGTCCGCGGACACGGCCGGTCCACCGCCCCCGCGCCGCTGCGGGGCGGGTTCACCCTGGCCAAGCTCACCGAGGACTTCCTGGCCGTCGTCGACGCCGTCAGCCCGGACCGTTCGGTTCACCTCGTCGGACATGACTGGGGATCGGTCCAGGGCTGGGAGTTCACCACGGTGCGACAGGCCGAGGGGCGGATCGCGTCCTTCACCTCGATGTGCGGGCCGTCCCTCGACCACTTCGGTCACTGGATAAAGAAGCGACTGGCCCGGCCTACCCCGCGCCGGACCGCCCAACTGCTCGGCCAGGGCGCGAAGTCCTGGTACGTGTACCTGCTGCACACCCCCGCCCTGCCCGAAATGGCCTGGCGAGGACCGCTCGGCAAACGGTGGCCCGGGCTGCTGCGCCGAGCGGAGCGGATCAGCGACACCGGGTACCCCACCGCGTCCCTGCCCTCGGACGCCGCCCACGGAGCCTGGCTGTACCGCGACAACGTCCGGGCCCGGCTCCGCCAGCCCCGGGCCGACGCATACGCCCATGCACCGGTGCAACTGATCACCCCTACCGGGGACGCCTTCCTCTCCGAGCGGCTCTACGACGACCTGGAACTGTGGGCACCTTCCCTCCTGCGACGCACTCTGCCCGCCCGACACTGGATGCCCCGGACCCGGCCCGACCAGTTGGCCGCCTGGATCACCGAGTTCGTCACGGCCCAGGAACGTCCCGGCCCGGCCGGCGCCCCGGCTCCGGCGGGCCGGTACGCCGACCGGTTCGGCGGTCAGCTGGTACTGGTCACCGGCGCGGCCAGCGGCATCGGCCGGGCCACCGCATTCGCCTTCGCCGAAGCGGGTGCCCGGGTGGTCGCGGTGGACCGGGACGGACAGGGCGCTACCCGGACCGCTGAGCTCGCCCACTTGATCGGGGCGCCGCAGGCCTGGGGCGAGGCAGTCGACGTCAGCGACGAGGCGGCGATGGAGAAGCTCGCTGCGAAGGTGGCCGCGGAGTACGGGGTCGTGGACGTCCTGGTCAACAACGCCGGGATCGGGCTGTCGGGATCCTTCTTCGACACCTCGACCGAGGACTGGAAGAAGGTCCTGGATGTGAACCTGTGGGGGGTCATCCACGGCTGCCGGGCCTTCGGCAAGCAGATGGCAGACCGCGGGCAGGGCGGGCACATCGTCAACACCGCTTCCGCCGCGGCCTTCCTGCCGTCTAGAGCGCTACCGGCGTACAGCACTTCCAAGGCGGCCGTGCTGATGCTCAGCGAGTGCCTGCGCGCCGAGCTCGCCGGCCAGGGCATCGGAGTCTCCGCGATCTGCCCCGGCATCGTCAACACCAACATCACCGCCACCACCCGCTTCGCCGGAGTAGACGAGGCGGAGCAGCAGCGGAGGCAGCAGAAGTCCTCCCGGCTCTACGGCCTGCGCAACTTCCCTCCCGAGAAGGTGGCCGAGGCGATCTTGCGGGCGGTGGTCCGCAACGAGGCCGTGGTGCCGGTGACACCCGAGGCCCGTGGCGTGCACTGGATGTCGCGCTTCACCCCCCGGGCCCTGCGGCTGATCGCCCGGAAGGAACCGAAGCTATGAGGGGCGAGCGGGCCCGGAAGGAGCCCGCCACGGCCGTTTCCGGTTGTACTCACCGGACGTACCATCCCTCGCAGGAGGGCTCGGCGCACACCGCCTCGGGTCTTTCGTAGCACACGTGAGGGGGTTCGGTCTTGTCCGGGCAGTCAGCAGTGGCGGAGTACCGAATCGAGGATCTGGCGCACCACAGTGGGGCCACCGTGCGGACCATCCGCGCCTACCAGGACCGTGGGCTGCTGCCACGACCGGAGCGGCGCGGGCGGTCCAACGTGTACCGCGACACCCACCTGGCCCGGCTTCGCCAGATCGCCGACCTCCTCGACCGCGGCTACACCCTGGCCTCCATAAAGGAGCTCCTGGAGGCCTGGGACGCGGGACGCGGGTTGGGCGGCGTGCTGGGCCTGGTAGCCGAAGTGCACGGGCCGTGGTCGGACGAGGAAGCGGTCCGGGTCAGCCGGTCCGAGCTGGATGAACGCTTCGGTGGGGATCCGGACGACGCGGCAGTCGAGGAGGCCTGCGCGCTGGGTGTGCTGGAGCCGGTTCCCGGGTTTGAGGACGAGTTCCTCGTCCCGAGCCCGCAGCAACTGGCAGTTGCGGCCGAGCTGTACGCCGCCGGGGTTCCGCTACCCGCGATCACCGGGCACCTGCGGGAGTTGCGGACGCAGGTGGAGCACATCGCGACGCGGTTCTTGGAATTCACCACCGAGTACGTCTTCGCGCGCTACCTCGGCCAGCGACCCCCGACGGACGCGGACGCAGGTGAGGCGGCTGCGCTGGTGCGGCGGCTGAGGCCGCTGGCGCAGCAGACTGTGGACGCGGAACTGGCCCGCGCGATGCAGCAGTTCGCCACCCGCCACCTCCAACAACATCTGTCTTCGGCTCCGTTGCCAGCGCGGCAACCGCCCACTCCGGTGGCGCTGCCGGCGGAGACGGTCCGCGCCGTACGCTCTCTGGTGGGGGTCGAGCAGGTCGCCGCCTTCGTGACCGCCGCCACGGAACGCGAGTTGCAGGCCCGCACCATGAACGAGCTGGCGCGCAGAAGCACGGAGTAGGATCATCGGCCGGTCCTGCGTAGACCCTGGAGACTGCCCGGAGTTACCCACAGCCACGCCGAGCAATTCCGGCATTTACCTTCGAATGGGCTGTGGGCAAGCTGCCGGATCTGTGGATCAGTCAACTCGCCTTGCGGTAAACCCCCTTGGCTCCCTCGGCGACCTCAACCGGCACCGGGCGCGCCACCGCTCGCGGATGGCCGCGCCCGTAGAGAGCCGACGCCACCACGAACCCGAGCGCGAGCCGACACCCGGCTGCCTCACCCCGGAAGCCACGGGGGTGCTCACCCCGCCCGCAGAAAAGCGCTGGTGGAAACCCGTCCGACCCACTTCATCCGGGTCTTGTCCGCCAGATGGGCGTCGGCGGCTTCCCGGACCCCCGGCCAGCGGGCGTCGCCGTAGTCGTCGAGGACCACGATCGCCCCGGTCGCCGCGATCTGCTCGGCCCACTCCAGGTCCCGGGCCACGCCGTCCCGCGTGTGATCACCATCAATGACGATCACTCCGTACAGGCGGTCGGAAAGGGCCTCCCGCACGGTCGGATCCTCCGAGAAGCCGCGGTGCAGACGGATCCGCTGCGACTCCACACCGGCATAGCGCAGATTGGCCCGTACCACCGCTTCGGTGATCGGGGTACCCGAAGGGTCCCGAGTGATCTCCATACCCGGCTGGAGCTGTACCGGAGCGAGAGGGTCCACGATCGTGAGCTGGTAGTCCAGCCCCCGGCGCAGCAGCTGGCGGACCAGTCCGCCCGCGAAGAGCCCGTACAGCGTGCCGATTTCAAGGATCTCGCCCTGCGGCGGGCCGAGTAGCGGGGTAGTGGCGAGCTTCCCGAGGATGTTCGCCGTGGAACCGGCGATCCGGCCCACCCCGCGAGACTCCACCTCCACCAAGGTGCGAAATGCCTGCGCGGTCTCGTTCCAAGCGCCCGGGCGCCCGGCGACGGCGGCGATCTCGTCGGCAAGCTTCTTGAACGCCTGTCGACTGGGCATCCGGTCGTTGAGGCGGCCGTCCTTCCCGTAGAGGAGCTCAAGAGCGAAGGGCTGCTGCTGATGGGAAGCCAGTTGGTCCTGAGTTGCCCGCAACTCCTGACGCAGTTGCTCGATCTCACGATCGGCGGTACGAACCCGCCGATCGATGCGACGGTCGATCCGCTCAAGAACGGGCTGGAGAAGGCGACGAGCAGGTCGTACGCGCAAAGGGACTTCGGTCATTTCGTTCTCCTGGGGGCGGACCGTTTCACGTGAAACGACGCTAGGAGTTCACGCTCACGCCCAGAAGGACCATGGGCCGAAGTTCGCGCGCTGATCTCCGCTCAACCACCGCCCGTACGCGCCCTGTTCACGGTCCGGTCGCTGGTGGTATGACAAGCGGCGAACGGGTCGGCTCAGCTCAGAACTAGCACGGGCACTCCACGGCGTCCCAGCGCTGAACGCTCCGAGGGGCTCAAGGGGAGGCGACCCGTACCCTTGCGCAGGAAGGTCATGCGGTCCCAGCCGAGCACCGGAACATACGGAGCACCGGTATTGCCCAACAGCAGGCCCGCTACCAGTTCGGCGGCCTCATCCGTCGACCACGGCTCGTGATCCAGGCCGTGGGCCACGTCCAGTCCGTGTACGCACACCTCCACGACCGTGGCAGTGAGGCAGTCCTCCCTCCGGACGGCCTCACCAAGCCGGGTGGACACCAGTCGGCCGGTCGACTGTCCGTCACACCGGGTGATGGCCGCACGCCAGGCAGCATCGAAGTGATCCGCCAGCTCCTGACCACTGCTGAACGCGCCCGCGGCCCGTTCGACAGCGTCCTCACGGGCCGCGCTGACCGCCGGGGAACAGTGGCCCCCGGCGCCGTGGCACCCAAAGGGCGAGGGTAGAGCCGGACCTCGGGGTTCGGGCTCCTGGAGCATCCTGTCCAGCTGCTCCACGGCCAAGGTCACATGCGCGAGGACCTCGCGCACCGTCCAAGGAGCACACAGGGTGGGCCGCTCCCACTCTCCCTCCGGCAACCCGCTCACCCGCTCGTACAAGCGCCCAGCCTCGGCCCGCAGGGCCGCCACCACCTGCTCCATCCCCCCAGCCTAGGGAGCCATCGCCCCCAACCGCCGGGATTCCGGACAACTGGGTGCCGGATCCAGCGGCGCGGCGAACAGGAGTCGCTGGTCAGAGAGAACCCAGGGGCAACATCCAGCCACCAGGGCCACAGCCGTACAGACGATCGGGGACGCCAGAGCGTGAAGAGCCAGCCCGGGCAAGGGGCATCGGGCAGCACAGAAACACGACCACGCCCGATGCCCCACCGATCACCGCAGCTGCGAAAGCGCCTCCGTGGCGATCTTCTCGAACACGCTCTGGTCCGCCGCGAAATCGGATTCGGGGATGGGCCAGTGGAGGACGAGCTCCGTGAAACCGAGCTCAACGTGCCTGCCGGCGAAGTCCACGAAGGCATCCACCGAACCCAGCAGTTCGCTGCGCTCCGGGGTGAATCCGGTGAGCAGAACCTTGTCGATCGAGGCCACGTCCCTGCCGGCTTCCGCACATGCCTTGCCGAGCTTCGCCACCTGGCCCCGGAGCGCCTCCACCGACTGCTCGGCGGTGCCCTCCTCGAAGAGCTTCGGGTCTCCGGTGGTCACCCAGGCCTGCCCGTACCGCGCAGCCAGCTTGAACCCGCGCGGACCGGTAGCGGCAACTGCGAAGGGCAGTCGGGGACGCTGGACACAGCCGGGGATGTTGCGTGCCTCGTCGGCGCGGTAGTGCGCGCCCGTGTACGTCACCGCGTCCTCGGTGAGCAGGCGGTCGAGGAGGGGGAGGAACTCTCCGAAGCGGTCGGCACGCTCGCGCGGTGTCCAGGCTTCCTGGCCCAGCACCGTGGCGTCGAACCCATTGCCGCCGGCGCCGATCCCCAAGGTGACCCGCCCCCCGGAGACGTCGTCCAAGGAGATCAGCTCCTTGGCGAGCGTCACCGGATGCCGGAAGTTCGGTGAGGTCACGAGGGTGCCAAGGCGCATCCGCTCGGTGACGGTCGCCGCGGCGGTGAGAGTGGGCAGGGCCCCGAACCACGGCCCGTCCCGGAACGACCGCCAGGACAGGTGGTCGTAGGTGTACGCGGCGTGGAACCCGAGGTCTTCGGCCCGTCGCCAGGTCTTCTGTCCCTCGCTCCACCGGTGGATGGGGAGGATCACGGTGCTCAGACGCATGACCCCGACGATACGCGGGCTTGCCACCGCCATGGGAATGCCGGTGGAGCAGCTTCGGGCAGCCACGCTGACGTCGCGATGCGGGCCGCTACCGTGGCGTCATGGGCATGCTGGACAGGGCCGAGCTTGAGGCCATGATCGACGAGGCCACGGTGGACGCCTACGGCGAGGACGAGCAACGGACCGGTCTGTTCACCATGCTTGAGGAACACCTCGCTCTGCCCTTCACCACCACGGTTCTCGGTGTCGAGGTGACGGTGTGCGGCTTCGACCTCACGCCCGACGGCAGGATCGTCGCCTTGTGCTCTCGCGGTCGCGTCCGGCAGCCGATCGGGATCCTGGATCTGCCGTTGCCCAGCCCGCCGCCCGAGGGGTCGGAGTGGATCGAGGCGTACCGCCATTGGGTCGGCTGAGGCGGGATGTCTCCCGTCCACGCCGAAACCGTCTTCTACGAAAGGGCTGAACGTTGGCTGAGGCCGCACAGGGCGCGCATCAGGGTGCCGGTGAACCATCACTGGACGATCTCATCGATCACAGCGCCGAGTTGAAGGGTGACCTCGTCGCCTTCGCTCAGAGTGCCCGCTTCGACCGGTGGCTGACGCCCCTCCTGCTGGAGGCCGCAGGGCCCGCAGGGCAGCTGGACGAAGGTGAGGCGATCCGGATCACCGATCACTTCATCCTGCGGTACCGCTTGCCGGATGGTTCGACCCTGGTGGACCGGTTCGTCGCCGGTCGGAAGGACTTGACCGCGACCGACCGGGAGATGCTGCTCGGCTGGCGTGACCCGGTCGAGGGCATCTTCGAGATCCGGCGTAAGGAAGGGGATGCCGTCGTCCTGCTCAACCTGGTCGACGACCTGGAGTACCGCACCTACTCGAACGTCGGGCGGGCGGCATTTCGCGGAGTGTCCACGGGAGGATTCCTCCACACCTGCCTGGTACCCGTCCGCTCGGCAGGCGGGGCGTGGTTGGTGTCCGGGGCGATGACGAGCTACCCCAGGTCCAGCGCCACCGAGATCGCCCAGGCAGCTCTGCAACTGGCCACGCACCACCCCGAGCTGGTCTTCCGCAATGCCGAGAAGACCGAGCAGGGCTGGCAGCGGATGCGGGAGGACCGGGCTGCGTTCATCGAGTTCTGCGGTGGCGACGAACTGGTCCTTCCTCCTGCCGAGGCCGAGGACCTCCTCAACGCCTACTACCGCCGCCGCCGGGAGATCACCGTCGCGGGACGGTCCGGCTCCGCCCGAAACCGGCGGCGCCCCGGCCCGGACGTGCCCTCCTTCGAGCTGCCGTCAGAACTGGCGGGTTCGGACACTGTCGGAGTCATCTACGACCAGGTCGACGGGCTCAACTTCTACGCCGACTACGGGATGCTGAGGGACCTCTTCGCCGATCCGGCCCTCGCGGGCCGCAGACAGCACCAGGACCTGTTGCGCACGTACCTGCGCGAGGAGTCGATCACACCGCTGCCGATCCGCCGTCTGGCCGCCGCTCATCCGGAGACAGCGGACGGCGTGTTCCGCAAGCTCCTGCGGAAGCCCGGATTCACCTGGAGCGAGCATGGCGAGGCGCTGCTGCGCCGGCGCAAGCTCTGGTACTACGAAAGCGATCCGCGCCCCGGGGTGTCCGTCATCGGCGACCGTCTGAGTGAGCTGCTGGGCGCGGGACGGCGCTGAGCTCGTACGCGGAGAAGCCCGGCAGGCAGCGCGCATACCGCAGTATGCTGACTCCATGGCTGATACGACCCGCATCACGGTCACTCTGCCCACCGAGCAGGTGGCGGAGCTGAAAAGGCTCACGGACAACGTCTCCGGCTACGTCGCGGAGGCGGTTGCCCGCCAGATCAGACACCAGCTGCTCGGTGAGGAACTGCGCCGCTATGAGGAGGAACACGGCGCGTTCACTGACGAGGAGCTGGCTGCGGCCCAGACCAGAATCTTCGGCACGGGCGAGCACGAGGAGTCGGCGAGCGCCGCGTGAACAATCGCCTTGAGACCGTCGTACTGGATTCCCACGGGTTGTCCGCCTGGATCTCGCAGGATCGGGCCGTGCTCGCGATGATCCGCTCCTTCCATTCGATGGCTGCCGATCTCGTCGTCTGCGCCAACACCATCGTGGAGGTCATGCACGCCCGGGTGAACACACCCCGACTGAACTGGGTGCTTTCCCAGGTCAAGGTGGAAGCGGTGACAGAGCAGGCGGCCAGGGACGCCGCCGGGCTGCTGAAAGAGGCCGGCCTGCACGGCCACAGGTACCCGATCGATGCCACCGTCGCCGAGCTCGCGCTCCGCCAGCCAGGCCCGGTGGCCATGCTCACGTCGGACGTCGACGACATGGCCAAGCTGTGCGCTAACCGCGTGCGACTCATCGCGATCTGATCCGCTTCGGTCGAGACCACACGCCCCCGACGCACGTCTTCCCAGTTCAGGCCGCGATGGGCGAACGAGGCTCGACCGAGGTGACGAGGGTGCCACGGCGCATCCGCTCGGTGATGGTCGCCGCGGCGGTGAGAGTGGGCAGGGCCCCGAACCACGGCCCGTCCCGGAACGACCGCCAGGACAGGTGGTCGTAGGTGTACGCGGCGTGGAACCCGAGGTCTTCACCCGAGGTCTTCGGCCCGTCGCCAGGTCTTCTGTCCCTCGCTCCACCGGTGGATGAGGAGGATCACGGTGCTCAGACGCATGCCCCCCACGAGACGCGGGCTTGCGGGCTGCGCAGGTACCTGCGCGAGGAGTCGATCGGACCACTGCCGATCCGCCGTCCGGCCGTCGCTCACCCGGAGGCGGCGGACGTCGTGTTCCGCAAGCTCCTGCGGAAACCCGGGTTCACCTGGAGCTGGCACGACGTGGCGCTGCTGCGCCGACGGAAGCCCTAGACGAGTCATTCCGAATGCTGACGGTGCGTTTGGGAACGCAGACAGGGCGTCCAAGATCGATCTGTGACGAATGACCTGGACGCCCTGCT
>NZ_JBIAGC010000049.1:0-40487 GCF_042869595.1 Streptomyces sp. NPDC006879
CGACTCCTACGCAGACCGCCTAGCCACAGCGATCGACGCTGGCACTCAAGTGGACAGATAGCGCGCTCATCGGACAACTAGCACGCTCAGTCACAAGACCTCGCCGTTCCTGGTCCGTTGCGTGGTGTATCGGGACGTCGACCTCGTATCGGCGCATGACGTCCAGCTCCTTCCGTGTTGAGGGACCACCGCGACCGCCCCGGCCTCCGTCGTGCGGAGGCCGGGACGGCACGGTGTGTCCGTCAGGCGCGGTAGGTGGGCGGGCGGGCTCCGGCCCGCAGTTCGCGGATGATCGAGCAGGGGCCCTTGGTGGCGCAGTACGCGTCGTCGGTGTCCGGGAGGGCGTTGCCCGTGGTGCCCCACATCTCGCGGGCGGCCGCGTTCACGGCGCGCAGCATCTCGCCGCCGTTGGGGCGGCATTCGCTGTCCCTGCCGACGCCGTGCCGGGCGGCGCTGATGATGTGCTGGCGGGCCTGGCGGGCGGCCCAGCGCCGGCTGCTGGGGCCGGTGTTCTCGTGGACGTGGCCGCAGTCGTGGAAGGTGTCCATGTGGCAGCCGGTGCAGTGGTAGGTGACCAGCTGCTGCGGCTCGCTGTCGGGAAGCCACTTGCCTTCGAACTCGAAGACGATGACCTCCGCGCCCGGGAGCTCGGTGTGGGCGAAGGCGGTGACGAGGCCGACGCCGTCCGCGATCCCGCCGCGCGCCTTCACGTTCCAGAAGGTGCGGGGGAGGAAGTCGTCCCAGCCCTTGCCGTGGGGCCACTGGGCGTACATGACGCCCTGCGAGGCGTCGAAGGTCGCCGTGCCGTCGACGTTCTCCCGCTGGTACTGCTCGATCTGCGCGATCGACCCGAAGTACGTCGCGCTGAACTCCTCGGACTCCAGGAAGAGGACCCCGTACCCCTCGGGGCGGGTGTCGTGGCCGTTCTCCTTCAGGATCTCGACCATGTCCTCGTAGCCGGGGTTCCCCGGGACGATGGTGCCGACGAGCGGTAACCGGTACCGGTCGCAGCTGGTGACGTGGGCCGGGTTGGTCGCGCTGACGTTGTGCGCGGTGCCGTACGTGTTCTTGATCGTGATGCTCATGGCTGGGTGTCCTTCCCGGGGGTAACAGCGGATGCCCGGCGTCGCCGGGTCGTGTGGGTTCGGGGTGTGGGTGAAGCGCCGGCGGCACGGCTCACGGCCGGGATCCGCGGATGTAGTCGATGGCGCTGGCGACATGGGTGTTGGCCATGAGGCTGCCGCCGGTGTCGATCCGGTCCCGGAGCTCGTCGAGCCGCGCCCAAGCCGTCGTGAGCTGCTGCACGAGCCACGCCTCATCGCCGGTGCCGTCCTCGCCGAGCCGGGCTTCGACCGCGGCGAGGCGGCCGGCGTCCTGACGGCTGGCTTCCAGAAAGGCGTCGGCCCGACGGATCTCGTCGGCCGTGAACGCGGCCTCAAGGCTCCGTGCGGCGTCGGCCTGCGGGTCGTCGGCGTAGGCGGCGAAGCCGCGCAGGTGCACCGCGAGGCGGGCCAGCTCCCAGTCGCTCCGGCCGGGCTCTTTGCTGTCTTGGAGGAAGGTCATCGCGTGCTCCCAGCGCTCTCGCGGAGCACTGCGGCGGCGTGGCCGTCGGGCTCCTGGTCCACAGCAGTCACCGGGCCGTGGTGAGTGCAGACGCTGTCCTCGTCGTTGTCCAGGTCGCCGTTGAGCGCCCGGAAGAGGCAGGTGACGCTGTAGGCGGGCGCCCAGGCGTGGGCGGTGCACTGGTCGTCGTGCGGGCACGGCACCAGGACGTCGAAGCCGTAGTCGCCCTCGCCGTCGACGTCGGTGCGCAGGGCGAGGGTGAGGCGCTGCTGTCCGAGGCGGATCTCGGCGACGCGGTCGCCGTCGGCGATGTCCGAGCCGTCACACCACCTCCACAGCGGCAGGATCTCCTCGCCGAAGGTCCGGCGTACGAGGTTCAGGGCACCGAGGCCGGCGCCGCCGTCCAGACCAAGGTCGGCCTGCCGCCTCTCGCTCAGGCGCTCCAGGTACGGCAGGAGCCGGGGGAGGCTGTCGGAGTAGACGATCTCGGGGAAGCCCTCGGACCGCAGGGTGCGGCAAGAGGCGAACATGTCGTCGTGCTGCTGGGCGACCACCTTCTCCGGCACCGTGCGGTTGGCGGGCCTGGGTCCCTGCCGTTCGATGCAGATGCTGCCGGGCGTGGTGAGCAGGACCGCGATGGGAAGCATGTCGTGGCGCTTGGCGGCGGCGACCAGCGGCTTCCTGGCAGCCGCGGTGACGTTGGTGGCGTCGATGACCGTGAACAGCCGGCGGCGCATCCTCGCCTCCAGGAGCAGGTGCAGGGCAGCGACCGCGTCGCCGGTCGCGTCCTGGTCGCCCGCGTCGTCACTGACGACCTCCCGCAGCGCGTCCAGGGACAGGACCTGCGAGGCGGGCCAGGTGCGCGCGATCGTGGACTTCCCGGCGCCGGAGGGGCCGATGAGGACCACCAGGCTGTGCTCGGGCATCGGCGGGTAGCTGATCGGCTCAGTCATGCGAATTCTCCTTGCGGGTGAGGGTGCCGGGCAGCCCGGATGAGGCGCTGCCCGGCGTGGTCGGTGAGCAGAGCGGCGACTTCGCGCCGTCAGCGGACGATCATGTGGTCGGGGTGGCCGTGCTTCATGTGGTCCACGCACTGCGGGCAGTCCTCACGCGGACCGAGCCCGGCGTGAGCCTCGCGGGTGGCGTACGCGTGGAACCAGCACTGGGTGCACTGCCCGCGGGGCGGGTTCGTCGCCTTCGTGCCCGCCATCAGCTGTCCCCCTGCGGGTGGAGGGCGCGGGCAGCCCAGATGAGCCGCTGCCCTGCGTTGTCGGTGATCAGGGCGGCGGCCTCGTGCAGGGGGCAGGAGGCGTCACCGTCGCGGTCGGGCTCGATCTGCTCTGCACGGCGCGCGGCGGTGGTGAGCAGCTGCGCCACGGCCGCCATGAACCCACCGGGCGGGTCGGTGTCCTCGATGAGCTCGCGCAGGATCGCGGCGAGCTCCTCCTGGTCGACGTCGTCGGCGCTGACGTCGTCCTCGATCTGCTGGAGGGCCAGCGAGGCGATCCCGACCGAGGCACGGACGCGGTCGATGCGCGTACGGAGCGTGGGCCGCGGGGCCGCCGTCACAGCGCGAGGCTGGCAGCGGCCAGCGCGAGGAGGGCCAGGGCGGCGAGGCTGAGGTCGACCGCGCGGCGCAGGTGGACGTACTTGCGGACCGCGAGGGTGGACAGCACCCGGATGCGAGTGGCGCGGGTGTCGCCTTCCATGCAGGAGCGGATGTCGTCCTCGTCGAGCTTCGCCCAGTGAGGGAAGGAGGCGCGATCGTCCGCGCGAAGGCGGGGCCGGACGACCAGGAGCAGGAGCACGGCGGCGACGCCCAGGGCGAGGGCAGCGAGCGCGCCGATCACCTTGGGTACGGCCGGCAAGTTCTTGTCGGCTACGGACGCGAGGCCAGCGAGGACCGCGCCGTTGAAGGCGAGCAGTAAGGACGCCTTGCTGTCCGTTCGCGCGATCTCGCTGGCGACCGAGGCGCAGGCGACGTCCAGGTTCTTGTCGATGGCGGGGACCGTGACGGTCATGGCTGGTGACTCTCCTTGTGGTGGCCGGGGGAGCCGCACGCGGCGGCCCGCACGGGTGGTCAGAACGGAGGGGTTCGTTGATCAGGCGGCGAGCCGGTGGGTCACCGGTGCTGTGGACGCGTAGTAGGTGTCGGGACTGGGCTCGTAGCCCCGGGCGCAGGGGTCGCAGCTGCCCTGGGTGCGCAGCGGGAGGCAGAAGTAGTACCGGCGCAGGCACTGCGGGCACGTGGACCTGGCGGCCATCGCCCGGTCCAGCGCCCATTCCTGCGCCATCGTCGGCACGCGCTTCGGCCGGGCGATCTTCACGTCGTAAAGCCAGGCCCGGGTCGGGTGGTTGCACGACTGGTCGGGCCGGTACGCGCAGTATTTGCAGCGCAGGACCGCGACCGGGCCGTGCCCGCCAGGACTCAGGCCCCGCTCGCGCAGCTGGCGCCTGGTGACCAGACCCTCGGGACAGGAACGCCGGTCGAACTCCTCCAGCGTCGCGGTGCTGCGCGGCACCTTCTTGAGCTCGCGGCGGCGTCCCTTCTTCCGAGGGCGCGGCATCACCGGCTCCAGGTACCGGGGAGCCGGGCGGGAAGCCGCGGGTAGCGGGGGCCGGGGCGCTGCGGACGGGGCCGGCCGATGCGGCGGCGCGGGCGGGGGATGAGCACGGGTGTCCTCCAACAGGGTTGATGGCGGGCAGTGCTGCGCCCCGTCGGCGGAAGGGCCGGACGGGGCGGAAGGGGTGAGGCGGGCGGCCGGGCGGCCTGTCCGGTCCTCGCCCGCCCCGAGGGCGGGGTGGGCGAGGGCCAGGCGGGGCGTCAGGTCAGCGGAAGGTGCGGATACGGCGTGCGGCCCACGACCGCAGCCGGTCGAGGCGGGTGGGGTGGGTGTGCTGCCAAGCGGTGGGCCACACGCCGTCCTCGGTGGGGAAGGAGCGGGACGCGCCGCAGGTGCACGTCCAGGCGTACGGCTCGGGGCGGGTGTCGTCGCGGGTGGCGGTGGCCTTGGCCTTGGTGCCGTCGTGGCTCCCGTGGAAGGTGCCGACCCAGAACTCGGTCTGCTCAAGCTGCGGCTTCATCGGATTCCTTCGGTGCTCGGTGGTGGTGTGGGACGAGCGGGCGCGGACCAGCGCCGGGGTGGGGTGGGGGTCAGCGGGGACAGGGACGGCGCGCCTCCCGTGTGGGAAGCGCGCCGTGGCGGGGCAGCGGTCAGGCGGCCTCTTCGCCGGTTTCCTCCGGCCGGGGGCCCAGAGCCACCTTCGAGGTCTTGCCTTCCTTGATCCGGTGGATCTTTCCTGCCTTCTCCAGCTTGTTCAGGACGTTCGCGAAGGTCGACTCCGCGACCCCGCAGGCGGTCTGCAGCTGGCCCCGCTCCACGTAGTCGATGTCGTCGGGGTCGATGTCGTCGCCCTGGTCGAGCATGTCGACGTACATGGGGTCGGACTCGTCGCGGAGAGCGGCCAGGACCTTCTCCTCCGACGTCAGCTCCTTCGGCTTGGGGAGGTCAACGCCGGCGAACGAGGTGCCCGCCTCGCCGGTGCCGCCTTCGCCGTCCTTCTCCTCGAAGCCGGGGATGGGGGTCATGGCCAGCATCTCCATGTGCGACTGGTCGCCCCACCAGGGGACGTCCACCGGCGCCAGGATGTTCTCCGGCCGGATGTGCTCGGTGGCGTCCTCGAGGTTGTCGATGCGCATCATGCCCGCGCGCCCGCCCGGGGCTGCGACGTAGCCCAGGCCGAAGGTGCGGCGCGGGTCCGACTCCGTCATGGTCGGGTCGTACACCAGCGAGTCGTCCTCCTCCACCCACACCGGCGGGATCAGGGAGGGGTCGATCCCCTCGAAGCCGGGGGGAAGGTCGCCCAGGTTCACCTGGTCGCTGTCGGTGCGCAGGATGATCCAGGTGCCGCCGGCAAGGAGGTTGGCGCGGATCGCCTGCTCTCCGCCCAGCTGGTCGAGGTTGACGGTCTGGTTGATCAGGACCCAGGGCATGCCCATGGAGCGGGTCAGGGACGCGCCGTCCTTGACGATCTTCACCGCTTCCTTGCGGTTCTGTGCGCCCGGGGCCAGCATCTGGGCGGCCTCGTCCAGGATCGTGGCGCAGTACGGCCGCATGTCGGAGGGCACGAAGTTCTTCAGTTCCAGACGGGCGGCCTCCTCGATCCGGTGCTGGAGAACCCACCAGGAGATCCGCATGGCGCCCAGGGCGCCGTACTGGGTCAGGCCGCTGTAGGCGGCCATCTTCGGGATCGCGGGGTTGGAGGCGCCCTTGGGGTCGCCATAGATCTGGGCCATGCGGTTGGCGTGGTAGGCCAGGCTGATCATCTGGCCCGTGCCGCCCTTGCCGGAGCCGGTGGTACCGGCGATGACGACGTGGAGGGCGCCCAGCTTCGGGTCGAACAGCTGGATCTTGGCGGGGAAGCCGCTCACAATCTTCCCGATGTTGACCCAGCCGCCCGGGGTGGCCTTGAGGGAGTCCAGGCCCGGGAAGTCGTGTCCGGCCTCCAGCGGGTTGTGGTCCATGACGCGGATGATCGCGCGCCTGGGGTCGCGCCGTCCCGGCTCGTAGGAGACGAGGTCGATGGAGCGGCGCAGCGCTCCGGCCAGCTCCCCGAGGTTGACGACGCGGGGGAGTGCGTCCAGGTCGTCGTCGGCGACGACGCGCGCGACCTGGCCGCCGGTGTTCTCGTCCTTGCCGACCTCTTCCAGGTGGGTCTTGGGCAGGACCCGCGCCTGGACGCGCTTCCAGGCGCCCTGGAGCGTGGAGGGGTCCAGCTCCGCGCGCTGGGTGTACCAGACGGTGATGAACGCCTCCCCGGAGTGCGCGCCGAACTTCATGTCGATGTCGCCGACCGAGCGGCCGAAGAGGCTGCTCACGGCCTCCTTCGACACGTTCACGGAGTCGCCCAGCGCGGCGGTGATCCGTCCCTCCCAGCGGTCGGCGTAGATCACGACGTCTGAGAGGACCTGGTTGCGGTGGCGTCCCGACTTCGGGTCGCTGATCACGCGCCCCCAGGCGGCGATCATCTTGTCGGACAGGGACACCGCAGCCGGGCCGCCGGTGTTGGCCGGGGCGGCCTGCCCGGTCGGCTGCGCCTGCTCCACCACGATCTTCCGTCGGCCGAAGACGCGGCGCAGGCGCCATCCGGTGAAGCCGACCGCGGCCCACCAGCCCAGCGACAGGATCCCGGGCACGGTGGTCGGCTCGAAGACGCCGGCCATCAGCGCCTCGGACGCCTCGGCTCCGCCCAGCTGCCCGAGGGCCAGTCCCATGCCGGTGGTGATCGTGGCGATCCCCATGGTGTCGCGGTGCGCCCGCGCGATGTCGATCCCGGGGAGCTGGTTCGCCCAGCGGCCCAGGCGGTTCATGTAGTTGGCCCCGGCGAACGTCGCTCCGGCCAGGAACCCGGCCCCGACGTAGGCCGCGGCGTTCGGGTCCAGGAAGGGGGCCAGGATGCCCACCCCGACGGGGAGAGCGATCTGGAGCGCCGCGGCGGCGCGCTCCGCAGGCTCCGCGTTCGGCACGGTCTTGGTGATGGTGGCCATCGGGGGCTACTCCTGTCTGGGTACGGGGGGTCCGCAAAGGGCGCGGCCGGCCCGCAGGGATGCGATCCCCGGGGGGCCGGCCGCGCCAATGGTGGGTGGTGCTGGTGCTGCTATTCCTGCTCGAACCAGTCGCGGCTGACCTTCTCCAGGTCCGTCACGTCGGAGCGGTCGAAAGCCTCCTGGAACCCGGCGTGGGTGGTGCGGGCCTGGTCGCCTGCCGCCTTCGCGGCCTTCGCGGTGTCGGCCGTCTTCGACGCGTAATTGATCGCGGCCTCCGACACCCCGCGGATGATTTTCGACAGCTCCTGGCACTCCGCCAGGGAGTCGCGGTCCACGGTCTTGGCTCCCAGCGCGTCCGCGTCGGAGGCGGTGTCGTCGGCCAGTTCCTTGATGTCGTCCGCGGCCTTCTTGACGCCCTCCGCGTTGCGGGCCAGGGCCTTCTCCTTGGCCTGGGTCCTTCGGACGAGGGTCTTGTACGTCAGCTCCGCCATGATCTTCTGTCCTCCTGTTCCTACGCGGCGGGCGCGTAGGAGCCCTTGTCGTTGTAGAACCTGAGCTCGGCGGGCTTCGTCTCGTCGCTGTCGACCACGGCCTTGTACAGCGGCGCATACCGGGTCCCGATGTTGGTCAGGACGACCCGGCACATCTCCGCCGCCCGCTTCGCCCGCTTGTGGAGCTCGGCGGCCTCCGTCGCCTGGGCCTTCGCGGCGTCGGCCAGCTTCGTCAGCTTCGCGGCCAGCTTCTCCCCGCCTGCGACGGCCTTCGCCTGCTCGGCCAGGTCCTGGCAGTCCTTCGCCTCGTCCTCCGCCGCGGCCTCCAGCGACTTGCACGCGTCGGCCACCTTGATCAGGTGGGTCTCCTTGGCCTCCAGCTTCCGCTCGTACTGCTTGAAGTTGCGCAGCTCCTTGCGGCTGATCGACCCACGGGCACCGTCCGTGCCCAGGGTCAGGGTGTTGGCGTCGATCTCCTTGACCAGGAGAGGCTTCACGTCCGTGCTCACTCCGTCGTCTCCTTCGTCCGGCGGGGCGATGACGATCGTCTGGCCGCCGGGCCCGGTCACCGCCGTCCCCTGCTGCTTCGGGTCGTCCTGCTTCGGGTCCTGCGCCTTCGCCTTGTGGTCGGTGCGCGCCTGGTCCAGCCGTGCGTGCTCCTTGGCGTTCTCCTCCTTCTTGTCCTGGTAGCCGTCCTTCGCGCCCTGGGCGTACGCCTTCACGTGGTCGACCGCGTTGCGGACGGCGGAGCCGTCGCCGTGACCGACCTCCCGCGAACGCTGGAGCGGGGTCCGGTTGTCGGCCCCGTCCGAGCCGTGGCTGGCCCCGCTCGTGCCGGAGCCACCGGCCTTGCCGGAGCCACCGCTCGAACCGGAGCCGCCGCTGCTCCCGGAGGAGCCGCGCGAGCCGGAGCCGCCGCTGCTCCCGGAGGAGCCGTTCTTGCCGGAGCCGCCGCTGCTCCCGGGGGACCCACCCGGGCCCTGGCCGCCGCCCTTCGTCAGGTCGACCTTCTCGCCCTTGCCCTGGTCGGCCTTGTCCTTCGAGCTGCCGGGATTGCCGCCGGACGAGCCGCCCGACGTCGATCCGCCGCCGTTTCCGGAGGCACCCGGCTTTCCGTCCTTGCCAGCCTTTCCGGCAGATCCTGCGTTTCCCAAGGAGCCGTCCTTGCCTTTGCCCCCGGAATCATTCGGCGCCTTGGGGCTGGTGTCCTTCGGCGAACCGCTGCCACCGTTTCCGCTGGTGCCGCGCCCGCCGCCGGATCCGCCGCTCCCATTCGAGCCGGACGAGCCACGCCCGCCTCCTCCGGTGCCGCCGCCGCTTCCGCCGCGTCCGGTACCCGTGGAGCCGGTCCCGGCGGAATTGCGGCCCGAATTTCCGCCGCTGCTTCCGCCAGAATTGCGACCCCCTCCACCGGTCCCCCCGGAGCCGTTACGGGTGGGAAGTCCGGGCGATTTCATGACCGTGGTGGTCCGGGCTTCTTTCACCTGGTGCGCACTGGCCTTGGCTTTTTCCAGGTCAAGGCGCTTATTCGCGGTCCCGCCGCCCTTTGCCCAGCGGGTCGCGCCCGCCCGGATCAGGGTTTTGAAAACGCCCTCCTTGTGCTGGGCACCGGCGGCGTCGGATCCGGCCCCGGTCAGGTCCTGCGGGGCCTTGAACTGCTCGCTGGTGACGCCCGGCGAGGAGCGGTCCACCACTCCGTCGGGGTCCGCCTTCGCGGCCGGATCGTCACCGTCCGGCCTGGCCCCGGCGCCGGTCGCGGTGACCGGTCGGGCGGGCTCCACCGCGGCCATCAGGGCGGCCATGATGCCGGTGTCCCCGGCGGGGGCCGGCGCGGCAGGAACGGCCGGCGCAGCGGGCGGATCGGGGGGTCCCACGGGGACCGGGGGCGCCGTATCGGTCGCCATGACTTCCTCACTCTCCGTGTCTCCGATGGTTCCTTACTCCTTACCTCCCAGCGGAGAGCAGCCGATCAGCCGGACCATGGGGGTCCGATTGCGGCGCTCTCCGCCAGGAGGGAGGGAGTAATTAATCACCGTGCGTGACTAGGCGTCGGCCTTCTTGCCCTTGCGTGCGAACACCGCGACGGCCAGGGCGCCACCGGCGACGAGACCCAGCAGGGCGGGGGAGTTGATCCCGCCGCTCCCCGCGTTCGCGGAGTCCTGGGTGCTGCCGGCGGCCTGCATGCCGGACCCGTCGGTGGTCTCGTACTGCTGCTTGCAGTCCGCCACGACGGCGCTCCTCGGCGGCACGTACCCCTTGCCGCGCTGGTCGGAGGAGTCCTCCACGCACTTGTCGATGGCCGCCTGGATCTTCTCGGCGGAGGCGGTGGCGGCCTTCTTGTCGCTGCTCGCCTGCTCGTTGCGGATTTTCATTTCCTCCAGCTCCAGCTTCTTCATCTGGATCTGGAGGGCTGCGGCCTCCTTCTCGTCCTTCGCGACGGCCGCCGAATGGACCTGGAACCAGATGGTTCCGCCACCGGCGATCGCCACTCCGGCCACCACGATGGCGACCTTTCCGCGCCGGGTCAGACCGGCCTTCTTGTGCACGACCGGGGTTCCGTACGGCCCTTCGTCGGCGTACGGGGAGGCGTCCGGAGCGCTGTTTCCGAAGGACATTCCGGCCGTCATTCCGGCCTGAATTCCTTCGAATGCCCTCTCCTCTTCCGGTGTCATTTCAGTCTCCGTTCTTACGTGCCATGTCAGAGGCCGCAGAGATCATGGCCTCCACACCCCGGAAGGTGTTGGTGGAAAGGTCGTTCCACTCCCAGAACCGCATGTTCACGCCCTGCCAGGACAACTGGGACTGGAGGTAATTCACGGCCTTTCCCCGGTCGATCGCGGTGACGTGCCCGGTGGATTCCAGAAAGGTCTGGGCACCCCTGATGCACATCCGTCCGGTGGGGGAGAAGTCGAAGGACTGGCACCAGCCGTAGCGGGTAAGGACTTCGATCACCTGGACCAGGTGGAACGAGGGCTTCAAGGGGCGCGGCTCCTGCCAAAGCCCCAGGTCAGCCATCGCGGACCGGACTCCCTTGGGGATCAGTCGCTGGCCCCAGGTCGGGGGGTCGGGCGCCCAGATCTCCAGGGCAGGCGGGATCACCGCGGGGGGTGCCAGCGCGGGCGCCGGCGGGGTCGTCGTACGGGGGAAGCGCCCGGTCGTCGTGGGTGCCATGCTGTGCTCCTTTCTTGCGTGAGCAGATAAGCGAGGCCCCCCGCTGATCACGCTTCAGCAGGGGGCCTTCGTGCGCCTGAACCGCGTCGCGGATCTCCAGCCGCTCGGGGGCGGTACCCGAGCTGGGTGCAGGGGAGACGGATGCGGTCGTGGCGCGGGGCGGGTGGTGCTCGGTTGTGCCCGGCCCGCTGTGTCCGCGCTCGGGGCGCGGTGCGGGCGAGCGGCCTGCCGGCCGTGGCCGTCACCGGTCCGCGCTCACGCTCGGGAGCGTGGGCACGGGCCGGGGGCGACCATGAGCGGCAGAGGCTCGGTGGATCAGGTCAGGTGCTTGTCCGCGTCCTCGGGGCGCAGCAGGCCGGCCTTGGAGAGCAGGCGCACCGCGCGGTCGTTGTTGACGGAGAGCTTGGTTCGGGCCTGGTAGAGGGTCACGAACCCGTCCTCGCCGCGGGGGAGGTTCTGTACGAGCGGCAGGAGTTCTTCGTCCGTCCGTACAGGCGTACCGGGACGGTCCGCGCCCCCCGTACTGCCCGTTCCGGTTGCGGGAGAGGATGTGGCCGCCGTCCCTGTACGGGCACCCGGGACGCTTTCGCCGCCGGACTGTGTACGGACGCTGATGGCGCCGGTGCGTCCCTGTGCGGCCGCGCTGGCCGTACCGGTACGCCCCACGACTGCCGTACCTGTACGAGCCGCCCCATCGGAGGGGGTGTGTACGCCGTATGTACGGTCGCTGTACGCCCTGGTCACCGCCGCTTCCGGCTCGCCGTCGTGCGGCGGGTGCGGGGCGGGGCGTACAGGGTCCGTACCGTCCCATCCGGCGCCCGTGCCGTCGGTGTGAACCACGTTGTGCGCGGCGTACAGGTCGTGGCTCGCGCCCTCTGTACGGCTGGACGACGCGGCCTCCGTCGCGTCGGTACGCCGGTGCGTACCTGTACGAGCGGCCATTCCGTTTCCGCCGTCCGTACCTGTACGGCCGACCGGAGCGGCCTTGCTGCCGTGCCCGTCCGTACCGTCGTCGTGCATGAGCGTGTGGACGCGCCAGATGACGGCAACGAAGATCAGCACGACGAACGTGGTCAGCTGCCAGGGTGCCGACTGGCCGTCCTGGACGAGGTGGGCCTGCTCGGACAGGTGGTAGGTGACGTTCGCCGACGCCATCAGCAGCAGCGCGTAGGGGATGTCCTTCTTGGCCCGGAACGCGGTGACGCAGTAGACGTCGATGGAGACCGGCAGCAGCGGGGCGACGTACTGGTTGATGCCGACCATGCGGGCCAGCTCGTACTCGCCGGAGGCGGCGAGCCCGACGCCGGAGGCCAACGCGACCCACGGGGCCGCCTTCCACAACTTCTGGCCGGCCTTCTGCTGCCAGCCGTTCCAGCGGGAGGCGGACTTCTTCGCCTCCCGGGCCTCCTCCAGCAGCCGGCGGGCACGGGCCTCATCCGCCTTGGCCCGCTCGGTGACGGCCTTCGCCTTGCGCTCCGCCTCGGCGGTGATGCGGTCGGCCTCCTTCTGGGCGGCCTCGCGCAGCTGCACCGTGACGGTCTTGGCCTCCTCCCGCAGCCGCTCGCGCTGCTTGTCGCACGCCGCCTTGAGCCCGGCGAGTTCGTCGGCGAGGGCCTTGCGCTTGGTGGCGGCCTCCGCGTCGAACTGGTCGGTGAGCGCGCGCAGCTTCGTCCGCAGCTCGGTGCGGGCCGCCTCCGCCTCGGTGTGCGCGGCCGCGACCCGCTCGTCGGCCTCGCGGCGCCGTTCGTCGGCGGCCTTGACCGCGTCCGCGTACAGCCCCTCCGCCTCCGCGCGGCGGCCGTCGTACTGTTCGGCCGCCGTCGCCGCGAGCTGAGCGAACCGCTCGCGGGCCCGGTCGACCTCCCGCTGCGCCGCGGCCACCAGGGCGTCGGCCTGCTCCTGAGCGCGGGTGAGGATCTGCCCGGCCTCGATGCGGCGCTGGTCGACCAGGGCACCGAGCTCGGTGAGGTCGGCCTCCGCCAGGCGGCGCAGCTCGGCAACCGCCTTGCCGGTCGCTTCGCGGTCGGTGACGGCCAGCTCGGTGAGGTCGGCGACCTGCGCTCGGGCCTCCGTCACCAGAGCCTTGGCGCGGTCACGGGCGTCCGTCAGGAGCCGGTCGGCCTCACCACGCGCTGCCTCCAGGTCCCTCTTCGCCGCCGCGCGGTGCGCGGCGGCCTCCTGGTCGGCATCGTCGGTAATGCCCGCGGCGCGGGTCTGTGCCTCGGTCATCAGCACGGTGACCTGCTCGTGCGTGGCGGCGACCGTACGCGCGGCCGCACACTCGGCTTCCGCCTGGAGGGCGGCGGCCTCCTCACGCGCGAGGTCGATGACGTCGGCGGCCCGGTCGGCGGCGTCGGCCAGGACCGGGTCGGCCTCCGGGTGCACCAGCTGCACCGTCTCCTCGGGGGCGGCGGCCTGGGCGGGGACGGAGGCCGGCGTCGCCGGTGCCTTGGCGCGCCCGTTGCGGGGCTTCGGGTTCGCCGCGGGCTGGCGCCTGCGGCGGGCGGCGGGCTTGGTGGCCACGGAAAGTCCTTTCTCTTCCGGGCGCCTCCCTACAGAAGGGGCACCGTGGATCTACGGCGGTGGGTAAGGTCGTCACCAGGCCCTCCGGGACCCCGGCAGCTCTAATGCCGGGGGCTCGGAGGGCCGTTGTGTGGTGGGCTCTCCTCGTATCGCGTGCACCGGCAGGGCCGGGCGTCCGGGCTGTCCGGCTCTCAGTCACCGCCCGACCCGGCCGCCGGAGTTCGGCGGTCGGGTCGGGCGGATCAGGCAGCCGTCAGACCGTGGCGAGGGGCCGGTGCGGGGCGATGATCTGGCCGTCGGGCAGCAGCTCACCGGTGTCGTCGAAGACCACCAGGGCGTTGCACAACAGGCTCCAGCCCTGCTCCGGGTGGGCGGCCACGACCTGCGCGGCCTCGCGGTCCGGGCTGGTGGCCGTCGGGCACTTCGGCGAGTGCGTACACAGCGAGTCCGGCATCCGGGAGGCGCCGGTGGGGGGCGTCGCGGTGTCGAGCTGGGGACTGCGTTCCATGGGCTCTCCTGCGGGGAGGAAGGCGATCCCGGGATTGTCCCGGGCGGAAGACGTGCGAAAAGGCCGGCTGCCCGCCGTGCGGGCAGCCGTTGTGCTGCGGTGCTGTGGGGCGGGCAGGGAGTTACCCGGCGCTCCCGTCAGGCGGCACGGTTGCGGGCCGCGCGGCGCTTGAGGGAGCGGCGCTCCCTCTCGGACAGCCCACCCCACACGCCACCGGCCTCGTTCCGCTCCAGCGCGCCCTGGAGGCAGGACTCCATCAGCGGGCATCGACGGCTTCTCTGGGGGCTGATCCTGTGTGGTGGGACGTTGCGCCGGGGGGCTATGTTGATCTTCTGAAGATCGTTCTCTGGGGGTGCGGCTCTGTGGCGGGTTGTTGCATCAACTGTCGGATCATGGAGTTGCATTGCGTGCCTTTCCTGTCAGATTGCCCTCTGGCGTGCGGTATTGGACGGTCGTCGATGACGGCTACGAGGTCGTGTTCATCGCTGATCAGTGGCTGAGGTTCTTGCGGTTCGGTCGGAGCCGGTCCGAGTTGACGACGAAGGCGTACGCCGGCGGCATAGCGCTGTACCTGCGGTGGTGCCGGTCGACCGGGCGCGACTGGTCCGTCGCTGCGCGGGACCTGGGCTTGTTCATGGTCTGGCTGAAGTACACGCCGTCCTCGCTGGATGAGGACCCGGCGCCGGTGGTGCTGGGGCCGGGTGCCGACCCGGCTCGCAAAGAGCGGAGGGTCAACGGCGTGCTGACGGCGGTGCGGGGGCTGCTGTCGTACGCGGTGTCGGTCGGTGAGGCGCCGAGGTCGGTGCTCGGGCAGATCTACGAGCTGGCGGACAGCCGGGACCTGCCGGTGGAGGCCCAGGGCGAAGACTCCGGCTTGTCCTACCGGCTGCGGGCTGTCCACCGGAGCCAGGAGCCGGAAGCCGAGGTGGACCGGGCCACCGACGAAGAGCTGGTGGCGATGTTCCTGGAGTGCCGCAACGCCCGTGACCGGCTGATCGTGCTGCTGCTCGGCCGGGTCGGGCTGCGCCGCGGCCAGGCGGCCGGTCTGCACCGCAGTGACTGCCATCTGCTTCCCGACTCGAGGGCGCTGGGCTGCGACTACAGCGGCGCCCACCTCCACGTCCGGCGGCGGGACAACAGCAACCGTGCCTGGTCGAAGTCGAAGCAGGCGTGGACACAGCCGTTGGACTTCCTGGTGGTGCAGGCTTTCGACCAGTACGTCGATGAGCGCCACGAAGTACTCGGGGCGGGCGGCAGCGACTTCCTGCTGGTGAACCTGTTCCGTGAGCCGCTGGGGGCGCCGATGCCGCCGGACGCGCTGGGCGAGCTGTTCGAGCGGCTGAGCCAGCGGGCCGGGCTGTCGCGGAAGGTCGGCCCCCACATGGCCCGCCGGGCTTTCGGCAGCAACGTCGCGGACGCCGGCGGGTCGGCGGACGAGGTGCAGGCACTGCTCGGTCAGACGCACCCGGAGTCGCCCAGGCCCTACCTGATTCCCGACCGGGCCCGACTACGCGAGGCGATCGAGCGCGTTCCTTCCCCTCGGTCTCTGCACGGGACGGTGGAGAAGTGATCGGGGCACCTCTGCCGCTGGCCCATGAGCTGCAGGACCTGCGGACCCAGGTCATCATCGACGCCTTGGACGCCGAGTTCCTGAGCCTGGTGAGCTGGGACTGGGAGTCGCGTGTCGTGCGCTACCCCAAGTTCCACCCGGTGCTGGGCATGCCGGACTGCGAGATCCCCGGCTGCACGAAGGGCACCCCGCTCGGCGAACCGGTCTGTGTCGGCTGCATCGGCCGCTGGCGGCGCTCCGGCCTGTCCTTCGAGGACTTCGCGGCGGTCCCGAGGAAGAGTGCCTATCACCGCTCCGACGGGCAGATCCTCTGCCGTATCCCAGGCTGCCAGCGGCCGCCCCGGCTGGTGACGCATGGTCTTTGCACCACTCACCAGGCACGCTGGCACAGCTCGTCCGAGCTGACCGTGGAGGACTTCCTGCGGAACTCCCCGCAGCAGGGGCTGCCCGGATACGGATCCTGCCAGGTCGCCGCCTGCTACCGGCTGCGCGGCTCGGACCGGACCCGCTACTGCGAGGTCCACCGAGGCCGCCTCAACCGCGAACGTCGGTTGGGGACCTTCGACGGAGACGAGGAACGGTGGCGCCTGACGTCGTCGTCGGTGCCGGTCAACCGCGAAGTCAGCCTGCGCGGACTGCCCGACCGGCTGGTCGCCGAGCTCCTCTACTGTCTTCAGGTCCGCACCGCCCGGGAGGCGAAGACCAAGGACCACCGGATGCGGCACATCAGTGATCAGCTGCGCCTGCTCCAGGTCCCGAGCCTGGAGACGCTGGGAGAGGACGACCTGATCCGCGCGGGGATGGTCGATGACCTGCGGATGATCATCCGAGGTGGGCAGACTGCGCTGCGCAGGCTGGGGGCGACTGCGGAGACCGAGCGGCTCAAGGACGTCTGGGACCTGTTCGTCTTCGGCCACCAGGGCAGCCTCACCTTCAGCCGGATCCACCAGCGGCCTCTGCGGGAGGCGGTCAAGGTCTGGGCCTACGACGAACTCCCGCGGCGGCGCGGCCGGAACGTCGCCAGTTCCATGCAGAACATGATCCGCGGCATGGAACAGCTTTCGGACAGCCTGCGGCTGCAGCGAGACGACGAGGGACATGAGCTGCGGCTTCTGAGCCGCACGGACATGGTCAGCTTCTGCAACCGCATCGCGTTCCTCGCCGAGACCGGCGTCTTCGGGGCTCACCACCGGGTCAACGTGATCCGCTACGTCCGCAGAATCATCAACCGGATCCGTGTCCTGGGCCTCACCGGCCCCGGCCAGATACTCGAAGGGCTGCCGGCGGGCTTCTCCCTGTCCATGGAGGACGTCCCCGACGAGCCCGAGGACACCGAGGCCGGACGGGACCTGCCGGACGAAGTGATGCGGGAGCTCTGCGACAACTTCGATCTGCTGGAGAAGATGAGCAACCGCGAGTACCGCGTCGCGGCCGAGCTTCTTGTCGACACCGGCCGTCGGCCGGACGAGATCAGCACGCTGGCGCTGGAGTGCCTGGCCAAGGATCCGGACGGAACCCTGGTCCTGATCTACGACAACTCCAAGAACTACCGGCTGGGTCGTCGTCTGCCGATCGCGAAAGCGACCGCCGCCGTGATCACCGAACAGCAGGAACGGGTACGCGAACGCTTCCCCGACACTCCGGCCGACAAGCTCAAGCTGCTGCCGAGCCCGGTGGCCAATCCCGCAGGAACGAAGCCGATCGGTTCGATCGGTGATGCCCACCGGGCGTGGGTCAACGCGCTGCCCGACATCATGATTCCGGTCGTCGTCGAGGTCGATGGGCAGCTGGTGACGAAGCTGCTGCCGTTCGACAAGTCCAAGATCTTTCCCTACGCCTACCGGCACTCCTTCGCCCAGCGGCACGCGGACGCCAACGTCGACCCCGACGTGCTCATGGATTTGATGGACCATCGTGAACTCTCCACAACTCAGGGCTATTACCGGGTCAGCCAGGAACGACGACGTGAGGCCGTCGACCGGGTCACCGCGTTGCAGTTCGACCGCCGCGGCACCCGCGTCTGGCGCAAAGCACAAGGACTCCTGGACTCCGAGCACGTGCGGCGGGCCATCGGCGAAGTCGCCACGGCCTACGGCATCTGCCTGGAACCCCACAACGTCGCGGCCGGCGGCCAGAGCTGCCCACTGCGCTTCCGATGCATCGGCTGCGACCACTTCCGCACCGACGTCTCCTACCTTCCTGACCTGGAGCGATACCTCTCGGATCTCCTCCGCAGTCGAGAACGGCTGATGTCGGCCTTCGAGGCCGACGACTGGGCCCGCAGCGAAGCGATGCCCTCCGAGGAGGAGATCAGCCGGGTCCGCCGTCTGATCAACCGAGTCAAGGCCGACCTGGACGACCTCTCAGACGAAGAACGTGCCCAGATCGAAGAAGCCGTCGCCGTGGTCCGCCGCGGCCGCTCAGTGATGCTGGGCATGCCCCGCGTCGGCCAGCCAGTCCCCGACGTCAGGCCCTGGAGGCTTCCGTGATCCCTGCCATGCGCGACGGCCGCCAGGCCGACACCGAGCGGCGCCGCCAGCGCGTCGCCACCGCAGTCAAGAACGCCGCGAGGAACGGCACGCCCATCAGCGTCTCGGCCATCGCACGGCAAGCCGGAGTTGATCGCAGCTTCCTCTATCGTCACCGCGACCTGCTGGAGATCGTGCATGCAGCCGAGCTCGAGCCTGCGGCTCAGGACCCGGCCGGCACTTCGCCGGTAAGCCGGGCCTCGCTTCAGGCTGATCTCGCGAACGCCCAGGCTCGCAACACTCGTCTGGCCTCCCGCGTTCAGCAGTTGGAGAAGCGGCTCTCGCAGGCGCTGGGAACCCAGGCATGGCAGGAGTCGGGCCTCGGAGCCCCAGCAGACATCGACGAGCTCCAACGCAAGATCACGAGGCTGGAGCAGCAGAATGTGGACTTGACCGCTTCGCTGGAGGAAGCACGATCTGATCTCGAAGCCGCGAGGGCGGCCAACCGTGATCTGACCAGAGCGCTGAATCAACGTGCCTGAGCTTGGCTTTCCCATCTCAGGGCGGCCCAGGATCGAGTGTTACGGAGTAAGCGAGCATGTGGGACGGGCCTTTCTATCGAGTCAAACGCGATGGATACGAGATCTGTTTCGTACCTGGAGCAGGAGAGGACCTGGACGAGGTCTGCAACGTCGACATGTGGGTCGTCCGCGATGACGGCGAACGCTGGTCCGGAACTGTGTTCACTCTCGACGAGGTGCACCGCATCATGGACCGCCAGCACCAGGCAGGAGACCCGGAAGGCGACTACTGGTGGTGCTGGGACGGCCTCATCGTCCGCGACCCGGGCGTGGCGTCCATAGCCGCGGTCATCGACGGACTCGTCACCTCCGGCGAGTACGAGACGGTCCTTCGTCATGTCGGCCCCGAAGAGGACATCTGATCTGAAGGGCTGAGACCGGATCACATCGAGCGGCAGTGGTGCCACATGTGTTGCACACGATAGGCTCAGCTGAACCTGCGCTGAGCTGCACATAGTGGTCTCCACTCGCCTCGCGCCACACGGTTACCCCCGGAGAAACCGGTAGACAGCCTTCGCTTCCTCCTCCTGGAGCAGCGCCGGGCCCGTGTCGCCGATCGGGAAGAAGAGCTCGGGGTCCTCGTCGGCACAGGCCGCGCGGGGGCGCTCGATGACGTCCGTGGTGTCGGCGCCGTAGTAGGGGGTGCGTACGATGGTGCTGTTCATCAGGGCCTCCCAGAAGGTCCGTACGACAGCCCCGGGGGTGCGATCCCCGGGGCTGTTTCGCGTTGGTGGCGGCCGGACGGCCGGAGCGAAGGTGAGCTCCCGACGCTCTCCGCCGGCCCCGCCCGTGTAGGCGCGGGGACGACGGGCAATGCCGGGGGATCGGTCAGCGTCGGTTGTTCTCCGACCGCTTGTTCTGCTCTGCGTTCTTGCGCGAGAGCTCGGCGCGCTCCGCGTCAGTCAGGCTCGTGACGGCGTTCACCGGACCGCCCCCATCTCCTTGAGGGTGCGGCGGGCGCGGCGGCCGGCCTTCGCAGCGCGGGAGTCGCCGTCGGCCACCAGGTGGCGGACCAGCCGGTGAAAGCTGTCGGTCTCGTCCCGCTCCGGGCCCTTCTGGTTGTCGGCGTCCTCCATGTCGCTGTAGAGGCCGTTCGACGGGGCGGGGATCGTACGTGTCATGCTGGGCATCAGGTCCTCCGAGTCAGGTCCTGGACAGTCCGAGGGCTGCAATCCCTTGGCCTGTCGCGATCACTCCCCAGTTGGGGAGCTGACTGCTTGTACGAGCAGCCACGGCCCCGGCCGCCCCCTTCACTGCGGGGCGGCCGGGGCCGTGGTCGTTCGTCCGAAGCGGGTCAGCTCGCGCGGCGCCCGGGGGTCAGCTTCTTGAGAGGCACCGGCGGCGCTCCGAGCGGCGCGGCGCCGACGGGCAGCTGCGCGCGGCGGGTGTCGGCGTCGCGGACCGCGGACTCGGCCGCTGCCCACTGTTCCTTGCGCCGCAGCCACAGGGGCCGGTCGTTGCTGCGCTCGTCATCCGCCGGCGCCTGCTTCTGCGCGGCGATCTGGCTGACGGCCGGGGCGACCATCACCTTCGGCTTGCGCCGCACGGTGGTCTTGCGGCGGTGACCGGTCTCCGCGTGACCGTCCTCCAGGCGCTCCTGCCACCGCTTCAGCGACACGTCGACCGTGACCAGGCGGTTGCTGCCCAGGCGGCAGCGGACGGCCGCGTCCTTCCCCGTACGGCCGGTGTCGTGCGGCACGACCTTGGGCGCCGTGCTCCGGAGGCCGGTGATCGGCACCCACGTCTCGCAGTCGGGGCAGATCAGCGATGCGCAATCCCGGCGCAGGTCGTACTGGTGGGGCTTGAAGGCGGACAGGGCCAGCGCCGGGCGGGCGTTGACGGTGCGGGAGCGGGTCCGGCTCCGGCGGGGGCGGGCGGTGCGCTCAAGGGTCGAAACAGACATCTGGACTCCTCACAGGCGGAGCGGCAGGGGGCGCGGGTCGCGATGCTCTCTCTGCCCTCCGGGCCGCACGGCACGAGGCCGGCGTCCCGTAGGACAGACAGCGCACAGCGCTGCGACGTACACGCAGTGGTCGCGGCCGTCAGGCTCCGGGGGAGTTCGATGGTGCTCTCGCGTCCTCAGCTCGCCTGATGACGTGCCCCCAGCGAGCTGAGGGCTACCCCGGCCGCCCCGAAGGGCGGACAACTACTGCGGTGGTGCGGTCGTGCGGGCTTGCGTCTTCGCCGTTGGCGCCGAGGCGACCAACCGTGTCGACGTGGATAACCTAACCAGTACACTCGCTACCGTGTCAACCAGGTTGGGCAGGCTATCTATTCGAGCGAGGTGGCTCTACGATGTGGCTCATGACGGACGAGGCCATGCAACCCTTCGAGCGGATCGCGCAGGACGTACGCGAACAGGTTCGACTCAGGCAGCTCAAGCCTGGCGACAAACTGGAGAGCACCAGGGAGTTGGCGAACAGGTACGCCGTCGCGCCCGGAACGGTGCAGCGCGCCTTCGCCGAGCTGCGACGGGACGGAGTCATCTACTCCCACACGGGCCGCGGGAGCTTCATCCGTGAGAACGCCCTCGATGCGCTTGCCGACCCGACTGCACAGACCATCAGGCGCCTTGAGGAGCAGATCGCCGATCTGACTGCGCGACTCGAACGTGTCGAGCAGAACCAGAGGAGCGGGTCGGCACAGACCTGAGCCCGACCAAGACGCCGGCCTGCCTCGTTCTCCTGCAGTGGCAACCACGGTGTCCCCCGTTCGTCATCGGCATCACTTCGACGGAGATCAGCTTCGGGGTCGCAGGCACCTTCGCGAGATGTCCCCGCGTAGAAGGGGTGTAGCAATAGCGTCGCAACAGGGCTCTTCCTGCCTGGCAACAGAGCGTCATAGGGGTGTGTAGTGATCGCAGTTGAGCAGTGGACAGGCGAGGAGGCACTGCTGTTGCGATCGGTAATGCGCGCGTCGGTGCGGGGATTCGCTGATCATCTCGGGATCAGCCCGCGAACGGTTTCGCACTGGCAGAGGAACAGGACCAGCGTGTGCCGTCCGCAGATGGCGCAGATCCTCGATACGGCGCTGCACCAGTGCACCCCCGAGGAACAGGAGGCGTTCCGCCTGCGCCTGGCGGCTCTCCACGGCACCGCCGTCGCGACCGCCGGGGTCGATACTCCACAGCCGACGCCTTGCACCGTCGTCTCCCATAAGTTCCTGCCGGCCTACGTGGGCGAGCGAATCGCCCCCCTGTACGCCGTCGCCGCTCCGGCGCCCTGCGGCCCGGGGGGCTTAGAGCGACGGACCCTTCCGGCCGGACACCGCTCGGCCCAGTCGTCGGTCGTCCACGTCTACGGGTGCGGCGTCGCCGTCGTGCACCTGGAAGAGCATCACCGCGTCGAGTCGCTGACCGATCTGGCGGTGTGGCGATACCGGACCTATCTGCAGGAACCCAACTGGGCGGGCCAGCAGCTCACACGGCTCATGAAGCTCCACGGCGCCGAGGAAGCACCTGCTTACGAGGTGCCCGCGCCGCAGTACGTGCTGTCGGTCTACGAGCTCCGCGAGAACTCCTGGGTGGGCGCGGGTCTGGACACCGCGCTGCAGCTCCTGGCGACGCCCTCTGTCCTGGTCAACCGCCAGGACCCGGAGAACGTCGTCTCGCTCGGGCCGGACGTCGAGGCCGCCAAGTTCCGCGAGGGCTGGTCTCACGCCGAGGCTGTCCCCTTCGGTGGCGGCGTCTCGCAGGGTGTCGCCGGCTGGTCTGGGGTCTCGTACCACCCGCAGCCGGATGAGCGTGCCCTCACGACGAGTCAGATCGTCGCTCTGGAACTGGATGTCCAGGCGTTGTGGGCTCTGTCCTCCCACGTCCTGCATACCGTCGAGGACGGCCACGACCCGGTGATGCCTCCCGAGTACGGCTGGCGGTTTCTGCGGAGTGCCTACTACCGGCTCACGACCGCGCGTCCCACCGAGACGGCTCAGCACCGCACGATGCGCGAAGCGATCTTGACCACGAGCGAACTCCCCGATCGGCTTCGCGCCGCTCAGGACGCCCTCCGAGACAGCACCCCTTGATGGCCATGGGAAAGGTGGACGGGTTGGACCCGCGATCGACAGCGCTGCTGGTTATCGACGTGCAGCAGGGCTTCGTCAACGAGCACAGCCGCGACGTTGTCCCGGCGGTCGTACGGCTGGTGGACGGCTGGCGAGCAGCCGGCGCTCCGGTGGTCTTCACCCGGTTCCACAACGCGCCAGGCTCGCCCTACGAGACGATCTCCGGTTGGAAGCGGCTGCGCACTGCGGAGGAGCAGGCGTTCGTGAAGGAACTCGCTCCCTTCATCGACGCCTCGGCCCTGGTCATCGACAAGGGCCAGGCGTCGGTCTTCACGCCCGAGGGATCACAGCTCATCCAGGAATCCGGCTGGAGTGACCTGGTGCTGTGCGGCATCGATACCGACGCCTGCGTGTACGACTCCGCCACAGCCGCCTACCAACGGGGCTACCGGCCGTGGGTCGTCACCGACGCTTGTGCCTCCAGCGGCGGCTCCCAGTACCACGAGGCCGCTCTGCTGCTCGCGGCCCGGAACCTGGGCTCCGATCAGCTCATCACCAGCGAAGTCGCTCTGTCTCGTATCAGCGGAACTGGGGGGATCCAGTGAGCACACCTTCGTTCGACGCCGACGTCCTGGTCGTCGGGGCCGGCCCCGCTGGCGTGGCGGCCGCCCTCATGGCCACCAGCCTCAACATGAAGGTCCTCGTCGTGGAGGCCGACCGCATCGGCGGCAAGCTCCAGACCATCGGCGCTCTGGAGAACGTCTCCGGCAACTGGACAACCGGCCCCCAGCTGGCCGAGGCACTGGCCGCGGATCTGTCCCGCCTCGAGCAGGCCGGTCTGTGCTCGCTGGTCCGATCTCGCGCCGTAGGAGTCAAGGGGCACTCCGACCGAGCGGAAGTCCTCCTCGCAGACGCCCAGATGCTCACCGCGCAGGCAGTCGTGGTCAGCACGGGCGTGACCGCGATGACGCCCGCCGACACCGACTGGATCAGCGCCGCCCCTTCGCTGTCCACGCCGCCGCTGTGGCGCGCGAAGCCCGAGCAGATCGGGCCACGGACGTACGTTCTTGGGGGTGACAGGCCGCTGGGCACCTGGCTGCGGGCTCACCCTCAGTCCACTGCCACGCTCCATGTCCTCGCCCCGGCAACGGACGACTACAAGTTGGCGGAGGTGTCAGGGGACGATCGAGTCCGGGTAGTTCCGGTTTCTCACGTCGCCATTTCGCAGGCCCGTCACGGCACCGACCTCATCGTGGAAGTCGAGAACCGCGGCGGAGAGCGCAGCACCTACGTCGCAACGGCAGTGCTGAGCAATCTCGGTAGTCGGCCGACGGCTCTCGAAGGACTCGCGGTTGACGAGGGCGGATACTGCCCGCCGGAAATGCAGCACCCTCGGATCTTCACCGCCGGGGATCTGCGATCCGGTCGGTTCCAGCGCATCACCACGGCGCAGGGCTCAGGTGCTGAAGCAGCCCTGGCGTACTACTACTCAGCCGCGCTTCAGCAGGTCTGACGAGGAGCTGACGTGGCTACGCCGATGCTGACCATCCCTCAGGCCAGGCAGACTTCCGCGCCCTTCCCTTCGGTCGGGCACGGCATTCCGGGCACGTCGGACGGTTCTCGAATTCGTCCCACAGTTCTGTCGGGTCGTGCGGCTAGGCTGTGCCCAGAAGTGATCCATAACGACGAGAACCCCAGCGACCGGCCATGGTCTGCTGGGGCATCTCGAACGGGGCTGAGCCTCGTTGGGCGACACACCTTGATGGGAGGTGCTCGCGGGATGAAGGCTACCCGCCCGCGTGGAACTACACGCGCAGCTTCGCCGTTCCTCTATCGCGATCACGCCATCGGGTGCGCGCCTAGGCATGCTGACGCCAGCCTCCGGTTTCAGGGGGTTGGGATGACCTAGTGGCCATCGGCCGCGCGCGCCAAGAAGAAGTGGACTAGCCATCCTCTTCGGCCCCGCGCGGCCCGTCGACCGCCTGGCACGCAATCACCAGAGCGGTCCGCTCAGATCCCGGTTCCCGCCGGTTCTGAGCCGCGGCTTATCCAGCCGCTCCTTCCAAGTCGGCCCCTTATCAGGGCCACGCAGTACCCGGTCCCTAGCCAGGACCACAAGGGCCCCTTCTGGGTCCAGCACCGGTCCCTAGCCAGGACCAGCACTACCGAAGTACCGCTGCAACACCGAAGTGCCGCTTCACCGTTTCGAGGCCCCGCCAAGGGCTTCGAAACACCAGTTCGAAAACGCCACCAAACGAAAGGAGATCGCTGCCGGGCCTTCGTACTGCCACCCACCACACGAGCCATCGAGTCGAGCCCCCGCCAAGGGGCCGTCCGCGTTGATCCATATGAAGGTTGGTCTCGCCATAGTGCACGAGCTTCGGTCGACTTGTCAGGTCGACCACGACCAGGTCAGTACCCCCTCTGGGGTGATTACCGCAGGTTGTGGTGTCCCCTCCATGGGAAGTGTGACGTACATCACACACCGCGACTGTCACACGGGTGCCTCCAGGCCGGCGGCCCGTCCGGCTTCCGGAGGCAGGGAGGTGACGTCGGCGGCCGCGCTGATCCACCCCGCGCGGGTCGTCATCCACAACTTCGTCGACGACGTTCTTGAGGGGGCCGTCCCGTGTGGCGGGACGGGTTCCAAGATTGTTGCCCGCCCTGCGGGAGCGATGGGGGTGATCGGCGCTCGGCTGCCTCTGTCCACAGGCCGCCCGGTGCAGGGTCGGCAGGTGGATCACGAATCAGCAGTTCCGGCGGCCCCGAACGGGGGTGTCCGCTTCGGCGAGTACACCGGCCCGGTGACGAAGATGACCTCGGTCCTCGAGGTGTCCGCCGCTGTGGTCACGGCGGTGGGCCGATGAGCGCCGCGACGGCCCAGGCCGCCCTGCTCCCGCGCCCTCGTACGGAGTTCACCGGCGGGTCCTCGCGCCGTCGGCTGCGGTCGGTCCCGGCGCAGGCCGGTCCGGTTGTTCCCCTGGAGCTGGGCAACCCGCTCCAGCTGACGCCCACGATGCGGGCCCGGCTGCTCGCCGCGGTGCGCGCTCTGGTGTCGGCTCCGGCGTTGGCCGGTGCGTCGGACGGCGCGCGGCTGGCGGCGGTGGTGCTGACGGCGAAGTCGAAGGTCCGCGACGACTATCAGGCGAAGATCTGGGCGGCGGAGCTCGGCCGGTGGCTGGGGGTCTCCCAGTCGACGGTCGCGCACACGGTGCTGCCCGAGCTGCGCAGCGCCGGGTTCCTCGGCTCGAACGTCGCGACGAACGCCTTCGGGCACGCGACGGGCCTGGAGTGCTGGGTGATCCCGATGTACCGGGCGCAGAAGGCCGGCGACCGGCGGCACGCCCTGGCGCTGTCCCGGTCGGAGCTGGCCGTGCTGCTGAGCCTGATCGAGGTGCTGTTCGGTCCGGGATGGGCGCCGAAGGACAAGCCGGTGGTCCCGGCCGGGCTGCTCGCCGGTCGTACGGGCCGGGGGGCTGCGACGGACCGGCTCGGGCTGCTGCTGATGGTGCTGACGACGGGTTCGGCGGGCTGGCTGCAGCTGTGCCCCGGGTCGGTGGACACCGACCGTGGGCGTCCGGCGGCGACGGTCGCGCGGCTGCTGGGCTGCACGCCGGCGGCCGGGGCGAAGGTCCTCAAGCGCCTCCAGGAGCAGGGCGTCGCGGACGTGGTGCGTAAGGAGACCGGCTCGGGCCTGAACGGGCAGTCGCGGGTGCGCCTGGTGCCGGTCGCCCAGGCCCACGGTGTGGCCGTGCGGGAGGCCCGCCGGGTCGCGGACGCCGTGTTTTCAGACCTCGCCGGTACTGCATCCGGAGATCTTGAGCCGGTCGGGACGGCCGAGGCCCTTGGGGCAACTGGGTTCGGGGACGCGGGCCAGGACGGGATCGCCGGATCCGCAGACCTCGCCGCAACTGCACAGCACCACGCTCTCCACGCTTCTGGGGTTACTGCTGGTGGGTCTCTCGCGCTCTCTGATGGCTTTTCCGGCGAAGGCCGTGGGGCTACCGGTGGTCTGCCGGACCGCGCGTGCGTGCGCGAGGACGGCGGCCCGCTGCGCGGGGAAAAGCTGAAGAAGTCCCCGTCCGACGATGAGCAGGTGGGGCAGCGCGCTGCCGTGGCGGGCGCCGGGGGCCCGCTGAAGGCCGTCGGTGGTGGAAAGGCGCAGCAGCAGCGGAGGGTGGCCCTGCCCTCGGAGGATCTGCGGGCCGTTCTGGCTCCGGTGGATCTGGTGTGGGCGCGCCTGGAACGGTCGGCCGCCCGGAAGCTGGTGGAGGCCGCCGCCCGCCGCGAGCTGGAGCTGGTGGTCAACTTCGCTGGCCGTACGGACGCGCCGCAGATCCTCGCCGACCGCCTTGCCCGGCGCCTGGCCGACCAGATGCGGCTGTACGGGCCGATCAATGACCCGGTGGGCTGGCTGATCGGCCGGGGCCTGCCGCAGCGCCAGCTGTGCGCGGAGCCGCGGTGCGACGAGGGCGAGCTGCTCGACTCCGGCCGGGACTGCCCGCGCTGCGAGGACCGGCAGATCGACCGCCGTGCCCAGCGCCACGCGGTCGCGGCCGCCGTAGACGCCACGATGCCCGGCGCCTCCGAGACCGAGCGTCGCGCGGCCACCGACCGGCAGCTGCACGAGACGGTGACCGCCGAGGGATGGATCCGCGAGCACCGGTGGGCGCAGATCCGCGAGCAGCAGGCCGCCGCCAAGGCCCACCGCGCCGCGACCGCGCAGCCGGCCTTCGACGTCCCGGCCGCGCCGGTGGCACCGGTTGTGCTGCCCGCGCCGCGCCCGGCCGTCGCGGTCCTCGCTCCGGAGTCGGAGCCTGCCGACGTCGAGGACGACCAGGAGCTCGTCCTCGAGGACCTGACCCGTGATCAGGTGCGCGAGTGGCGGGTGCGGGGGCTGAGGGACCACCAGGTGGTGTTCGACCACATCGACCGCTACGGCGAGCCGTCGGCCCGGCGCCTGTTCAGCAATCAGGTGGTCGACCAGGCGCAGCACCAGTCTCGGCTCGGGCACCTGAACCTCGGCTACTCCACCTGGGGGCAGGCATGAGCGCCGAGGCGGAGCTGAGCGGGGTCGACCTCGCGCGCCAGGCCCTGCTCGCGGCCCGGGAAGCGGCGAAGAAGAACGGCGCCACCAGCAAGAAGCCCCGACGGCGCACCGGCACCGTCGTAGGACGGGACGGCCGCGAGCCGCTCGGGTTGGGCAGCGCGATCAGCCGGATGATGACCGAGCGCGGCATGGTGGCTCCGGCCGCCGGCGGAAGCATCCTCGCCGACTTCGCCGCCATCCTGGCCGCGGCCGTGCCCGAGCTCGCGGGACATGCCCACGCGGTGGCGTTCGACGCGGACACCGGCCGCCTGGACGTCGTCCCCGAGTTCTCTGAACTACTGAAGGGGCTCCTCCTCATGGATGGCGCGGCCGGTGATCCTCTCGAAGGTAGGGACGCCGATGAAGACTGGAGATGTTTTCCGCTCGTCGCGTTCGTCAAGCTGGGAGATCTTCTGCTTGGCTGCGTCAAGGCTGACGGAAAGCCCTTCCACTTCGCCGAGCCAGCCCTCGCGTTGCGCCTCGGCAATCCTCTCCTTGAGGTTGTCCCGAATCTCTACCAAGCGCGGTCTGTCACTGGCGCTCATTACAAGGACTGGACAACGGACGCAAGCATGCTCGTGATTGCAGTCGGTGCCATAGGCCCGACCGCATTCGCCCAGCGCGAGCTTGCGCCGTTCGAAGTGGCCCAGGAAATCCTGCCACTCCTCAGGTGTCACGGCTCTGTACTCTCCAGAGGGTCGGAGGCTCCGGCGGCGAGCAATGAACGACCGGTGCGCTTCGATGGCCTCAACGGGATAGATGGCCGCGTATCCCATGGTCGTGTTGATGTTGGAGTGACCAGCGACGACCTGTGCGATGTGCGGCGGGAGACCATTGAGAATGGCGTCTGTGATGAAGATTCTCCGGAAGTCATGAGGCATGAACCTCAGCGGGTTTCCGGAATTATCTGTAATTCCTGATGCCTTGAGAACTCCGTTGATCGAGCGCCGAATGGTGGTTTCGGCGATTCTCCGGTCCTCGCCGGTTACGCGCCACTGGTAGAGAAGTGGCATGGGTGGATTCCATGTTCTCTCATGCTGGTCATAACTGGAGATGGATGGAATCACTCCGTTCTCATTGCGCACGCGCGAGACAACAGCACTCAGCACGTCGGCAAGCTCGGGAGTCACCAGCAAGAGCCGTTCCTGATCTGTTTTGGATGGCGCGATCTGGAGAAGCGGCACTATGTCGCCGGTGGAGGGGAGTTTGTAGCTGATGATGCTGTGGTGCCCCAGTTCGCGGAGTTCTTCGATCCGGATTCCTGTGTGCCGAAGGATCTCAATCGTCGCCCAGCCCCAGAAAGCCCGCTTCTCCTCGGTGCCGAAATCGCGCCGCTGACCGTCCGCGTCGAGGGCGGTCCTGGGCACTCCGTCAGACCGCTGCGTGCTCAGCGGGACGGTGAAAGTCTCGTTGAGCACGGTGAAAGCGGTGCCCAGGGGGGCCGCCTTCAAGGCGTCAAGACGGGCCCGTGCCTCTTTGAGCTGGCGATCAGCGGCGCGGACCAGCGCCGGCAGCACGGGCAACCGTTCACGAGTGCGCTGATCCGCCCATGACTTCTGCTGCTGTTCGGCCTTCTTGTGTGAACATTCGCTCTCGCTGACCGGGGACGGTGCAGCCCACAGCCCCCACCGCTCGGGCTCGTCCAGGGCCCAGTGGGCGATGTCCAGGTAGAAGGCACGCACTCCCTGCTTGATCATGGAAGCGCGGGCCCGTGGCTCGGTGACCTCAGCGACGACACCGTTCGGCTGCCTCTTGCGGATCGTCTTGGTGGCCAGCCTCGCCTTCCACGCCGCGCTGGTATCAGCCGACAGCCTCAGGGAGTCGATGCCTGGGTGGTGACGTTCGAGGTCGGCCCAGAAATTACTGGCCAGCACCGTGGACAGGCCCTTGAGGGAGCTGTAGTCCAGGCTCGGCTGACGTTCAGTCAGGTAGTCGACGATGAGATTCCGTACCGGCCCGCACCGAAGGTGGTATCGGTCCACAAGCCCGGCGGGTCCGACCTGGCCGGAGCGGTTGACGATGGTCAGAAGGGTGGGTGGGGCGTCGGACGGGAAGTGGCCGAGGTCGCGGAGCCAGACGTAGGCGAGGCGGATGCCGCGGCTTTCGGAGCTGCATGCCTGGAGGCGGGCCAGACAGTCTCCGACGGTGATGTCCTGGATCGTTCCGCCGTATGCCACCAGGATCTGCGCGATCGCCTTACGAGCCTCCGACGCATGACGGCCCTGCTGATCAGTGGGAGGTCCGGCGGTCTCAAGTCGCGCGAATCCTTCGGGGTCGCGGGCCGCTTGGACAGCCGGCCGGAAGAATCTGGACGGATTGGATACGAGCCAGGGCAGGTCAGGCCGGACAACGTCCGCGCAGAGCAGAGCAAGCATCCCGGCCTGGATCCAAGCGCTCGATGGGGATCTGCCTGCCGCGCGAGCCCACTCCCCGGGCCAGCGGAACCAGTCGTTCGGTGCGGCGGGCGCGGGACTCGCTTCCCAGCGCTGCTGCCAGGTCACCCCGGGAAAGGTCTCCAGCCACATCAGCACCGCTCGAGCGCCGGCCACCCGCGTGTCCTGTGTGCGGATGTTCCCAGCCTTCAGTGGTGGCTGCCGGAGTGCGACGAGGACCTCGTCGATACTCGCGGCGGTCGCCGGCCAGGAGGCGGGCCGTGGGCGGGGCGGGAACCGCTCGAGAAAGACGGCGATCTCAGCACCCGCCAGACTCGTAGGGGCCAGCTCGCTGACAGGTATGGCAGGGGTGCGGGTCATGAAGGCAGCCCTCCGAACAGCACATTGAGGGAGTCCGGGTTGTAAGCAGGCGAAGGTGGTGCCGGCGGCGGGTTGTTCCGCCTGCGCTCCTGGCGGGCGTGGTGCGCGAGGCCCGCCGCGATGACGTCGTCCCTGGTGGGACGGTTGTAGATGTCCAAAGTCGACAGGTACTTGTGGCCAAGGATGTGCTGCACGTAGACCGGCGGCATCTCCGGGTCGTCGAGCATCATGAAGGTCGCGGTGTGCCGCAGGTCGTGAAGAGTCCAGTTGGCCCCGAGAATCTGGTTGGCGCGGGTGAACATCATGCGGGCTGCGTCGTATTCCAACGGGCGCCAGGGGCGGCGCAGAGTCCACCAGAGCGGTTGTCTGCGGCCCCGGGGGACGCCTTTCTTCCAGGCTTCTTCCTGGTAGAGCCGCAGCCAGACGAACGCGTCGGGAGTGGCGGGCAGTTCCTGGTAGTCGCGGCTGCCCTTGCGGATCACGCCGATGGTCTGCTGACCGACGGCCGCGTCGACCTGCTTGGCGGTGAGCAGTTCTTCCGCGCGGGCTCCGGAGGCGACCCAGAAGGCCAACAGGGCTCGGTCGCGGTGTGAGCGAAGGCCAGCGAAAACCGCGGTGTACTTCTCGTCGGAGATGCGACGCGGGATCCTCTTGGGGATCTTGGGCCGGTAGAGGCCGGTGCGTTGATTCTTGTGTTCTTTCTCGGGGTTGTGGTGGGCGTTCGCGCGTGACGAGCGACGGTTGCGGACGAGGGGGAAGGGGTTGACCAGCAGCGATCCGGTGTTGCGGTCCAGGTGGAAGTCGTAGAACGTGCGCAGAACCGTCTCGCAGTGGGCCCGGGTGTTGGGCGCGTACTTCTTGCCGACTGTGGGCTTACCAGTCACCGGGTTCGGCGTTCCCGGTACCGGCCTGCCGGTCCGGGTAGGCAGGGGGATCTCGGCGGGGTCCTTGTCTCGGTGGCGCCAGTGGACGCGTACCGGCTTGTCGGCCAGCTTCATCCATAGCGTGAAATCCCGGGCGTCCTCACGTGTCGCGCGGTCCCACTCAATCCCGAAGGACCAGAGATAGCGCCACCAGCGCAGCAGGTCCATGCCATACGAGCGTGGCGTCAACGGCGAGCAGTCCGCTGCCATCAGGTCCTTGAAGTACACCGCGGCTGGCGCGACCGGTATCCCGAACGGGTCCAGTAACTGGCAAGGCTCCCAGGGGTCATCGGTTTCCAATAACTGGCCGATCTCGGGCAGGACAAAGTTCTTGAGATCCCTTCCGGGATCCTGTTCACCGGACATGGCAGGAAGCTAGCAGAAACCCCTCCTGACCTGCGAAGAAACAGGACTTAGTTCGGTCAACGAGTGTCTTCGGCCTACGCCACCCAGCTGCGCCTGATCACCGCGCGGATCGTCGCCGCGGCCAACAAGGCGGTTGGCAGCGACGCGGTCCGCACGGTGCGGGTCCTGCCCCCGGGCGCCGCGCCCGCGCCCCGGACGGCGCCGACGGCTCCGACCGCCGCGCCGGACGGTGCGCAAGCGCCGGTGAAGACGCGCGAGATGGGATCGCCCGGCTTCCACCAGGCGCTCGCCGCGCACCAGGCCGTCGCGCCCGTCAGCCGCGTCGACCCGTCGATCGCGGAGGCAGTAGAGCGCCAGACCCAGGCGATGCGGGCGCTCAGCCTCCAGGCGTTCCCCGAACCGGAACAGGCAGCCCACGACCAGCCGGCCCCGATCGAGCAGGCCCGCACCGAGCGCCGCCGACAGGCCGACGTCTCCCACGCCGCAGCCCTGCGCCGGGCCCGTGCGGAACGTGCGGCGAGGCAGGCCGGGACGGCGGCCGCGGTTCCGCAGCCGACGACGCTGGGCAGGACCGCGTGAGCGGGGCCGGCGTGCTGTGCTTGTTGTTCTGGCCTGACCCGCGCGTTCTACTCGAAGTAGAATCGGAGGTATGGCGGATCAGGACACGAGCATCAAGACGACCAGGGATGTCCGCGACCGGTTGCGGGCGCTGGCTCGCGAGCGCGGCACCACGATGAACGACCTCCTGGAGGAGCTGGTGACCCGGGAGCTGACGCAGCAGGAACGCGAGCAGCGGGCGCAGCTGGCGTTGGAGGAGGTCCGGCAGACGACCGGGTTGACGGTGTCGGGTGAGGCGCGGGCCAGGGCCCAGGAGTTTCTCCAGGAGCTGGAGCGGGGCCACGCCGCGTGATCCGTGTCCTGCTTGACCATACGTGTGTGCAGGCGCTGGCCGAGGGAGACGAGTTCCTCAACGGCCTGTACGTCGAGGCCAGCTACGGACACGCCGAGCTGGTCGTGCCCGCGCTGTCGGCGGTGGCCGCGGAGCGGGAGAAACGCGGTGCCGGGCAGCATGCGCTGCAGCGCAGGTTCATCGTCGTGGACGACTACACGCGGGATCACGCCCTCATGGGCGCTGCCTGGGCGCGCATGGACTGGCGGATCATGCATCCGGCTGCCTCTGTGATCCTGGCCGAACGCGCTGGTGTCAGCGCCACGCTCCTCTCGCTCGACCCGAGCGCCTACATCGGCACCGGTGTGGGCGCCCTCAATCCCAGAGAATGACGCCCCCTGGGCACGCCGGACAGGCCGACTCGGTGAGGCCATCGCGTCGGCGCCGCCTGCGTGGAGGTGTGCTGCACGCGTACGCTGACCTCGAAGACCTTGGAAGCGTCCCTGGTAGCCCGATGCGGCAGGCCACACGCCCAGGGTTCAGACCTCGGATAAGGGCCGCCCGGGAAGACGGGCGGCCCTTGCGTTTTCCGTTTCCCCTCACGCCCGGAGGGGGCAGGTGAGCGGGAGGACGCGCTCGGTCAGGCGTCCGGTGAGGTGGGTGTCGGTGAGGGCGGCGTCGGCGAGCCAGTCCGCTTGCGTCAGCTGGTCGCCGAGGTGCTGTAGTTCGCCGGCATCGGCCGGGACCTGGGCGGCGAGGGTGTTCAGGGCGATGCCGTGGCCGCCGGGACCGAGGGATCCCGAGATGTCGGTCTGGGTGGCCAGCGTGAGGGCGAGCAGCCGGGTTGCGGCGGTGGCCTTGGCCTTGCGGAGCTTCTTGTCCGAGATGACCTTCTGGGCCCATCCGGAGAGCTTGGGCCGCATCTTCTTGCCGAACGTGAACGGGCCCGCCTTGTGGGACCGGAACGGTGATCGGGGTGGGGCTCTCCGGCCGTGAGGCGAGCAGGTCGCCGGCGGTGCCGGGAAGCTCCAGCCAGCCGCAGCTGGTCAGCTTCTCCACCATGTCCTCCGGATCGGCCAGGCCCAGCGCGCAGAGGTCCTGACCGACGAGGTTGCCGGTGCCGCTGTGCGCGGTGCGCAGGGTCAGCATCAGCACCAGCAGCCGTGCCTCCGGGCCGGGCAGCGGGCTGTGGTCGGCCACGTGCGCGAGGACAGAGCGCGCGTGCTCCCACTGCGCCGGGACAGTCAGGATCCGGGCCACGGCCGGCCCATCGCCGGTGACGTCGGCCCAGGTGGTGAAGGCGCGGGCCTTGCGCTCCTGGAGGTCCGCCAGCAGCGCCAGGTCCGGCTGATCGCGCTGCTGGTAGGCGCGGAAGAGGTTCCCTAGCTCGGTGAGTTCGTCCCGCAGGGCGACGGGCCGCAGGTCGTGCGGGATGACCCGCTGGGCGATCTTCGCCTGCGGTGGGCGGCGTCGTGCAGGAGCGGGGCGTGGAGCCGGGACCGGTCCGACGGCTGCCTGGTGGTCGGAGAACTGCGGAGCACCCGAGGCTGTGGCTGTGGCTGTGGGGGCCGGGTGGTCCGCGGCCGCGGGAGGCTGGGACGTGGCTGCGGTCTTCGCTCCGGGGGTGGCGGCCGCGCACCGGGAGCAGCACTCCATCGCCTGCCACCAGCGGCCTTCCCGGTCGGTGATGACGGCCAGGACCACCGGGCCGCCGCACCGCCAGGGTTCGGCCCGCGGCTGGCGGCCGGTGTCCGGGAGGTGGGTGTGGCAGCCCTCCAGCCGGCACGCGCAGTACGCCCCGGCTCTCGGGGCGGGAGCGGCGCGCAGGTGGGCCTTGAGGTGGGCGACCGCGGCCGCGCGCCCGGCGGCTGCCGTGGGAAGGCGCTGCTCGACGCAGGCGGGGCGGCTGCAGGAGATGCGCACCGCCGCGCTGCCGCGGCCGGCGGCGTCCAGCCGCACCGTCCAACGGCGCCCCGGCACCCGCTCATTCAGCTCGCTCACTGCGGCCTGCGTCATCCCGGCCTTCCTCCGTCCCGTGTCTTTCGCTGTACGCCGCCGATTCCGCCGTGCCGGGCGGTGTGCGGGCGGCGAGGCCACCGTATGCGGCGCAGCGGCGCAGGCAGGTGAACTCGCCCGCACAGCGGGGGACGGGAGGTATCAGTCCGCAGGATCGGTGATGAGGTACCGCTGCTCGGCGTTCCGTACGCGCCGCTGTTCCCGGGTATGGCGCCGGTGCTGGACGAGGCCGTGCACCGCACCGCAGACGACGAAGGCGGCGATGGTCAGGACCGAGAGCCAGGCGATCATGCCCGCCTCGGCCCAGGTGCCGTCGGCAGCAGGTTCGGAGTGCGCCTCGACGTACCGGCCGGTGACGACCACTGCGGCGACAGCGAAGGGGATCCCGGCTGCGCTCCACAACCCCAGCACGACCCAGGGGCTCCACAGCTTTCGCTCGACGGGCAGCCCGAGCCCACTGCGTACCGCCCGCGTCTGGGCAGCACTCCGACGCGCCGCCACCCACCCCGCCGCTGCGGAACCGGCAGAGCCCACAAGCAGCACCCCGGCGAGAGCCTCAAGGAAGAACTGCCCCTCGGACGGCACCAGCCGAGCCGTTCCCAGCACCGGGTAGACCGTCACAAACAAGGCCACCGCCAACGCATTCCACTTCGACGACCACACCCGATCGGGACCGCTGCGCCACTTCTTGACGCACAGCACCACCGCCAAGGCCGCGCCCGCCCAGAACACCATGCACCACACCACAGCCCCCACGGGGTAGCTCCCTTCACTCGGATCTCGACGCCAGCCTCAGCGGGCGAACGCTTCGGTCAGGCTGATGCGGTAACCGTCCTCCTCCATCAGCACCACGGCGACGCCGAACGGATCGGGGTGGTCCAGCTCAATCGGGGTGAAGGAGAAGTCCACCGCCGCCTGGATCGGCGGCACCAGTTCGCCGCCGGGCTGCGGCGCGGGGGCCGGCCTCCAATCGGGGGCGACCGACGCCCAGCCCACGGGGCTGCGCGACAGGAGCTGCTCGCTGTAGGGGAACTGGTGCAGGACGTGCCCGTCCCGGGTGGCGAGCACCATGTTCAGGCACGGCGCCGGGCCGACGACCGGCAGCTCGCAGGCGGTGGCGACATCGTGGGTCTCCCATGCGAGAACGACCTCGTCCGCCCCGGCCGCCGCGGCGATGTTCGCGAGCTCCGCGATCCCAGCGAGCGCGTCCTGGCCGACCTTGAGCGGGCGCACCCAGATCAGCCCGACCAGCTCGCCGCGCACCAGCGGCATCATGACCGGCCGTGGCACGGTCCCCTCGCCCAGCGAGGCGGTGTACGCCTCCTTCATCACGCCGACCAGTGCGTTCCACATCCGCGCGTCCACGCGAAGGCCCCCTCGCTGATGCCGTTGTCGATCATCGCCGACCTTGCCACGTGGGTCGGGGCCGTGTCAGCGAGATGACCAGCCAGCCGCGGTGCGCCGCGCGTGCTATTCGGCCAGGTCCGATGGCTTTGTGCCATTCGCCGGCAACCCGCCTCCAACATCACCAAGGCGCCACTACACAAGAAGGCTGGCGGCCTACTTCGGCCGTCCCTGAAGTGAATGCCAGGTGGGGGGAGGCCGGGGCGGTTGGTGACCATCAACGTGGCGGTGCTGCTCGTAGTCGTCGTCATCTGGCGGCTGCGGCGGCGTACGGAGGCCCGCAGCCGCTTCGACGAGAAGATGACCGTCGTCATCGTCCTGGCGCTGGGCGTCCTGATCGCCCCCACCCCGGTCGGCGAGGGGATCGTGAACGTCCTGGGGCAGCTGGCGAGCGGCGTCACGCAGGCCGGCCGATGAGCTGCCGTACCCGCCGGGAGCCGGCGGCGCACTGCGGATCACGGGCCTGGGGAGCGGGGGAGTGATGGCGGCACGTCGACGGCGCCGGCGCTTGAAGAAGCAGACCCGCAGGCAACTACAGATCTGGGGCGCGGTGGCGGCCGGCCTCGCCGTGGTATGGGTGGCCGGGAACTGGTCGACGGTGTGGCCCGTGCTGGTGACGGTGCTCGCCGCGGCCGCGCTGGGCGGGGCCGGCTGGGCACTGCTGCGGGCGCACCGCCAGGCGGTCGGCCGGGACCGGGCGTGGCGGGTGCAGGAGGAGGCCCGGGCGCGTGAGTTGTCCATGGCCCAGGTCGATGCCCTGACGTGGCAGGAGTTCGAGACGTACGTCGCGGAGCTGTGCCGCCGGGACGGCTGCCGGGAGGTCGTCGTCAGCGGCAAGACCGGCGACCTGGGCGCGGACGTCGTCGGCTACTTGGCCGACGGCCGCAAGCTGGTCATCCAGTGCAAAAAGTACGCGGCGCACCGGAGCGTGTCCTCGCAGGACATGCAGAAGTTCGTCGGCACCGCCCGCCTCGAGCACGGCGCGGACGTCGCCCTGTTCGTCACCACCTGCCGCGCGTTCACCAGGGATGCACTCGGCCTGGCGCTGCGCCAGGACATCGTGGCCCTGCACCGCGACCTGCTGGGCTCCTGGGTCAAGGGCGCTCACCTGGAGAGCCTGATCCCGCTGAACGGCAGCGGCGGCGGCACCGGGCGGCGCCCCAGATGACAGAGGCAGGGCCCGGCGGGAGATTCCGCCGGGCCCTGCCTCTTGTCGTACGCCCTCCGGGCCGCGAGAGTCGTCATCGTCGGGGTCGGGAAGAGGAAGACCAGTGGCTGACCTGCTGGCCGTGCCACCTTGCGGAGGTGCCCCGCTGCAACGGGGCCTCCTGCGTTCTGCGGTGCGTGTCCGGACCGTTGGACCTGCGCCTCTCTTGTACGCGCTCGCGCGGCCCGCGGGCCGCGCGCGTCGCGCACGTGGGAACGAGTTCAAGAATGGGGGGATAATGAGTCCTCGTACAGAGCTGTAGGCAGACACTTTCCCCTGTCCAAGCTCCACCCGGCCTGACCTGCACTGATGCGGCAGGATCGCGGGTCCCGGGTCCGCTTGGCGGGCGCCGGGGCCTGCGTGATGCCGAGCGTGGCGAGCAGCTCCTGCTGCTCCCCTGCCAGCTTCCCGAATCCCTGGCGCTGCGCGGCGGCCCAGCGGCCGAGGTCCCCGCCGTCCTCAACGAGGATGCCGGGACCGGGCCGGGAGCGCACGGCCGGCGTTCACGTGACGCTGGTGCCAGTCGATGCTCCACTCCGGGCACCAGCCCGGGTCGATCTCCGCGAGGGCTGCACGGCGCTCGGGGGAGAGCGGCGCCTTCGCCCGGCGGGCGGCCGCGCGCTGGTTCTTCAGCCAGCGACCCACCGGGTAGCCGTCGAGGTCCGCGTCCACGGGGGCGGCCAGGCCGACGCCGGATTCGGCGGCCCAGGCGGCGGCCACGGCCAGGCCCTCGTCGAAGCGTGCGTCGAAAAGGCTCCAGAGCATGCCGAGCTTCTCCAGCTGCACGATCCGGTCTCCGTCGAGACTGCCGCCCTTGTAGTGGCGGCGGCAGTCGGCGATCCAGACGCCGAGTGGGAAGCCGGCGGGGGACCAGTCGCCGGGGGTCCGGAAGCCGTACGGCACGCGGAGGTCGTCATGTTCAGCGCGATAGCGCTGGGCGGCCTGGAGGCCGCGGCGCCACTGGACCCGCTCGGGGTTGAGGACGCGCAGCTGGACGAAGCTGGCCAGCTGGTGCGCGTCGCGCGGCTTCGAGAATCGCAGGAGCTCGCGGGCCGGGGCGCTCACCGTGTCCTGCTCCTCGTCCGGGGCCCGTCACGGTCGGCGGGTTCCGGGTCGCGGCCATCGGGGCGTGTAGAAGTCGGGTTGCCCGGGGTGGTGAGCTGCTCGATGCGGGCGTCGTGTGCGCGCAGCGCGGCGAGGAGTTTGGCCAGGCCCGCGTACGCGGGGGAGGTGAGGAGCGACGCCGTGGTCTCACCGGTGGCGAGGAAGGCAGGCACGAAGAGGGTGGCCATCTTGCCCTCGCCGGGGTGCATCCGCAGGGCCCGGCCGACGGCCTGGACCAGGTCCGGCATCGAGCCGCGGACGTCGCAGAAGAACACGCCCTCGCACTCCCGGGTTTCGACGCCCTCGCCGAGGACCTTCACGCTGGCGATGAGGGAGAGCCGCGCGTCCTGTCCGCTATCGGTCAGGCCGGCCGTGAACTGGGTGAGGACGTTGCGCCGGTGGGCCGGCTTGTGCTCGCCGTGCAGCCACTGCGCCCAGACGCCGGTGTCCTCGGAGGGATCGGGTTCGCCGTCCTGGCGGCGGAGGTCGCGGGCCTTGTCGGGCAGGCCGACGGCGAAGGCCTCGGCCTCGGACACCCGCTGGTGGAACGAGAGAACCCGGCGCAGGCCCTCCTCCTCGGCGGCCTTGAGGGCCGCTGCCTGAAGGGCGCCGAGGCGCAGGCCGCGGACGGTGTCGGAGTCCTGGCCGGCGGCCATCATCGCGGCGTTGAGCTGGTGATCCTGCACGTCCACCACCACGACCTGGTACGGCGCGACGATTCCGGCCTCGATCGCGGCGTCCAGCGGCAGCCGGTAGGCGACGCGGCCGAACGGGCCGTCAGGGTCATCGGTCATGGAGGCGACGAGCTCTTCGCCGTCCTCGTCGTCGCCGTCGCCCGCGGTCCAGATGCGGGGGGTGGCGGTCATGTAGAGGCGCGCGGCGGCCGGGATGCGGGCGTTGTCGTGGACGACGGCCCAGGGCTTGCCTGCCCGGCCGCTGGTGCGGTGTGCCTCGTCCATCCCGATCAGGCCCCAGGGGGACAGGCCGGCCTCGTGGGCGGTCTCCAGGATCCCGTTGCCGAGGGAGGCGTGCTGTCTTGCGTTGACGCAAGGTTTTGCAAGTCGTACCGTGAACCCATACCCCGCCGGGTCTGCAAAGCCCCGGTTCGACGGCCCCGTAAGGGGCCGTTTTTGTATTCACAGGCAGGTAGTGCGCACAGGCGAGCGAACCCCGGCTACTCCTGGCCGGCAGTACCAGGGCCCGGGCACCACCTTTGGCTCTCGGGAGGGGCAGCGCCGGTGGATGTGATCGTGGTCGACGAGCGGCACCGGCTGCCGGTCGGGCGGCCGTATCTGACGTTGGCAGTCGATGCGGCCAGCCGGTGCGTGGTGGGTCTGGTGGTGACGCTGGAGGCTCCGTCGGCGACCTCGGTCGGGCTGTGCCTGGCGCACGCGGCGTGCGACAAGCGGCCGTGACTGGAGCGGCTCGGCCAGCCGGGCAGGCTCCGCCGTCACTCCCAGAAGACTCCACTGCCATCTGCCCCAATGCGAGGGATCACTAATTCACACACTTCCACGCACGCTCGCATTCACGCCACCTTGCAACCTCCTCCACTTCGTGGCGCTCTCACTTCTTACGCGCCGCACACTATCGCCGCCAGCCCTTCACGAATACGCCCACAGTACGACCCGACCTCGCTTCCTCGCTTTCGGAATCGCTCAGTGCAACAGTTCCACCGACTCTCCTAGACGCACGTCCTGGCGGGCGTTCATCTTCGCTTGCCACACCATTCCCTCGCGCGCCTTACCCCTTCTCTCTCTTTGTCCATGCAGCGCTCGCTACGACGTTTCATACGTCGAATACTGCTCACTCCGGTGTTTACTTACGTCCGTCGACCTCTACGTAAATCCGCGCTTACCCATTGAACTTTGCACAGACGGGTCTACTTTCACTGCCGCTCGCGCCTGCGTATGCACACCGGCGCCGCTTCGGACTCACATGCTGGCGCCGCACCGAACGCGCAGGACGCGCTACGCCCGCCGCCTCATAGCCATGTGCGGCCATCAACACCGACGGCCGCACATCCTTCGGCTACCGCAGGCGGGCCTTCGCAGAAGGCCACGTCCGCAAGCACGCCGCCGCTTGCTCGCGGACGTGGCTTCGCCAGGCCACGCTGGCTTGCGTTGGCGCTCCGGTCCTCACTCAAGAACACAACCGCGCCAGGGCTACATCACTTCCACTTTCTCGTGCGGATGGGCCTCGCCCAGCACGCCTAATACTGCAACCGCATGTGGGGGTCGTGGCCTCGGCGTTGGTAGTGGCATCGGCGGGCTCGGGCCTGGCTGCGGCGTCGGAAGTGTGACCAGTGCAG
>NZ_JBIAGC010000050.1:0-40065 GCF_042869595.1 Streptomyces sp. NPDC006879
CGAGTACGAAGAAGCCTTCTGGCGCAGCCAGGAGCAAACCCCGCAGTCCGCCTGAACCAATCAAGATCGGACTCTACGAAACTCGGGGCAGCTCACCCACAGCTACGCTGCCGCTCCGGTCACCGGGGCGGCGGCGCGTCTGGGCCACCTGCTGGCACGCGTCGTGTACGTGGACAGCGCCCCGTTCGCCCCGGGCATGCGCCTGCTGGACCTCATGCCACCGGAGGCAGCGGACCAGCTTCGCCACCAGGTCTCCACCTCCGAAGGGGGTTGGCAACTGGAGATGCCGCCCTTCGAGGAACTGGGCTTGTCCAGCAGCCTTGACGGGCTCGATTCGGGACAGCTGGAGGTTCTGCGTGCGCGTGCCACTCCTCACCCGTTCGGCACCTACACCCAGCGCCTCAGCACACCGGCCGAACTCGGGTTCGGCGTGGACCGGGTGCTGATCAGCTGCCGCGACTTCACTGCCCTGCTGGACGAAGGGGTACCAATGCTGGCCTTTCTGAACCAGCCTCCCTGGCGGCGCTTCGACCTGCCCACCGGCCACTGGCCGATGCTGTCGGCGCCGAGCGAGCTGGCCAACATCCTCGATGCGGTCGTCTCCTGACCACTCCAGGAAACCGGGCGCGGCCAGGCGGTGGAGTGTCCGGGCGCCCGTGGGCAGCGCAGTGGAATCAAGTTGGACGAGAGCGGCGCCATCCAGCCCCCTCCCCAGGGGCAGGTTGACCACATCGAGGACTGGTGACCACCATCTCCCACGGCTGCGCACACGCGACCGGGAAACGTCAACCCTACGACAATCGGGCGGGCTTGGGTCTGGCGCGGATCACGGCCAACATCGCCACCCCACCGGCCAGGCCGATGAGGGAGGTGAGCTGCAGCAGTCGCTCGATGGCCGGCCCGTTGCTGGCACCGTTGCCCGAGTAACTGGTGTGACTCGTGATCTCCAACAGCGTCATCGCTGCGGCGACGGCCACTCCACCTGACAATGTGATCAGTGTCAGGACGAGGCCCAGGGCCGCCCCCGTGCGCCCGGCCGGAGCCCACGCCGCAGTGACGACGTTAGTCAGCGACCAGCCGATACCGAAGCCGCCGCCGCACAGCGCGAGCACTATCGCGTACCACCCCAGGCGCTCGGCGTACGCCAATGAGAAGATGCCGACCGCGCTGATCAACATCCCCCAGCCCATGAGGGATTCCGGGTGCCAGCGTCGTGCCAGCCTGACCGCCCCGAAGCTGGCCGCGGCGGTGGACATGGAAAGCGACAGGAAGAGGGATCCGGCGATGGTGGGTGAGACGCCCTGGAACTCCTGGAGGTAGAAGGTGGCCAGCACCACCGTCACACTCGACATGATGTTCACCAGCGCGCCGGAGGTCGCGACCAAGACGATGGAGTGGCTCCGCAACAGCCGTGGTTCGAACAGTGGAATGCTCGACCGGCGCTCGATTGCGGCGAACAGTGCGAGCAGCGAGAATCCCAAACCGAACGAGACCAGTGTTGCCGGGTGATTCCACCCCCAGACATTGCTCTGACCGAGTCCCACCATTGCCGCCGACAGGCCGGCAGCGAGCAGCAGTACGCTGGGCAGGCCAAGACCTCGCGGACGCCTTCTACCGCTGTCCGGGACGAACCAAAGGAGTAGGACCGCAGCCACCGCGCTCAGGGGGACGTTCAGCAAGAACACCGCCCGCCAGCTGATGTGTTCGGCGAAGACCCCACCCACAAAGGGTCCGACGGCGGTTCCGAGCGCACCGGCGGCGAGTACGACTGCGATCGCCCGGTCCTTCCCGACTCCGCGGATCGCGTCGGCCACCGTGGGAACGGCGAGGGGGAAGATCAGGGCTGCCGCACCGCCCTGGAAGATGCGTCCCACAATGAGCCACGTCGGGTCGGGGGCCAGGCTGCAGACCACCGAGGCCGCCCCGAACCCGGCCAGGCCTGCGGCAACGGCCCTTCGGTACCCCCAGAGATCGCCGACCTTGCCTCCGGTGACCAGCAGCGTGCCCAGCGCCAACAGATTGGCGCTCACGACCCAGTGCAGGTTGGTGGGGGTGGTGTCGAACTCGCGAGCCATGGTGGGGATCATCGCGTTGACGGTGAACCAGTCCATCTGCACCAGCACCAGGGCCAGCGACACCGCCACGACGACGGCCCGCGGACGATACGGCGCCCGGGGGCTGCTGTCGCCGAAACCTGCGCCCGCGGCCAAGGCTCGCCCTCCGATGCCTGGATGTCCGATGCCCGGATGATGGGGTCCGAAGCCCCGGTCTCGACTGTGACCACGGGCATCCGATGGTCAGTGCCCGAGGCAGCAAGGACGCCCTTCCGACCGCATTTTAGGTGGACTGCCGGCGATCGCCCGGTGCCATGTTCCCGTGTCGGGCAGCCGGCGCAGCACATCGACGCTCGGCCACCACCCGAATGTCCCTGGCACCGGGCAGCAGCACCACGAGTCGTGCACACAACCATCCGGGGATCGCCCGTGATCGGTGCCCGGATCGAACCTGGCGCGGGAGCGATCGCGGGAGCCGGGCTGAACGGGCGACCACGCGCCGCACCCGCGGCGGTGCCGCCGGACCGTCCGTTGCTCCAGCAGGGTCGGGCGCGTCGGGGCCAGATGCCTGGCTGGCCGCGTCTGGGGCATCGCGCATGAGGGGCGAAGCGCTATGTCAGCTCAGCCTCGCGGGGCTCATAGGCGACGATCCGGAGATCGGGTCCGCGCCAGGGCTCGTCCCCCGCGGCCGTTGGCATCGACTGGAGCTCGACGGCCCCAGCGATCTGATGTCTGTCACCCGCCGGGACGGCACCCTCCTTAACGAACGCCTTCCCCGTGGCTGAGGATCAGCACCGTGCCGGCTGTTCCCGGCGCAGCGCGACGCGGCGAACCTCGCCCGGCCCAACCGGCTCTCATGCTCCCGCACGCGTGTACCCGTGGATCGAGCCCGCGCCAACCTCGTGGCCACCGCTCGGCTCCAGAACCACCCCACGTCATCGGGCAGACCGTACAACCTTCCTGTCCCCTCACGAGTCTCCAGGCGTTGTCCCCGCCAACAGTGCTGGGGCGAGCGAGGTTCCGCCCCGTCACGACGGGCAGAGCACGCCTGACGCGGCACTGGAGTTCAGAAAGGTCCCCGTGCACCAGAAGAGTCTCCTCGCCGCCAGGACTGGTGGTGCCCTGTCCGCAGTCGTCTTCGGTAGCCTGCTGGTCGCCACGCCGCATGCCGCAGCCGCCGACGTCGCCTGCTCGACAAACGTCTACAAGCGGACGTTCTACAAGAACACCTCGTTCTCGGGCTCCCCGGCGAAAACCGACTGCGACGGCGTCATCAGCCAGAGCTGGTCTGGTAGCCCGGCTTCCGGCGTACCGTCGAACAACTTCAGTGTCCGCTGGTCGGTGATGCGCGACTTCGGCTCCGGCGGACCCTTCAGGTTCGCCGCCTCCGCCACCGACGGAGTCCGCGTCTACCTCGACGGCGTCCGCAAGATCGATCTCTGGAAGGGCACCGGCGACACCGCACGCTCCAAGAGCGTCAACCTCACGGTGCCCGCCGGCAAGCACACGCTGCGCGTCGACTACGTGAACTGGACGGGCGCAGCGAAGGTCAAGTACACCTATGCGCCTCGGACTTCGGCTACATACGACAAGACCAAGCCGCTCGCCCCCATCGGCGTCAAGACCTCCTACAACACCACTTCCCGCAAGACGACCGTCTCCTGGTCCGCCAACAGGGAGATGGACCTGGCGAGTTACTCTCTCTACCGGCGTCCCGTCGGCTCCGGCACCTGGACCAGGGTCACGACGACCACCTCCCGCAGTCACACCGATCCCGCCGTGAACCCAGACGACCGCACCCCCTTCTACTACGAGGTACGCGCCAGGGACAAGGCGGGCAACTCCTCTTCGGGCAGTAGGGACACCATTGTCCGTCCGCTGCCGATCGTCAGCTCCCTGACCGGCTCCTACGACAGGGCTACCGGCAAGGTCAGTCTGAAGTGGCCGCTCAACACCGAGACACACTTCGACCACTACACGGTGCTGAGCAACGACGAGGTGGACGGCTCCTACGCCTGGGTTCCGCTCGGCACCACCAAAGGCAACACCTGGACCACGGATCCCATCACCCCTGACGGGGAGTTCCGTCATTACCGCGTGCTGGTCACAAACGATGGCGGCACCACCACCTACAACCCGCACTGGCTCGACGCCACCGCCAGCAACGAACTCTGGCTCGGCATCCCCGACGGCACAGCTCCTGCCCACGCCCCCGACCTGGCTCTCAGCACCTGCACGAATGGCGTCGGGGCTACCGTCACCGACAACACACCGGCCCCGATCCGCGACTTCACCGGTTTCGAGATCGAGCGCCGCGAGGTGGGGACGGACACCTGGTCGGTCGCCTTGCACGGGCCCTTCGACCCACGCCGCACCCCCGCGACGGCCAGCGTCTGTGACCCGCTGCCTGCCGACGGGCGCAGCTACGAGTACCGGGCACGTTCCTATGACGCAGCCGGGAACTACTCGCCGAGCAGCGCGGTCCATGGGGTGACCCGCCCCGCTCGCTGATCGCCCAGGTGAACGCTGCTACGCGCCCCGGCGGGCTTCGGTCCGGCGGAGCGCGTAGCAGCAAGGACGTGCACGTCCCGGCCCCCGCCTTGCGAAGTACCGCCTCTGACGCCGCGCGTTGATCCACCGGGGACGATGAGGCAGTCGTCGAAGACCTGGCCCGCATTCGGGTGGCTGCCGGGCCCTGGCTGCTGCGGCCACGGAGTGTCGGGCAGCCCAATGCAGCTGACGGGGCAGATGATCGGTCCCACCTTCGGTGATCGTGCGACCCAGGGGGCTCCTCCGGCCGGGTCACCAGAGCCGCTGCCTTCCCGCCCGCGCGACGCCGACGGCCGCGCCTTGGCCCACCTCGGGCTCCCACCGGCGCTGCATGACTGAGCCATCGGGAGGCACCATGCGAGTGACCCCATCTGCACCCCGGGCAGTGGTGGCCGCGCTGCTGCTGGTGGCCCTCGCCCCCTGCCCCGCCGTTGCCCGGGACCGCGGGGTCAGCGTGCGAGTGGTCTCGTACAACATCCATGCGGGCGTGGGGGGCGACGAGGTCTTCGACCTCGACCGGCAGGCAGCGGCCCTGCGCCCTCTGGAAGCCGACGTCATCGGTCTGCAGGAGGTCGACGTCCGTTGGGGCGCCCGGAGTCGGTGGCTGGACCTCGCCGCAGAGCTCGGCAGCCGCCTGGACATGCATGTGTCGTTCCACCCCGTGTACAGCTTCGGAACCCGACAGTTCGGGCTGGCGGTCCTGTCCCGGACCCCGGTGCTGAGCGCGGCGAACCACCAGATCAGGCGTCTGCCGCCGCAGGGTACTCAGCCGGCGCCCACGCCCGGCTTCGCAGAGGTCGTGCTGCGGGTGCGCGGCGCGGTCATGCGCGTGTACGTCACACACCTCGACTACCGTTCGAATCCCTCCACCAGGGCGGCTCAGGTCGCCGACATGCGGCGGATCATGCTGCGCGGACCGGGGCCGAGAATTCTTCTCGGGGACCTCAACGCATCTCCCGAAGCGCCGGAACTAGCCCCGCTGTGGGAGGAGCTGACGGACGCCGACCCCGGTGGGCGCTCCTTCCCCGCCACGCGGCCGACGAGGCGGATCGACTACGTGGCCGTCTCCTCGGGCGTGTGGGTGCGAGGGGCTGCCGTGGCCGACGCGCCCCTCGCCTCCGACCACCGCCCCGTCGTCGCCGACCTGTGGCTGCGCCGCTGAGGGCTGGCGCGGCAGAAGACAGCGCCGGCGCACTCCTGCCACGCCCGATGGCCACGAACGCACCGCCCTGAGGCGGGTGGACCGGGCATGCGTACGGCGGTCGAGGACCCGCGCATGTGACCGAGACGCGGTCCTGCCGCATGGCGAAGCGCCCGACGGCCAGCCTGGGTGGGCACAGCTCCCGTGGGCGGCCACCCGCAGTGGGCTCAGGCCTTCAGCTCGACGTTGCCGAGCCGGCTGACCACGGCTGGATCCCGGTGGTCGAAGAACACCGACGCTCCGGTGTCCAAGGTGGCGATGGCCGCCATCTGGTCAGCGTCGAGCTCGAAGTCGAACACGTCGATGTTCTGCGCCATCCGCTCGGCACGAACCGACTTGGGAATCACGACGACGTCTCGTTGGACGAGCCAGCGCAGTACGACCTGCGCAACGGACTTTCCGTGCGTGGAGGCGATCTCGCTGAGCATCGGGTTGGTGAAGAGCTCGTTGCGGCCCTCGGCGAACGGTCCCCAGGACTCGATCTGGACCCCTCGCGCCCTCATGAGTTCCTGGTCAGCGGTGCGCTGGTAGAAAGGGTGGGTCTCGACCTGGTTGACCATCGGGGCGATCTCGTTGTGGTCGCTGAGGTCGACGAGGCGGTCGGCGTGGAAGTTCGAGACGCCGATGGCGCGGGTCAGGCCCTCACGGTGCACGCTCTCCATGGCACGCCAGGAGCCGTAGACATCCCCGTACGGCTGATGGATCAGGTACAGGTCGAGGTAGTCCAGGCCGAGCTTGCGCAGCGAGGCGTCGAAGGCGCTCCTGGCCTTGTCCTCGCCGGCGTCGGAGGTCCAGAGTTTGGTCGTCACGAACAGGTCCCGGCGCAAGATGCCGCTGCCTCTGATGGCGCGGCCGACGGCCTCCTCGTTGCCGTAGGCAGCCGCCGTGTCGAGGGAACGGTAGCCTGCCGCGAGGGCCTCACTGACGGCCCGCTCGGTCTGCTCGGGCGGGATCTGGTACACACCGAAGCCGAGGATCGGCATCTCGACTCCGTTGTTCAGCGTGACGGTCCGCAAGGTGAGTCCTCTCGCGCAGTTGCACTCTTGGCAGTGGCTTCCTCGTTCGGCAGCAGTCGGAGGTGTGGCCGTTCGACGCGTCCCGCTCACGCTGGCCGGGTCGAGGTTCCTCGTCACCGACCCCGTGCTCCTGCCGCCCGCCAAACCCTCCCGTCGTCCATGTCCGTCGTGACCCACGCCTTCGGAGGGGCGAGGTCTGCTCTCCGGGCGATCCTCTCGGAGTCACCGCGACGGCCGCGGGCCGACCCTCGGGGATTGCCAGGACAGGACCTCACCGCAGACGTACCCGCCAGCGTGAGACGTCTGTCGGTCAGTGCTCCATTTGCCGGTCGAATCCGCCGGAGTCGGGGTGGTCGGGCAGCGCCGGCCGCCGTGCACCGCATATGACACCGCACCTCGGTGGCCTGGGATGACTGCGCAGCCTGAGCGGATCCAAGGGCTGCCCCGCAGTACCCGGTGGACCTGCGTGCGGAGTCAGATGTGGTGCGTCGCGAGATGGAGGGTCGCCTTCGCCCCGGGTCTGTGTTCGGGCGATCCGACAACGCGGCGAGGCGCGGTAGCTGACGCCGCACGCGCGCCGGGTATCGCGGGACAGGCCTCAGCCCGCGGTTGGACCGCTGTGGGCGAGGGCGCTGGGGGTGCGACAGCCCACGATCGCCGGGGCCTTCTGCACGAGTTCGTCGTCAGTGACCGCCTCGACCATGAAGAGCGCGAAGTCCACGCGCCGCGTCAGGTCGCTGGCCAGGACCGGATCGCCCACGTGCTCGCTCCACACCGGCAGGCCTTGGCTCTCACCCTCCTCCAAGGAGCTGCCGCGCACCACCGTCCACCGGGTGTTGCTGGCGAACACCCTGCGGCAGGCTTCCACTTGGTCGTCGATCTCGACGAGGCGGGCGAGTCTACCCAGCGCGGCGGCGATCCGGACGCCCATGGTGAACCACCGGGTGTAGGTGTCCTTGCCGTCACGGGTGATATGCCAGCCGCAGGAGAAGACCAGGCGGGCGCCCGGCCGCGCGTGGTCGAGCACCGCCTGCGCCGTACCCGAGGCGTACTGCCGTACGCCCCAGGGCACCAGCACGGTGAGCACCGCGTCACACCCGTCGACTGCCCGCCGGATCACCTCCGGGTCGTCCGTGGGCCCGGGGACGATGGTCATCCGGCCTTCGAAGGCGGCCAGTTTCGGCACGCTCTTGTCTCGGCACACACCGACCACCTCGTAGCCGCGCTCCAGTGCGTGGCGGACCATGTACTGCCCCAGCTTCCCCGAGGCCCCCACGATGCAGACCTTCTTCGAACGATTCGTGCTCATGGCCCTACCCTTCAGCCTGTCGACCTTATGCTGTAAGGCACGCTAGCCTTATGGCGTAAGGCAGTCAAGGCAGTCGAAGAGGAGGGCCGGATGCGCCAGGAGGACAAGGGGCGGCGCCGGACGTCGACGCGCACCCCACTCAGTCGCGAGCGGGTGATCAACACAGCGGTGAAGGTGGCCGACGACAAGGGCGTAGCCGCGCTGACCATGCGGGCCGTCGCAACGCCCCTGGGTGTCGAGGCGATGTCGCTCTACCACCACGTCGCCAGCCGGGAGGACATCCTCGACGGCATGGTGGACGCAGTGTTCGCCGAGATCGACCTGCCGCCCCGGGACACGGACTGGAAGAGCGCCATGCGCCACCGTGCCGCGTCAGCCCGAGCGGCGCTCCGACGCCACCCGTGGGCCGTAGGCCTCATGGACTCCCGCACCCGGCCCGGAGCTGCGACCCTTCGCCACCACGACGCCGTCATCGGAGCCCTGCGCGCCGCAGGCTTCTCCGTTTCGATGGCCGCCCACGCCTTCTCCCTGATCGACAGCTACCTGTACGGATTCGTGATCCAGGAACTGAGCCTGCCCTTCAGCAACTCGACCGAACTCGACGAGGTGGCGCAGGCGCTCCTGCACGAGATGCCTGCGGACGACTACCCCCACCTCGCCGAGCTCATCACCGAGCACGCCCTCAGGCCGGGCTACGACTACGCCGACGAGTTCGCCTTCGGCCTCAGCCTCATCCTCGACGCCCTACACCCCGACGAGGCCGCCGGGCACAGCGCACCGGGCCTGCCGTCCAGCAACGCTCCCGATTCCGGGCCCGCGCACCCCGGCGGGTCAGCTCCTGCTCAATGAGGTGGGCGGGAAGTCCGGGGCGGTCACGGCGCACCGCCCCTCACCCGGATCCGTCTGGGCGGAGCCCCGGGCCACACCGCCTGGCGCGCAGAGCGCACCGTACGCCCGGGCCGTTGCGTCGTACACGGTGGCGGAAGATGCCCGGGCGAGCGGGACACAGCACGTCGCCAGCGGTCGCCTACTGGTCGAGGGTGAACAAGCCGCCGTCCGGGTCGCTCACCGTGGCCCGCAGCTTGCCGCCTTCCCAAGGCTCCGCTTCGGGAACGATGCTGCCGCCGCTCTCAAGGACCTTCGACTGGGCCTCCTCCAGGTCCGGGACCTTGAAATGGACCAGCCACCGGGGCCTCAACTGGGGTTTTGCGGCTGCCGCCTCGACGGGGCCACTGTTCAAGCGCGCGACCGGTCGGCCGTCACGCCGCAAGACGACCTGGTCCTCCTCATAGGAGACCTCGCAGCTGCCATATCCCCCGTCCGACGCCCACTCCAGGACCTCGCCGTAGAAGACGGCGGCGTCGAAGGCGTTCTTGGTGTGCAGTTCCAGCCATGCCGGCGTCTCCCCGTCCCCGACGCGCCAGTCGGACAGCACCTGGCCCTCCCAGATCCCGAAACCGGCCCCCTCGGGGTCAGCAGCGAGGGCCGCCCTGCCCCGCGGAGGATAGGAGACCGGTCCCACGCCCACGGTGCCCCCACGCTCTCGGATCCTGGCCACGGTGTCATCGGCGTCATCGACCGAGAAGTACACCGTCCAGGCGACGGGCACGGCCAGCTCACCGGCCATCGCTCCGATCCCGGCCACCGGTACCCCGTCCATCTCAGCCACGGAGAAGGCCCGCCCGAAGCCGCCTGACCTGAATCTCCAGCCCAGCACCGCCGAGTAGAAGCGCTCGGCGGCCTGCCGGTCGCGCGCCATCAGACTCAACCAGCACGGAGCGCCCACCGCGTCCGCTGCCACGAGCACCACGGCTGCACCTCCCTTCACCCGTCAGCGGGTCGTCCGGCCCCGGCACGGCCCCACAGCAGTTCAGCCACCTTGGGGACGTTTGCCCCCGGTCCAGCGCCGGGTCCGCTGGCCCCCGGGGCGTCCGCAACCCGGGCGGGCCCGGGATTGCCGGCCCACGACGTGGACGGTTTGACCGGTAGGCGATGGGCGGCGGCAAGACTGTCGTACACGGGGATGAACCGGTCCACCCCGGTGACCTCCAGCAGGTGCTTGACGGGCCCCTGCGGGCACACCAGACGCAGCTCTCCCAAGTGGCGGCGGGACTCGTGGTGTCCGGCGACGAGGACACTCAGCCCGCTGGCGTCACAGAACTCCAACCGTCCCAGGTCAACGATGACGTTCGCCGGAACGTACTTGGCGATCACGTCACGCAGCTCCCGGCGCAGCCTCCCGCGGGTGGCGATGTCGAGTTCGCCCGCCACGTCGACCACCGTCCACATGGCGCGCCGGGCGGAAGAGACCACGAGGTATTCCATGGCTCTCCTCCCTCTCGGTCGGGTGGATCACCTCACGCGCCCTCGTGTCCCGCCTTCCGCATACCTCCCGAATACCTGCACATCGGCCCCCGTGAGGGCCCTGCCCGGGGGCGCTTCGCCTGTCCTGTCGCCGCCGCGGGGACGCGAGTCAACGACATGTCCACAGACATTGTCTCAATAACTGGGTAGCTCGCTGGTCCTCCCACTGTCAAGGGACTGCGCCGTCGCGCCGCGCGGTCGAGGGGGCGCAGCGCGTGACCTGGAGGCGGATGAGTACGGCCGGCCACCCCGTCACCCACCCTCACCCCAAAGGGGAGCGCCACTATCACTCACCGTGTTCGACGCATGCCATCGGCACATCGAATTCCCCGTCCTGGCACCGCCGCGCTTCTCACCCGGGCACTTGCGCTCCCTGGAAGGTGTCAGCCGTGGCCACCGCGTCCGGCGGGCGGTCGAGAGTCGGCTCGGCGGCTGCCGAACCTGTCTGCACACCTGCGGCAACCGACGTGGCTGCCGCAAGGGCGACGGCCGCTCCCGGGCCCCCTGAGGACTGGTCGAGCGCGCACTCCTGCTCCTTCTGTGGGTCGGTCGGGGCGGAAACGCGCAGCACGAGGAGCGGCACCGCACCCCGTCGAACGACTCACCCGGTCCATCGCGGAACGGTGTCCTGCAGAGGCCGAGCTGAACCGGCTGGGGTGTCAGTGCCGCGTCGCCGCCGCTCTCCTTCGTGCTCGGAGTCCCTCCTCAACAGACAGATGGGCAAACACCCGGCGCCACCTGGTGTGTCATCGATCCGTTATCGCAGTTTCCATCACGTCTGCCCATGAAGGCCCGTAGGTGCGGGCGCCTTCGAAGCGGCAGCCGGCGCCAGGGCGCGGAACGGGACGCGCCTCGGGCAGGGTCGCACCACATCGCTGATCCCGGAGGGAGGTTGGATCGACAGCGCCCGCGAGCTCGACGGACCCGACACTGTGCCGGCGCAATAGCCCACGCCGACACGCGGAGAGGAAGTGGCGGTCTCAAGAGTGCATTTGACTGCGCCCCCGCGATCGGCAGCTCGGACGGCTTCTTTGGTGGGCGAGTGCGAGCACCCCAGCCACTCTCACCACGCCCGAACCCGCAAGGACGTGTTGCGCCGAGTCGAGACCCCCGAGCCCGTCAGTGCGCCCCAAGGGCCTTGTACCGCCCCCGCAGGAAGGCGTGTGCGCCGACTGGGCGATCAGACGCTGGCCCGAGCGGGCGTCGACATCGACGCCCTACCTTGCTCCGCCGTCACCGCACGGCCACCCGACAAGAGCCCCGTCTACGGAGGCTCAACGCCAGGCGGAACGGCGGACCGCAGGGCGCCCCCTGGCACCCTCAACATGCCTTGTCAGGCGCAGCATCTGACCGGGCGTTCGTGACCGGAAAGGGCTCCCGGCCCTGTGCGGTCAGCCGCGCCGGCCGGGGTCGAGGCGGTCGGCGAGGCCGGCGGCGGTGAACGCCTCGACCAGTTCCGCATAGCCTTCGGTGAAATGAGCCCAACTGTCGTAGTGGACGGGGACGATGCGGCGGGCGCCGAGGATCTGTGCGGCTCGGGCGGCCTGGGCGCTGTCGAGGACGAGGGTGGCGCCGTTGAACAGGACGGGGAAGCGGGGCGCCCCTGCGAAGAGGAGGGCGGTATGGACATCGGTGAACCGTTCGGCGATCTGCCGGACCGCGTCAAGTGAGGCGTTGTCGCCGCTAACGTAGACCGTGGGCAAGTCATCGGCGGTCAGGACGAAGCCGGTGACCTCACCGGTGATCCTTTCGACCTCCTCGCGTGTGCCGGCACCGTGGATGGCGGGCACCCACGTGACCGTGACGCTCCCCCCGTCGGGGCGGCCCAAAGTGAACGACTCGCCGTCCGCCAGGCCCTTGGCTGCGCCGCCCAGGCGCTTCGCGCCGCCGGGTGTGGTGAGGACGTGAGGGACATCGGCGAGCAGGGCCCTGCCGGATCGGTCGAGGTTGTCGGGGTGCTCGTCGTGGGAGAGCAGGACCACGTCGATCGAGCCGAGGCTTTTCGGCTCCGCCGCAGAGGGTGCGGTCTTCGTGAGGGACGGCCCGCCAGGGGTCGCGTACTCACCGGGCCCGTCGAACGTGGGATCGGTGAGAATGCGCAGGCCCCCGTAGACGAAGAGTGCGGTCGGTCCGCCGAAGACGCGGACGGGGAAGGTCTCACTGGGATTGCCGGAGGGCATCACGAAATTCCTTCTCATGGATGGATCGACTTTATCCGTGAGATAAACCTAGAGGGTTCTCACGGATGGAGCAAGCGGTACCATGAGACTCATGCAGGAAGCGATCACCGTGGAGCCAGCTCCGGGCGCCGAGACGTACCCCGCCCTCGACTTCGCCAACAGCGCCGTCACCCTCCCGGGCGGGCAACACCTCGACTTCCTCGGCACGCCCCACGCGGCGAACCGGTGGCTCAACGAACACGGTCTGGCGCCCGCCGACGCGGGCATGCGGGAGATGTGCACCGCTCAGCTGCGAGCGCTGCGCGAGCAGATCAGGGTGCTCTTCGCGTCCCGCGTCTGCGGGCTCCCCGCCCTTCCCGCCGCCGTGAGCGCCCTCAACGAAGCACTACTGAAGGCCCCTACGGTCGAAATGCTCCACTGGCAGGGAGCGGACGCCCCGTATCGAGCCGCACCCCACCCCACGACGCAGATCGTCGAACACGCCATGGCGGCCCTCGCCGACGATGCCGCTGACCTGCTCACCGGCCCCGACGCGGAACGCCTCACCTCCTGCGACTCAAGTCCGTGCACGCGCTACCTCCTGCGCCACGGGCGTCGCCACTGGTGCTCGACCCGCTGCGGAGACCGTGCCCGGGCCGCCCGCGCCTACGCCCGCCGCACCCAAGCACAGCCCGACTGACCTCCACCACGTTCCGTCCTGCCTCCTGCGCAGCGCCACAGGTAGACGTCTTGAAGGGCACTCAGCCCGTGAGGACCGCGGGCTTGCCCTTGCTGCGCGGCCGGACCTCGACCAGCTCGCCCCACACGACCATCCGGTGGGTGCTGGTGAACTCGGGCGTACAGGTCGTCAGCGTGATGTACCGGCCGGGCTCGGTGAAGCCCGATCCGGGCGGCACGGGTTGGATCACGCTCACGTTCGACGGAGACGTCTGGGGAAGTATGCTCGCCATCTCGTACGTGTAGTAGGCGTCACTCGTCTCGACGACGATCGCGTCGCCCGGCCTGAGGCGATTGATGTAGCGGAACGGTTCCCCATGGGTGTTGCGGTGGGCGGCCATCGCGAAGTTGCCCTCCTCGTCCTCGGGCATGGCCGATCTCAGCTCGCCCTCGGCCTAGTGACCCGCCATCCCCCGGTCGAGCACCTGGTGCTTGTCGACGCCTTCGGCGACGGGTACGACGACGTCCAGTTCGGGGATGTGCATCACGGCGAACCTCTGACCGGGCCTGAAGTCGTTGGCGCTACCACTGTCCTTCCAGCCCTGTTGGATCCTCCTCGCCACCGTGCCCGCCTGCTGACCGGCCAGCACGTTCGTCCACCAGAGCTGGTACGTGACGAACAGGAGCATCAACACACCCACGGTCAGGCAGAGTTCACCGATCGCCCGACTCGCGAGAACCGCAGGCCCCTCCCTGGCGGCACGCGCCGCCCGCAACGGGTGATGCTGTGGTCAGGCGTGGCGCCCTGCCCGGCACGCTGGCGGTCCTGGCCAGAGTCGCCCCCCGTGCACTCCCTCCTCCGGCCGTTCGCCGTGCTCTGCGCCGTCCTCGTCCTACCGGGGTGGCGCCTGGTCTCCACCCATGGTCTGCCCGCAGCGGGCGGACCTCCCCGATCGCCCGGCCGATCATGGAGGATCCCACTTCGTAGAGCACGCCCAGCGCCTCATGGGTGAGCGCGGTCGGCAGACGGACCAGTGTCACCAGGAGCCGGTCGGTGAAGACCAGTTCGCATTTCGACCCGGCCCCACCTCCCGCCGACGGTCGCCCTCACGTCGACCGTGACGCCCGGACTCGCGGCGCGCTGCCCAGCGCGGGGCGAGTTCCGCGGCCAACTCGACCAGATGCGCCCCGCCCCCAAGATCAATCGCAGGTCGCTTCGTTAGGGTCGAAGGCATGACCACACCCCTTGCCGACAGTGCCTTCGGCTCGCTCCGCCTCGACGCCGTGCCCGACCAGGAAGCGTTGCGCCGAGTGTACGAACTCCCCGCAGACGCGGCCGTGCGCAAGCAGATGACCGAACTCACCGAGCAGACAAGGTGGTTGATCAGCTGCTCGTCGCTGGTCCTGGTCGCCAGCGCGGACGCCGAGGGCAACTGTGACGTCTCGCCGCGCGGCGGCCCCGCCGGGTTCGTCGCCGTCCTGGACGCACGGACGGTGGCGATTCCGGACGCGACCGGCAACAAGCGGCTGGACACCCTGCAGAACGTCATCGCCACCGGACGGGCCGGGCTACTGTTCGTCATCCCCGGGCGGACCACCACTCTGCGGGTGAACGGCAGGGCTGTCGTCTCCACCCGCCCGGAGCTGCTGTCGCGGCTGACCGCCGTGGGAAAACCTCCGGCCAGTGCGCTGGTGCTGGGGATCGAGGAGGTCTACCCGCACTGCCCCAAGTCGCTGCTGCGCAGCAGGGCCTGGAAGACGGAGCAGTGGCTGCCGACGGACGCCCAGCCAACCTCGGCCGAGGTGACGCTGGCCCAGCTGCGGATACCGGAGCTGACGATCGCCGACATCGAGCAGACGGAGGCGGACTCGCTGAAGTACCGGTACGAGTAACGGGCCGATCCGTAAGCGAATGCCAGCCGCGAAACCCCCGGCCAGCACGTCCCAAGATCAATCGCGGGTCAACCCGTTAGGGAAGTGCGGGACCCGAGCGGGTCCACGGCACCGGTGACCACCCTCGCGGTGAACCAGGTACCAGAGCGCTGGCGCAGTCGCGGAGTTCCTCGGTGAGCTGGGAAGTGGCGAGCTGGCTCCACTCGTCGACGACACAGCGGGTCAGATGCGGATCCAGCGTGCCCGTGATCCTCCAGGGGTGAGCCGGCCGGCGATCTACCGGAACTGCCGCTGTCGTACCTGATCCAGTCTGCCGGGGCCGTAGGAGAGAAGACGGCCGTTCCACCAGCCCGCACACCCCAGGTCACCCAGGGACGGGCAGCTCATGGCCAGGGATCGAATCACCTGCTGAAGCAACCCTCCAACTCGACGAGGACGACCGTTACGTGGTGTCCCCGTGGTGACCGCAGCAACCGGTAGCAGCACCTCGCCCTTCCCCGGACCCGGTGGTGTGCCGGGTCCGGGGAGGCAGGCGACTGTTACTGGATGCCCGGGATCTGACGGTCCTTGAAGGCGGCGCGCACCGCGTCCGCGACTTTCTTGCCGTACATGCGTTGGGCCGTCTCGATCGTCGTCAGAGCCGCGGCCTGGAAAGTGGTGTCGGGCGCGAAGTCGAACTGCGCGTTGACGATGACCCGGTCGGCGACACGGGCGCCGAGGGCGCCGCGAATGTCGAACAGGGCCCGGGACCAGATCTCGCCGTCCGCGTGCACCTCACCTTCCAGGTCCGCGTACACCTTGTTCCCGTCGATGCGGCGCAGGCAGTGCGGGGCCGCGCTGTAGGCGATCGAGTCCCAGTCGGCGACGCAGGCGAGGTCCGCCCGCTGCGGCCAGCCGTACGCGGCAACCGCGTTCGACCCCACTTCGACGGCCAGATAGTCGCCGAAGGCCTCGCCTATCGCACCGGCCTGCGAAGACGTACCGAAGCCGGGAACCTGGGCCTCGTGCACCGCGTGGCCGTACTCGTGGATGATGACCTCGGCGTCCTCGGCGTCATCGACCCCGCCCTTACCGAAGCGGATCTCGTCCTTCTTGTCGGTGAAGAACGAGTTGTCCGCCCCCCACTGGTTGATGCGGACCGGCTGGACTCTGTCGTTGGCTCCGGGCAGTTCCGTCCCGAAACCGAGTCCCTGGAGGTACTCCTGGGCCTCATTGACCCAGAAGTAGGCCATGACCTGCTCGAACTGGTCGTCACTGCGGTCGTAGCCGCCGGCGGACGCGGCGTTCGCCGCGGCTCCGGTGTTCGACTTGACGTTCACCCACTTCCCCGACAGTCGACCGCTGGCGTCGAGGTTGCGCAGGGCCGCCGTGGTGTAGGCCGAGGCGGGAACGGCCTCGGCGGAGTCCTTGGAGTCGGTCAGGCTCTGGTCTCCGGTGGACTGGACGGGGTTGACCATGAAGATGCGGGCCTGCGGCAGGGAGGCGCCGGTGGCCGACGTCCGCGCCGAGGCCGGTGCGGCCAGGGTGGTCAAGCTGGCCAGTGCGAGAGCGGCGGTGGTCACGACGGTGAGACCACGAGGTGTGGGGCGAGGCATGGGCATCCTTCTGCGACGGCTTGTGGAGCAGTGAGGGCGCGATCTTCGCGCACACCGCCCGGGTGCGCCAGACCCAGGTACCGGGCAGTTCACCACCAGTCTCCACATCTCGGAACACCCGGTTGTCCCGCCCGTGCCACCCCGCCGGTAGGCACAGCCCCACACTGCCGGAGCGCGGGCGGGCCCCGATGGAGTTCGTGGGTCAGTGGGCGCCTCGTGCCGCAGGACGTACACGGGGCAACTTGGCGAAAACCTTTTCAAGGCACCTGAGATGTGCCAGGTAGCCTGCTGATGATGGTGTGATCATCACGCGGCCGGCAGAGGACCTCGGCGTCTCCCCCTGGCCTGCGGTTGCGTCCCGCCATCCTGATTACCGGTCTCCTCCCGGAGGGGCTGCCCGTTGGTCCCGGCCAACGGCAGGACGCAGGCCAAGCACCATCCCGAAGGGCGGCGCACTGCGATCAGAGCCGGTAGCAGGCCATGTCCCGCACGTACACGGAGAGCCACGTGAGTTTCCTCCCATCCGCCCCCGCGTCCTGCGACACCGCTCCGCGCTGGAGGATCGGCGACGCCGTCGTGCACCGTATCGACGAGTTGACGCTCCCGCCCGAAACCGGCCCCTGGCTCCTCCCCACGGCCACCGCGGGCCTCGTCACACAGGTCCCGTGGCTGACCCCGGACTTCGTGGACTCCCGGGGGACACTGCGACTGGCCGTACACAGCTTCGCGGTGGAGATCGGTGGGCTGCGCGTGTTGGTCGACACCGGCATCGGCAACGGCAAGAGCCGTTCCAATCCGGCCTGGGACAACCTCGACACCCCCTACCTCGACCGTCTGGCCGCAGCCGGATTCCCCCCGGAGTCCGTCGACCTCGTGATCTTGACCCATCTCCACACCGACCACGTCGGATGGAACACCCGACTGACCGGCGAGGGCAGTTGGAAGCCCACGTTCCCGCACGCCCGCTACCTCGTCTGCCGGACCGAGGCCGACTACTGGTCCAGCGCGGACATCGACGAAACCCGGCGCCAGATGCTCGCCGACTCCGTCGATCCCGTACGTGAAAGCGGCCAGCTCCACCTGATCGACGTGCCCGAGGAAGGCTCCGATGTCGCTCCCGGACTGCGACTGCTGCCCACCCCCGGGCACACCCCCGGCCAGGTCGCCGTCCACCTGGAAAGCGTCGGGCAGGGCGCCGTCATCACCGGTGACTGCATCCACCACCCCGTGCAGATGGCGCATCCGGACCTGTGCAGCAGCGCCGACGTCGACCCCGAACAAGCCGCCGGCTCACGTCGCCGTCTGCTCGCACGCCTCGCCGGCAGCGACACTCTGCTGCTGGGTAGCCATTTCGCGCCTCCCACCGCGGGGTACGTCCGCGCCGAAGACGACGGCGACTCCTACCACTTGTCACCCGTACCGGGAGAAGTGCCGCACAGCGGTTGAACGGGGCCCGGGTCAGGTTCGGCGCCCGCCAGGTGGTCGAGTCGGCGCAGGCTCGGCCTTGCCCTCAGGCCTGCGCGGTGGCTCCGTCCGAGGGGACCACCTCAAGGATCCGGGGCTCGATGTGGCCGGCCGCCGCGAAGGCGCGGCGGACGGCCCTGTGGACCGCATCCGCTGCCGCAGCCTCCACCAGGGCGATCGCCGAGCCGCCGAAGCCGCCGCCTGTCATCCTGGCGCCGAGCGCACCTGCCCCCAGGGCGGCCCTGACCGCGAGGTCCAGTTCCGGACAGGAGACCTCGAAGTCCTCCCGCAGGGAAGTGTGAGAGGCGGTGAGCAGGGGTCCGGTGTCCCGGATCCGCCCGGAGCGGACCGCCTCGACGGTGCGCAGGACCCGCGCGTTCTCGGTCACGACATGGCGGGCCCGGGCCCGCAGCACCGGGCTGCGGAGGGCGTCGAGTTGCGCGACGGAGCGCACGTCGCGCAGGGCTTCGACGCCGAGGAGCGCGGCGGCCCGCTCGCATTGGGTCCGTCGCATCGTGTAGGCGCCGTCGGTCAGGGAGTGTCGGACCCGGGTGTCGATGACGAGAAGGCGAAGGTCCTCGGCCGCCAGATCGAGTGGTACCTGCGCGCAGGACAGCGAGCGGGTGTCGAAGAACAGGGCGTGCCCGGCGGTACAGCACATCGAAGCCATCTGATCCATCAGTCCGCAGGGGACGCCGACGAACTCGTTCTCCGAGCGTCGAGCGAGCAGCGCGAGTTCCACGGGGTCAAGTGTGATGCCGTAGAGCCCACACAGTGCGGCTCCGGCCGCGCATTGAAGTGCTGCCGAGGAGGACAGTCCCGCGCCGATGGGGACTTCTCCGTCGATGGCCAGGTCCGCGCCACGCACCCGGTGGCCTGCCTCCCGCAGTGCCCAGGCCATGCCCAGCGCGTACGCGGCCCATGTCCTTTGGGCCCCCGGCCGCAGTGCGGACGCCTCGAAGGCCACCGGCGAGTCCTTGTCGACGGACTGGGCCGTGGAGGAGACGCTCAGCACCTCGTCCTCGCGTCTGCTGGCCCGGACACGTACGCGGTGTGGCAGCGCGATGGGCAGGACGTAGCCGTCGTTGTAGTCGGTGTGCTCGCCAATGAAGTTCACCCGGCCCGGGGCGGACCAGGTACCTCGTGGGCGTCCGGCGGTGTCCGCGGCCATGGTGTCAGACCTCCCTCAGACGGGCGGCGGCCTGCTCGGGCGCGATGTCGTTGACGAACTGGCCCATGCCGGACTCCGTACCTGCCAGGTACTTGAGCCTGTCGGCAGCCCGACGAGGGGTGAACAACTCCAGGTGGAGGGCGAACAGGTCCCGACCCCGGTGTACGGGGGCCTGGTGCCAGGCCGAAACGTAGGGCGCGGGCGTGGGAAAGAGCCGGTCGAAGCGGCCGAGGAGGTCGAGATGCATGCGAGCGAGTTCCTCCCGCTCCGTCTCGGCGAGGGAGGCGAGGTCGGGAACCCTACGGTGGGGGTAGAGGTGTACTTCGAAGGGCCAGCGCGCGGCCTCGGGGACGAAGGCGCTCCAATGGTCACCGGTGGTGACGACTCTGCGGCTGTCGACGAGGGCCTCGTCACGCACGTCGTCAAAGAGGTTGCGGCCGGTGGCCTGCCGGTGGCGGGTCGCGGAATCCAGCATCCGTCGGGTGTGCGGGGTGAGCAGGGGCAGAGCGTAGACCTGCCCGTGGGGGTGGCTGAGGGTCACGCCGATCTCGGAGCCGCGGTTCTCGAAGCAGTAGACCTGTTCGACGCCTGGGAGCGCGGCGAGTTCGGTGGTGCGGTCGGCGAGGGCGGCGAGCACGGTGAGGACCTGGTCCTTGCCCAGGTCGACGTAGGAGGCGTGGTGGTCCGGGCTGAAGCACACCACCTCGCAACGACCGCCGTCGGGCCCGCAGAGGGCGGGAAACCGGTTCTCGAAGACGACGACCTGGTAGTCGGGAGCCGGGATCTCGGTGGGTCTTCCCGGCGCCGAGGGGCAGAGCGGGCACTGGTCGGCGGGTGGCATGTGGGTGCGGTCCTGGCGGTGCGAGGCGATGACCACCCATTCGTCGAGGAGCCGGTCGTAGCGGCGTTCGGAGACGGTTCTGGTGGGCGGCAGCGCCCGGGCGTCGGTGTGTCGGGACGCTGCTCGCCCCGACGTGTAATAGATCAGGGCACGCCCGTCGGCCAAGGTCGTGCGGGTCTTGTTCATCTCGGACGGTCCTCGGTGGCCAGGGGAGCCAGCAGCACTTCACCGACCCTCTCGGTGGCGACGGTCGCCTCGTCCGTGGGCAGGGAGTCAGTGACCAGCACGTCGATCTCGTCCAGCGCCGCAAAGGTGGTCAGGCCCACAGAGGACCACTTGGTGCGGTCGGCCAACAGCACGGTGCGGTGTGCGGCGCGCAGGAAGGCGCGGTTGGTTTCGGCCTCGGCGAGGTTCGGCGTGGTGAGGCCGGTGCCGGCGCCCAGTCCGTGGCACCCGAGGAACAACAAGTCCAGGTGGAGGGATCGGATGGCCTGGTCGGCGATGGGCCCGACGAGCGCGTCCGAGGGGGTGCGGACACCACCGGTGAGAATGACGGTGACGGCACTCCCGCGGCGTCGGGCCGCCTCGAACACCTCGGCCGTGCGCACCGAGTTGGTGACCACCGTGAGATCGGCGACCTCGGTGAGCTCGCTGGCGAGCGCGTGGGTCGTGGTCCCGGCGCAGAGCGCGATAGCGGAACCGGGGTTGACGAGGGGGGCCGCTGCCCGGGCGATGGCGTACTTCGCCGCCCTCTCCCACCGTGATTTGGCGTCGAACCCCGGCTCGTGGCCGCTGGGTTGGGCGCCGCGCACTGCGCCGCCGTGGACTTTGCGCAGCCGACCCTCACGGGCCAGGAGGTCGAGGTCACGGCGGATCGTCATATCGGACACGTTCAGTGTGCGGGTCAACTCGTTCACCCTGACTCCGCCGCGTTCGCGGACCTCTTCGAGGATCAGGCTGCGACGTTGGTGAGCCAGCAGGCCGCCAGGATTGACCATGAGCGCGGTTCCTCTCCCCCGGTGCGCCTGCCCCGGCCGTTGACAGCATCATGAAGGAACCAACAGAAGTCAACGATCCTCAACACAGTTTGTTTGACGTGGTTTTGACCTAATGAACGGTGGCGGTACCTGGGTTCGTCCAGCTGGGATGAGCCGGCCTGCGGCTGCCCGGGGTGGGCCTTGTCGTTGAAGTTCGTTCGGTTCTGCGCGGTACGGGCATTCGGACGGCGCCGCGTTCCGACGCGGAGTGGCGACTGGGCGCACCGGGTCCGCCCCAGCGGGCACCCGCCGATCGGTGGGCATGCCCCTCCTCCAGCCGATGGCCGCCTTGGGGGACCTCCTCGACTTCGGCCACACGGCATCGTGGAGGTCAAGGGCGAGAAGGGGAGGCCCTCCCTGGTCAGCGCCCCCACCACAGAAAGGACAAGGACATGAACACGGACAACAACACCACCATGTTCGCCGAGCTGGACGCGGCCGTCACCAGGGCACTCGGTACCGGCACGTTCATCGCCTGTTCCGCGGAGTGACGAACCCACGGTGTGGGGTGGGCCTGCGCCTGCCCCACACCGTCGCCGTTCAAGCACCCCAGAGGAGGAAGACCCATGACCACCGTGTCCGATTCCGTCGCGCCGCCGCACCACTGGAGTGCCGTGTGGCAAGGTACCCACCGGTCAGTGCCACCTGAGGAGACCTGGCGACGTCTGCAGCCGCTGCTGGGCACGGTCGGGGTCACCAGGGTCGCGGACGTCACGCTCCTAGACGACATCGGGCTCCCGGTCTGGCAGGCCATCCGGCCGAACTCCATGAACTTGTCGGTCTCCCAGGGCAAGGGCATCACGCATGAGCTGGCCCGGGTCTCCGCGGCCATGGAGTCCTTCGAACTCCACTGCGCGCAAGAGCCCGCCCTGGACACGGTGGTTGCCAGCCCTGCCATGCTCGCCGGCGAACTCACCTACGACTGGAGCGGACTTCCGCTGCTCGGCGCGAACGTATTGCGCTCCGGTACGCGCATTGCCTGGTGTCCGGTCGAGGACCTGACGGCCCACACCCTCACGTGGGCACCGCTTGACTCCGTCGTGGTCGACCTGCGCATGCGGCCGTCCTGGGCCCCACCGACCGTCCAGACCAGCAGCAACGGACTGGCCGGCGGCAACAACCTCGCCGAGGCCACCCTGCACGGGCTTTTGGAGGTCGTGGAAAGGCACTCCCTGGCCGTGGCGGCACGCTCCGGTGGCCCCTGGAAGTCCGCTGTCCGCGGCGAGCCGGACGGTTCGGGTACCGCATCCGCGGTCCTAGACCAGTGCCTGCGAGCCGGTGCCGTGGTCGAGATCGCCGATGTCACCTGCGATCTTCAGGTACCCACGTTCGCGGCCCGGCTGTGGTCCCCGTCAGTGCCCTGGTGGTTCTCCGGTTCCGGCTCCCACCCCGACGCCGACGTGGCACTCTCCCGGGCTCTGACCGAGGCCGCGCAGTCGCGATTGACCGCGGTGGCCGGGGCCCGCGACGACATCGGAGTGTTCCACTACGGCTTCGCTGACCGCTGTGGACCTTCCGCCCCGCTCGCGGGCGGTGCCGACGCAACGACAACGCGAGTAGCGGATCTGACACGGGTCCACGGCGCGGCTGCCACGGGCCCCCGCGACCTCGACGCCGACTTGGAAGACCTCCTGGAGGCTGCGGCCGACCACGGCGTCAGCGTGCTGCGCGCCGATCTCACCGTGCCTGAGTACGAGATCCCCGTCGTGCACGTCATCGCGCCGGGACTCACCTTCGACACTGGAGCATGGGCATGACGCACACATCAAGGATCGTTGTCACCGCCGGGCCCACCATCAGCGCGGACGAGGTTCGCCGCGTACTGCCGGGGGCCGAGGTCCGCCCTCCGGTCGCCGCGGACCAGGTGCTGCGGTGGCGTTGGGACGAGGCGGACACTCTGATCGTGATCGACGGCGTCTTCCTGCAGTCACGCGCGGTCCGACACAAGGAACTGCTCGCTCTCCTGGACCGCGGAGTGACCGTGTACGGCGCGTCCAGCATGGGGGCACTGCGCGCAGCGGAACTCGAAGCCTTCGGCATGCACGGCGTCGGCCAGGTCTTCCGCGACTACCGCGACGGCGTCCTCGTCGGCGACGACGAGGTGGCACTGACCCATGCCGATGCGGAGGCTGCATATCGGCCCACGAGCTGGGCCCTGGTGGACCTGCGGGACGCGGCTGGCACGGCCGTCCGGGAGGGCGCCATCGACGAGATGACCGCCCGCACCATCATCGAGGCGGCCAAGAGCCTTCCCTTCACGGCTCGTGACGAGTTCACCGTCCTCGCTGCCGCACGACAGCGAGGCTGCCGCCCTGCCGCTCTGGACTCCTTCCGGGCACACTGCGCCGCACAGGGACCGGGCGTCAAACACCGCGACGCGATCGCCGCGCTCGAACGCGCCGGTGACCAGACCCGCACACCGCCGACGTGCCCGACCGACCGCTCTCCCTCGCCCTCCGGCCTGCGGTATCGAGGTACCCCCGTACGTCTCGCCACGACCACGCACCTACGTCGCTGGACACCGGCGCCGCCTCCCCCGGCTGCGGACCCCGAACGCGAGGCTCCGCAGGCGGAAACGGTGCAGGCATGCGACGACGAGGTGCTGACCCAACTCGCCCTCGACTGGCCCAAGTACCCTGCCTTCCAGCGCGGTGTGGCCGCCGAGTGCCTACTGCTGGCGACCTTGCCGCTACCGAGCGGAGCCTCGGTGGCCGATCAACGACGCGCCCTGAGCGGTGTCGCGGACATCCGCGATCACGGTCAGGCCCAGTTGCCCTGGGAACCCCTCGCCCATGCGCTGAGCCTTCGCCTCACGGAGCTCGACCTCCCGTCGAGCCCCAGCCAGGCCGGGCCGGCCCTGTCCCTGCTCCGCGACACCGAGCGGCACCAGCACTGGGAGGTTGCGGGCCCCCTCCTCGCCGTGCGCACCTGGCTCGGTGACCCACGCGTCGACTTCAGGACACCGCTCATCGAACGGCTCCGGGAGCACCCCGCCTACCACCGGGCCCTGGCAGCGCTCGACGAAGCCCGAGCCGATCCCGCACCCCCCGTCAACGATCCCGCGGCCCTTCGCGAGTTGTGCCAGTCGGTGCTCATCCGCTGGGGCGCACGGGAACGGAGCGACATCCCGGCCCTCCTGCGCGATCACGGCTTCACCGACATCGACGCCATGGTCAGCGCCTTGCGCACACACCCGCGGAAGGCTACCGAGGTGTCCGGCACGAGGAGGTAGCGGACCATGCACACCACCGCGCAACTCGACCATCGCCCCACGCACCCGGACTGGGAGCGGTCCGGCAGTGTCCTGCTCTCCAGGCACCTCGGTGCCGATCGGGTGGCTGCATTGGCCACCCAGGCGCACCAGCAGATCGACACGGCCGTCCCGTACAGTCCAGACGAGGTCGGCCCCCACCGTGACGGCTCGTTCACTTCCCCGGTGCGCTACGGCTTGCTGCCTGCCGGGCCGCTGCTCACGCAGCTCGCCCATGATGCTTCGCTGCTGAGGGCGGTACGGGAGTCCACGGGGCTACCGGGTTTGGTGCCGCGGGGCTGCTCGGTGGCCGTCTACCGCTACGGCGACTTCCACGGGTTGCACACCGATGCGGCCGAGGTGAAGGTCACGGTCTGTGTCGCCCTGACCGCAGATCTGCCACCGCTGTGGTGGGCGCCGTCGCTGCGAGACGCGGCGCCCGAGGCCCTGGCCGGGGTGGTCGCCGACAGCGGGTTCTGGCCCGAGTGCGCCCATTTCGAGCGGCTGGAGCACCCTCTCACCGACGGCGGTGTGCACGCCTTGGCCGGATCCAGAGTCCCGCATTGGCGCACCCCGTTCACCGGCGAGGAGCCGGGGCTGCTCGCCAGCATCACCTATGCGCAGGCCTCACCGAGCGGCTCTTGAGTGATGGCCACCCCCGGGCCCGAACCCTGACCGGCCCCGTCGGGGGGCACCAGCGCGCCCGCGACCGTACGAGGCCCCGGTCGGTCCGGGCTTCGGGGTGCGGACGTCTACGCAGGATCCCCCGATCGGGGGACGAACCCGCCCGCCGGCCCGCCCTCCGATCGGCCGTGGCTGCGCGGTGCGTGCCGCGCCATCGTGGAGACGTCGCCTTCTGGGGACGCCCCGGACAGCCCCACGGACTCAGGTCAGCCATGACGACTTCGACGAACAGCCTGGGTCAGCGGTCGGGCCTTCGCCCCCGCGGCGCGCCACCCACCGGCACTCGAAGCCTGCGGGGAGGTCTCCGCGCACCGGGCCACGAGGTGCGTGCACGACCATCGCTCAAACGCTGTGAGGACCCTCGACCCATGAACGAGTTCGCTAAGCCGGCCCGGAGGGCCGTGGCCGCCGGCCTGGCTGTGTTCCTGGCCGGCTTCGGAACCCTCTTCGTCTTCCATCTGGTCATGCACAGGGACCCGATGTTGCCGGGGATGTTCACCGACCTGTGCGAGACCTGGGGCGACGCTCTGGCACTGCCGGTCATGACAGGCGCCCTGGTCTTCACCGCAACTGCCCTCCCCCCGGCGGCGCGGGAGGGCAGGCAGGTGGCCGCGGCGGCCACCGCGGGCGGCGTGGCCGGAGCGGTGACCCAACTGGTCCGCTGGGTCGACGAAGACCACCAGCTCACCTGGGCACACCCGGAGCCTCACCACTTCAACGCCGCCGGGGTCTACCACGCTGTCTTCCTCACGGTGATGTGCGCGGCCACGGCCGGACTCTGGGCGCTCGCTCTCAAGCGGGTGGTCCGGGCCTCGCGGGACCACAAAGGCCGGCCCGGGGCGTTGCGCGCGCTCGGGGTCGCCTTGGCCGCAGGGCTCGTCTTCGTCACCCTGCTTGTGATCGACGACTGGGAGTTCTACACGACCACGAGCGGCGCCGTGGTCTTGGCCACGACCATGGCCGCCGCGACCCTGGCAGCAGGAGTGTTCACCGCCGTGTTGGTCCGGATAGGCCGTGCTTCATCCGATCCGGTCGGCGGACCGTCGCCCGCCACGCAGCCGGCCACCCCACCACACTCGACGGCGCCGCGTGTTGGTGGAGCGCCGGCTGACCTCTCAGCCCAGCGGCCGGTCCACCGGGCCAGTCGCACAGGAGCGAGCACGCGCTGGTAGTCCGGCGGGGCCGTACGCTCCACCGCGCCCGACGCGTCGTGCACGCTCTACGTGGCCACAGTGGCGGGCGTATTCGGCGATCTGCGCGACCAGGATCTCGCGCGGCGGCGCCTGCCCGGGACGGGCGCCGAGGTCGGCGAAGCCGGCGGAGAACCGGCCAGTCACCTCGCTCTCGGCCCGCCACTGCCGCCAGGCGTCCGCCGCGACCGCTGGATCGGCGGTCGCGCCGTTCCAGTCGCTGTCACGTCTTCAGCGGTCCGGTAGATCCGGGGCGAGTCTTAGCCGGCGATCCGGCGCAGGTCTCGTTCGACCCAGGCCAGCTGCCGCACGAGCCCGAGCAAGGACATCGTGGGTGGTGGTGTGGCGCGCCGGGCCATCTGCTCGGTGTCCAGGCCCGGGCGCGGCGCACTACTGCTCCGCCGCCGTCTTCAGAGCGTCGAGCCAGCCACGGAGCGAGTTGTTCAGGGCGGCTTCGAGGTTGTCCCGGTCGGCGTCGACCGGAGCGCCCGCCCAGGACTCCTTGGTGCGGACCACAACACCCCCCTCATGGTCCTCGGTGAAGGTCCACTCGTGTATGCCGGTGATGCCGTGCGCGGGGCCGCCCCACAGGATGCGGTGCGGGGCCTCGACCGCGTAGATGGTGGAGTCGATGGACAGGCCCGCCGTCACCCAGTGGAAGGTGGTGCCCGGAGCGACGGGGCCGTCCAGCCGGGCCTCGGAGATGTCGGACTGCCAGCACGGCCAGGTGTCGATCCCGGTATGTACCTGCCAGAGCCGCTCCAGGGTGGCATCGATCCGGATGGTGTGGTCCGCGACGACGGGAGCGCCCTCGTCAACGGTCGTGGGGTAGTTCAACTCGACTCCTTGGGTTGTGGGACGCTGGGCAGCCCGTGACGCGGTCATGCGACGGACCGGACGGCAGGTACGGCTCAAACAGGCATCTCGCTGTCAGGTATCCAGTGCCCGTGGATTCCGGCAGGTACCCTGCGGGGCAGCTCGACGGCGGCCACGGTACTCAGGTCCCCGGCGTTCAGGACGAGCAGCTCCGAGGCGTCGGCCTTGAGGTCGCTGACGATGGTGAGCAGGTAGCCGTCGTCTTCCGCGGTGCCGCCGTCGGCGGGTGCGAAGACCGCCTCACCGGGCATCCGGCCCTCGCCGTGTGCGAGCAGCTGTTCCTGACCCTCCCGTGCGTCGAACTTGACGGTGTGGTAGCCCGACAGGCCGGCGCCGGGGAAGGCGATGGCGTAGCTGTATCGATGGGCTGCCCCGGTGTGGGCGTCGTTGATCGACGGAAACTCGGTGGCAAGGTCGCTGAGAGCGTCTGTGGTGACCCTTCCCGTGGCCGGGTCCAGGGTCCACCGGTGGAGGGTCGAGCCTGCGTCAGGGCTGGTTCCGTGGCCTGGAGCGCCCACCCACCACTTCCACGAACTCTCCCAGGCGGAACGGTCGAAGCGCGGCGCTTCGAGGACGATCCGACCCTGCTCGCCGGAGTAGGCGTTGGCGACGTGCAACAGTGCCGCCTGGTCTCCCACTTCGAACCAGGTGGCCTTTCCTCCTGCGCGCGGCACCACGCCGATGCGCAGCGGGACGTCGTCGTGCCAGCGGTACGGAATGCCGGAAAGCTCTGCGTGGTCGAAGACCACCGGCGAGTTGATGAAGACGACGTGTTCGCGTGTGATCGCGAAGTCGTGCATGAGCGAGGGACCGGAGCCTTCCACGACCTGCGAGGTGACGATGTCACCGGAGGGGTCGGCCACGTAGTAAGTCAGGTATGGGGGAAACGGGCTGTAGCTGAAGAAGTGCAGTTCGCCGGTGGCCGGGTCCTCTTTGGGATGGGCGGTCATCGCGCTGGTGAGCTTGCCACCGAAGTCGTGGACGCCGATCGTGTCGAGTTCGGCGCTGACCTCCCAGGGCAGGTTGGCCTCCTGCAGGGCCAGGTAGCGGCCCCCGTGGAAGACGATGTTGGTGGCGGCAGCACTGACTTCGAGCTCGGTTCCGGTGAATGGCACGCCGTCCAGGAAGGGAGTGCGCACCCAGCGGTTGCGGTACCACTCGGCCCGGCCACCGGACAGGCGGACGCCGTGGATCATGCCCTCCCCGCGGAACCAGTGGGTGGGGGTGACACCCGGCTTGGGGTTGTGACCGTTGCGGAAGTAGCGGCCGTTCAGCTCGGGCGGAAGGGTGCCGCGTACCTTCAGTCGGTGGCTGGTGATCTCGTCGGTAACAGGGGCGAAGTGGTCACGCACATAGGGCTTGTTCAGGGACATGGTCATGCCTTTCGTATCGCGAGGGCCGAAATGAGCAGGGTCAGGAAGACGCACGCCAGGAAGGCCGCCCCGGCCGAGGGGAGCAGCGTCAGAAAGGACAGGCCGATCGCCCCACCGATCTGCCGGGTGGCGTTGACCAGCCCGCCGGCCAGACCGTTGTCGGCGGGCTGGATGCCCGTGGAGGACATCGTGGTGAGTCTGACGAAGGCCACCCCCAGACCGGTACCGATGAGGAGGGTTGGACCGAGCAGGTCCCCGAGGAAGCTGCCTTCTGAAGGGGTGCGGCAGAGCCAGGCCAGCCCGGCCGCGAGGACCAAAAGGCCCACGGGCAGCACCTGCCGCCTGGAGGTCTTGCCGGTGGCCCATGAGGAGAGGGTGATCACAAGGGCGAGGGGAAGCTGGGTCAGCCCGGCTTCCAAGGGTGAGTAGCCCAGGCTGCGCTGCTGGTAGAGGGGCAGGAAGTAGAAGAGACCCAGCCAGACGGCGCCCAGCAGGGCCATCAGCACGTTGGGCACCGCCACCACGCCCATCCGAGCCGGCAGCAGCGGCTCGGCCCTTCGACTCTGGAGCACCGTGAACAGGCCGAGCAGCGCCAGACCGATCACGACGAACGGCCAATGGCCAGAGAGCCCGTAGGTGAGCGCGACCAGCCCGGCCGTCACCGTCACCGCGCCCGGCAGGTCCAGGCTCCCCCCGCGCGGCCGATCGCCCGGTACCAGTACTCGGGTCGCCACCCCGGCGGCCAGGGCGAGGGGCACCATGACCACGAATACCGCACGCCAGCCGTACAGGTCGGTGAGCAGCCCACCGAGCAGCACTCCCGCCGCCCCACCGGCGCCGGAAACCGCTCCCCACGTCCCAAGCGCGGTGCCACGCCGCTTCCCGTCGGGGTACAGCGTCAGCACGAGGGCAAGCGCCGTGGGCGCCAGCAGCGCGGCACCGACTCCCTGTGCCGCCCGACAGACGATCAGCACGATCGCTGTGGGCGCAAGCGCCGCGCCAAGGGATGAGAGGGCGAACAGTCCCGAGCCGGACAGGAACACCCGGCGAAGGCCGTACGCGTCGCCTGCCCGACCGCCCGGCAGCAGCAGCGCGCCGAAGACCAGTACGTAGGCGTTGACCGTCCACGCCTGGCCCGATTCCGAGAGGTCGAGTCCGGTCCGGATCTGAGGTAGGGCGACGTTCACGATCGAGGTGCTCAGCACGACCAGGAACTGGGCCATGGCCAGGACCACCAGGGCTGTCCAGCCGGTGGTGGTCGGTTGCGTCGCGGTGCGGGTCATGGCTCGACTCTCGCGGGAAGCGGCAGTCGTTCGCGTCGGTAGTCATCACCTACTCGGTCCCCGCCGGGCCTGCTGGCCGGGCTCGCTCTCGGATTCCCCTGCGGCGCCCGACCACATAGGTTGTCGGACATGCCCGGGACACATCCGAATGTGCTGATCGGCCGTCAGGACGAGATGCGCCGTATCGACGCTCTGCTCCACGCCTCAAGGGAGGGTCGAGGTGGTGCTCTGGTCCTGCACGGTGAGCCCGGTGTCGGCAAGAGCGCGCTGCTGAGACATCTGGAGGCAGCGGCGAGCGGGTTCCTCGTCGTGCACGCCTCTGGCGCGGAGTTCGAGATGGAGTTGCCGTTCGCCGCGCTCCACCAGTTGCTCACGGCCGTCAACAGCCCGCCGACGTCCCTACCGGCAACGCACCGCAAGGCGCTGGACATCGCGTTCGGGCGCGACAGCGGCACCCCCGATCCGTTCCTGGTCGGCGTGGCGTCACTGGGTCTTCTCGTGGAGGCCACGGAGGAACGCCCTGTCCTTTGCGTCATCGAGAACGCACAGTGGCTGGACCAGGCTTCAGCCGGGGCGCTGGCGTTCCTCGCTCGCCGGGTCTCTGCCGAGTCGATCGCCCTGGTGTTCGCGGCGCGCGAACCGATCCGCCCACCCGAACTGGAAGGGCTTCCCCGCCTTGCAGTTCAAGGCCTCGGCGAGTCGGACGCCCGCGCGCTGCTGACCTCGGCGGTTCGTGCGCCCTTGGACGAGCGGGTGCGCGACCGCATCCTGGCCGAGGCGCGCGGTAACCCCCTCGCGCTGCTGGAACTACCCCGGACCGCCGGGCTCGCCGGAATGGCTGGCGGGTACACCCAACCGGACTCGGTGCCCGCAGTCATCGAGCAGAGCTTCCGCTCACGGCTGGAGCCGCTGTCGCCGCCGGCCCGGCTGCTGGTGACCGTTGCAGCCGCCGACCCGACCGGCGACCCGGGACTGCTCTGGCGGGCGGCCGAATCCCTGGGCTTCGATGCGGCTACCGCCGCGCAGTCCGTCCCCCTGGTCGAATTCGGCACCCGGATCCGTTTCGCCCACCCCCTCGCCCGCTCGGCCGCCTACCGGGCGGCAGCGCCGGAGGAGCGACGCAGGGCGCACGCGGCGCTGGCCGCCGCGAGTGACCCGGTCACCGCCCCCGACCGGCGGGCCTGGCACCACGCCCAGGCCTGCGCCGGACCCGACGAGCAGGTCGCCGCCGAGCTTGAGTCCTGTGCCACCCGTGCCCAGGAACGTGGCGGTGTCGCGGCGGCGGCGGCCTTCCTCGAACGCTCGGCCGCACTGACGACCTGCCCCGCACGACGCGCCGAGCGAACACTCGCGGCGGCCCAGGCCAAGCTCTCGGTGGGTGACTTCGACGCCGCTGCCGACCTGCTCACCACGGTCCGCAGCGATGATCCGGACCAAGCCGCCAGGGCCGACCTGCTCCGCGGCAGGCTGTCGTTCGTCCGCCGCCGTGGGGACGAAAGGCCGACGGCACACCTCCTGCGTGCCGCCGCCCGGCTGGCGGCCACTGATCCCGCCTGGTCACGGGAGTGCTACCTGGACGCCTTCGAGATGGGGCTGCTGCTCGGCGGTCTCGACCACGTGGTGGAGGCGGTCCGCGAAGCCCCGCCGTCGGACGGTCCGGCATCCAGCGCGACGGCGGTCCTGGCCGGCCTGCTCACCCTCGTCGGCGACGGGCACTCCGCGGCGGGGGAAATCCTGAGGCCGGTCATCACGGATGGCGACCAGGAGGTGTGGGCCGGGCGGCCGTCACTTGGCTTCATGGTGGCCACCGAACTGTGGGACTTCGACGCGCTCCGCGGCATCGCGGCCCGTGCCGTCGCGGCGGGCCGCGAGTCGGGCTCCTTCCACGCACTGCCCATCGGGCTGGCCATGCAGGCCAGCGCGACCGTGCACACCGGCGACCTCGGTGCCGCGATGGAACTGATCTCCGAGGAGGAGGCGATCGCCGACGCGACCGGCGCGGCACCGTTGGTCTACCCACGCCTCCACCTGGCTGCGATGCGTGGGCGGCGCGAGGAAGCCCTTACGCTGTTCGCTTCGGTGGATCGTCGCATGAGCCTGAGCGTGCCGTGGGCGACAGCCCTGCTCTGCAACGGCCTGGCCGACTATCCGGCTGCGCTGAAGGCGGCGAAGGAGGCGGTCGAGCACGGCACCGTGGGCGTGGCGGGCCTCGCGCTGCCCGAGCTGATCGAGGCGGCGGTGCGGTGCGGTGAGATCGAGGTTGCTTCCGGTGCCCTCGCCTCCCTCCAGGAGCGCACACGGGCGGGAGGCCAGCGATGGGGTCTTGGTGTCGAGGCCTACGCACGGGCCCTGGTGACTGAGGACGAGTCCGCCTACCACGAAGCAATCGACCTGCTCGACGACAGTACGCTCGTCGTCTACCGGTCCCGAGCCCACCTCCTGTACGGGGAGTGGCTGCGCCGCCAGGGCCGACGGCGTGACGCCCGGTCCGCGCTGCGGCAGGCGCACGGGCTGCTGTCGGACCTCGGCGTGGAGGCCTTCGCCGAACGTGCGGCCGGCGAGTTGCGCGCCACGGGCGAGCAGGCACGCAGCCGTACGTCGAAGGCATCGGACCGGCTGACCATGCAGGAGGTACACATCGCGCGTCTGGTGGCCGACGGCGCCACGTCGAAGGAAGTGGCGGTCAAGCTGTTCCTCAGCCCCCGGACGGTCGACGCCCACCTGCGCAACATCTTCCGCAAGCTTGGCCTCACCTCACGCAGGCAGCTGCGCGACCTGCCCGACATCAGCTGAGGGCGCGCGACCTGCCCGGTGGTTCAGCACAAGGCGTGGGACACGGCACGGTCATGCCTCGTAAGGCGGGTCGCCTCCATACAGGGTGTATTGGGGCGGTCCGACCACACGACGCGGTGCCGCGGCTCGTGCGCCCACCGGGGAGGGGACCGCCGGTGGATAGGCAGACTTCGCCGATGCGAGAGCGGTGCGAGGGCGAGGAGGCTGAACGCCATGAAGAACATCGACATGACCCCCGCAATGGCAATCGCTACCGATGAGGGCGCCCTTGGGACAGCGTCTGCCTCCGCGACGCCTGACGGCAAGAACTCGAAGAAGAAGACGGCCGGGCGACGCGCCGCCAAGGCACTGGCGTACTTCGCCCTGGCCTTCACCATGCTCCTGGTCCTGGCCGAACCATGGCTTCTGATCCCGGTAGTCGCCCTGCTCCTGGCTGTCTGCCTCTGGGACTGACGGCTCCAGCCTTCTTCCGAAGCTCCCGGAGCCCGCTTCGTCCGGCATGGTCACCGGGGGGATCCCGCCGTTGGGATCCCATGGGCTTCCATGCCCTCGCCGTGCAGGGGACTGCCGTTCTGCGGGTCCCGCTAGGGATTCGCCGTCCCCTGAGGAGTACGTCCATTCGGTGAGTGGTGCGTGGCCGCTGGTCGGCGCTTCTCGGCATTGCGCGTGCGACCGGGGCGGATACCGCGCCCTCATCAGACCGACTCGCTTCCCTCGGTGATCTGTTGCGTACCGATGACCGCGAGCAGGTCGAACAGGCCGGTGCTGTCCGTGCCGACTGCGGGCGTGAACCACAGCAGGCGCTGTCGGCCGTCCTCGCTGAAGAGACTGAGACAGTTGACCTCGACCAGACCGAGCGCGGGGTGGTTGAGGCGTTTGCGGTCGTCCCTCCGGAACGCCACGTCGTGGCCGGCCCACAGCGCTGCGAACTCGCGGGAGGCGTTGAGGAGCGAACGGACCATGGAGGTGACTTCGGTGTCCTTCGCCTCCCTCCGCGCGGCAGCTGCCCGTAGGTCTGCGACGAAGGCACGGGACTGGAGTTCGTGGTCGGGCTCGGGGTAGAGGCGTCGGGAGTCGGGCTCTGTGAACCACCGGTAGACGAAGCTGGCCCGAGTTCCTCGGAAGCCTGCGTGGTCTCCGAGCAGGGCCACCGCGACCGGGTTCTGGACGAGGGTTACGTGCAGGTCGGTGATGACCTGCGCCGGGGTAGGCGCCAGACGATGGAGGAGGTCGAGCATGCCGGGGTGCACATGCGGGACCCCGCCGCCCGGTACCGGCACCGGGCGGTTCGCCAGACGGAAGAGGTAGTCGCGCTCGTCAGCGCTCAGCCGCAGGGCCCTGGCGAGCGCGGCGATCATTTGCTCGGAGGGTTGGGAACCAGCCCCACGCTCAAGCTCGTTGTAGTAGTCCACTGATGCACCGGCCAGCTGGGCGACTTCGTCGCGGCGTAGCCCGGGAACGCGCCGCCGGGGCCCGGACGGAAGTCCGATGTCGGAGGGGCGGATACGTTCCCGCCTGGAACGCAGGAACTGCCCCAGTTCGGTATGCCTCGCAGAGCTCATACCCTCCATGGTGCGCTCGGTCGGGTCACTGGCCCAGGGGACGACATCCCCTGGTTGCGCCGGCCGGGGCCGCGCATTGTGGAGAAGTGGCAACGAACCACACAGATCCAACTCATCACGCGGCGGTCGTACGGGGGCACGCGCCCTGTCCGGGGCCGGGTACCTGGTACCCACTTCGCGGACCAGGGCCTGGCAGGCGAGCCATGCCGCCGAGCTGACCGATTTCGGCGTCCAGATCACCCCTCGTCGTTCGCTGCCGCCGCTCCGGGCGGCACCAACCAATGGAGACAACCATGCCTTTCGCCAACTTCAAGGTACCCGCTGGCACCATCACCGCTGCGGACAAGAGGAAGCTCGTCGAGCACACCACCGACCTGTTCGCGGAGATCTACGGCGAGCGGGCCCGTCCCACCACTGTCGTACTGGTCGACGAGGTAGCCGACGGCGGCTGGGGGGTCGCCGGCGACGTCCTGACCGCAGCCGTACTCAACGGCGACGCCTGACGGCGGCCACACCCCCTGGGGCAGCCGACCTGGACTGCGCCTCTCGTCCCCGTCCCCGCCTGCCCGGGCATCGCTCCTCCGGCCCACCACAGTAGGTATCAGCGCAGCCCTTGGACTTCCCCCCTCCGGGCCCGGCCCAGGAGGGGCGGGGCAGTCGTCCAGATGGAGGTTCGCCCGCCGGAGCCGGGTTTTGGTGTGCGGCAGCATCGGTTGCCGCGCACCGTGCGTACCACGTCGCCGGCAGGTGCCGCGCCTTGCCGGCGTGCGCTCCTGACCCCACCTGTCCAGGGCCGGAGGAGAATCCGCGCAGCGGGGGTGGCCTGCGGGATCCTTCACGGATGACGACTTAGAGTGACACGACCTCGCATCTGAGCGCAGGAGCGTGATCCGTGCACTGGAGACTCCCGTCGGGACTTGACGGCAACTTCAGGTTGCTCTGGTTCTCGGTGGCCGTCTCCGGCCTGGGCGACGGCATGCGCTACGTCGCGTTCCCCCTGCTCGCCTCGCACCTGACCTCGGACCCCCGCAAGATCGCCCTGGTGTTCCTGGCCGACCAGCTCCCCTGGCCCCTGGTCATGGTGACGGCGGGAATGACCGCGGACCGCTTCGACCGGCGCCGGATCATGGTGGCCCTGGACTCGGTGCGCGTCCTGATCGCCGCCTGGCTGGCCGTGGTCGTGGGACTGGAACATGTGACGCTGGCGGTGATCTGCGTCGCCACCGCGCTGTTGGACCTCGCGCAGAGGTTCTACCTCGGGGCGGCAGCCGGCCTCGTCCCGATGACCGTGCGGCGGCTCGACCGGGACCGGGCGAACGCCGCCATGGCCGGGGCGTCCGTAACAGCCACTCTCCTGCTGGGCAACCCCCTGGGTGCGCTCCTGTTCGACATGCATCCAGTGCTTCCGTTCGGCGTTGACGCGCTGTCGTTCCTCTGCTCCGCGGTGCTCATCTTCTCGATCCGCGGACGCTTCCGCGCCGAGCGGCCTCCCGAGCCGACCGGCCCGGTCAGACACCAGATGCTCCGTCAGTTCACTGATGGGTTGAGCGCCCTGTGGGGGCACCCCCTACTGCGGCGGATCACGCTGCTGAGCGCCCTCTACGACATGGTCGGCATGTCGCAGGTGGCGATCGGCATCCTGTTCGCACGCAACGAGCTGGGTCTGAGCGACACCGGCTTCGGCCTGCTCGTGGCGACTTTCGGCCTGGGTGCACTGATTGGTTCCGTACTGGTGGGGCGCTGGGCCAACCGCATCGACAGGCGGCGCCTTCTCCTCGGGGCGCTGTGCGCCGCCATGGTGGCATCACTGGGTCTCGGGCTGGTCGACGCATGGCTGCCGGCCGGGGTGTTCATTCTGCTCTACGGCGCGTCGGCAACCGCGTGGCGGGTCAACGCGACCACCGTGCGCCAGAACCTGATGCCCAACCGTCTGCTGGGCCGGGTGACCATGACCCAGAAGCTGCTGGTGCGCTGCGGAGCGATCGTGGGCACGGTCCTCGGTGGGCTGGTCGCACACCACTTCGGTCTGAGGGCGGTCTTCCACGTCGGCACGGTACTCCTCCTCGTGGGTGTGGTCGTGGGCGGACGCCGCCTGGTGGCGCGCGGATAGCCCCCGCTTCACGACCGAAGGTCCCGGGTGAGGGCCGGTGCACGCCGGACCGGTGACGCATTTCATGACGACGCGGCACCTACGGCCGCGGGGCGCACGATGGCAGCCGCGCTACCCGCAATGCCCTTCGGACACACGGTGACGAGAACGCCCCGGCACTCGCCGTGCACCGCGTCTGACGCCGCGCGCCACCGCGCGTCAGGGGGACGGCCCCGGAGGCCTCAGCGATCCTGCGACAGTGCGTAGAGTTCCCTGAACCTGCCTGCGTGCAGCGCCACGAGTTGGTCGAAGGAACCTTGTTCCACGATCCGGCCGCCGTCCAGAACGACGATGCGGTCCGCGAGTCGGCAGTTCTCCATCCGATGTGTGACGATCACCGTGATCCGGTCCCTCTTCATTTCCCTCAGTCCGGACAGGACCATGTGCTCCCCACGTGGGTCCATCGCGCTCGTCGGCTCGTCCATGACCAACAACCCCGGCCGCCGATAGAAGGCCCGGCCGCACGCGAGGCGCTGCCACTGTCCGCCGGAGGGCTCGTGGCCACCCCAGAAGGAACGGGCCAGGAGGGTGTCGAGTCCGTCTGGGAACCCTTGGACGGTCGTTCGCATGCCCACAGCGTCCAGCGCTTGCCAAACCGCTTCCTCGCCGCGCGGGTCGGGCTGCCCCAGGGTGATGTTCTCTCGGGCTGAGAAGGGCCAGTGCCCATGGGACTGGGTGACGAGGCCCACGTGGCGCCATGCCGTCCGCTGGTCGGCCTCCGAGGTGGGGACGCCGTCCCAAGTGACGGTTCCGGAGGTGGGGACCGTCAGGGAGGTCAACAGGCGGATCAGAGTCGACTTCCCGGCGCCGTTTTCGCCGATGATCGCCACGACCTCTCCTCGGGCCAGGGTCAGGGAGATCGGACCGAGTGCGGGACGGTCCTTGCCGGGATATGTGTAGGTGACTTCCTCCAGACGGATCTTCTCCGGGGCCGACTCCATCACGTGCGGACCGCGCGGGCCGGAGTTCTGGGCCGCCTCCTTGACGAAGGTGGTGTAGTCACCGAGGTAGAGGGCGTGCTGGAACATCGCCGCGCCGTAGACGACCAGTTGTGAGAGGGCGGCCGTGGAGGTCCGCATGGCGACGATCGCCGTTCCAGCGGCGGCGAGCGCCATGTACCCCCCGATGACCAGGCCGGCGAGAGCTCCGTACATCGCGACGACGAAGGCCCCGGATGCGGTGGCGGCGACCAGGTACACGACGAGGTACCGGGGTGCCGAACTCACCATCTTGGCGTCGATTCGCTCGCAGACAGCCGCGTACCAGTGGTGGGCGTACGGCCGCATGCTGTTGCCGCGCAGTTCGTCGGCCAGCTTGGGAGTGGTGAGGTGCCAACGCATCATGTGTTTGATGTTGCGGGAAGCGACGGTCTGGTTGTGCAGGTGGTAGTCGAGCCGGGCGGCATGTACCGAGCCGAGTCCGCGGGGGACGACGGACAGCAGGAGCAGCGGCAGGAGCACAGGGTGGACCACAGCGAGGACCGATGCCACGGCGATCATGTCGATGAGACCGCTGGTGAACCCCAGAGCATCTTGGAGGAGCATGGCGGACCGGGCGGACCCGATCTCTGCGGCTTCGGAGCGATCGGCGAAGTCGGGCGCATCGTAGGCGGTGAGTTCGACGTCCATGTGGGCGTCGACCATGGCGAGGTCCGCAAGAGTGGCCATGCCGGGATTGAGGCGGCGGGCGGTGCTACCGGAGGCGATGGAGGCCACTGCGCCCAGGGCGGTCATCACGGCGGCGACGGCGAGCGGCCAGGCCGCAGATGAAATGCGCTGCTCCACGCTTGGGCCGGTCAGGATCGGGACCATGGCGCGGGATACGGCCGCGAGGGCCGCTGCTGTGCAGATTCCGCCGAGGATCTGGGCGGCGACCAGCACGTGGAATGCCGGTCGGTTGACGGCGAGGGCGAGTCGCGCGGTCTGAAGGAGGGCCGAGGGAACACGGCGGGCCATCCGGCCGAGGGAGAGGGCTTCCATGGTCTCGCTGTGCGGCCCCCCGGTGTACGTGAAGTGCGCGGGGGCGGGTGGGGGGACGGGCTTGTTCTCTGCGGCCTGCTGCTTGGACAACCGGGGCTCCTTCGACTGGATCACCACAACACGCGGTTCGGCTGCGCTCGCGCACGATGGCGAGGCCCGGGTCCGCGAGGCGCGGACGGGCGGCTGTGGGTTCGCTGGAACTGGGGGAGCGAGTAGAGCGCAGTCTCGGGGCCGGAGTAGCTGGATCTGGCCGACCTCGAAGCGACGAAGCCCTTGGCTGGCGGCTGATCGTGTCCAGGTGCCCTCGGAGGTCCGGGTCCAGGGACACGGGAGGTTGGCCGGAACTAGCCGATGTGGAGGGCGGCGGGAGAGTAATCGCTTGCGGCGGGGCGCCCGTGGCTGCCCCGTGGCCCCGGTGTGGATCAGCGGGCCCCGTCGTCACACCCACCTTCCAGGTACAGGGGCGACTGTCGCGGACGGGTGGGGCACGGGATGCCTCTCCACGGGAACACCCGTACCGGCAGGGGGAGGAGCGGACGACGCCCGTCAGGCGGAGCCCGGATCCCTCGGTGGGAACCTGGCCGGTGCGTAGTTCCCCCGCTGCTGGCGGTACCGGTGGCCGAGGTGGTGCTGGAGCCGAGCGTGGCGGAACTGGTAGACGGCCCCGGTCTGCCGCAGGACACCGCGGCGGTAGGCATCGTCGAGGAAGGCCACCGTGTTCCAGGGGAGCTTTCCGGTGAGGGGGAGCCAGAGGCGGGAGAAGATCACCCATTGGCCCCAGGCGGTGAAGCAGAGCGCGTACGAGGCGGCGCCGCCCAGCCCGCCGACCATGCCGGTGAGGAGCCCGTCCGGCAGGCTCCAGTTCATCGGGCCGAGGTGTCCTCGCAGCAGGCTGACGATCAGGTACCCGCCCAGCGCGATGGCCACAGTGAGCATCGGCACCAGGGCCAGGACCTGTCGGTTCACGGTCGCACGGTTGGAGGACAACAGGTGGACCGGTGTTGCGGCCGAGGACACGTCCAAGGGGGCTTCCAGGGCCGCCATGATGCCGAAGACCAGACCGGCGGCGGAGCCGAAGATGAGTCCGAAGACGAGCATGTTGACCAAGGTTGCTTCGATCACCTGGGGATCCGCGAGCCGGCGGCCCTCATACAGGGCGCGCTGGACGGCGAAGGCGCACGCGCATCCGACCCCCATCACGAACCCGCCTGGAAGGACGACCGTGCAGCGGGCGGCGAACGCGCGGGCCGGTCTTCGTCCGCCCCCACCTTGGCCGCGCTGGAAGCGAAGGCGCATGCGGGCGGGCTCGAAGACACCGCCGACGGCAATGATCGCTGCGTATACGGTGCCGAAGGCGAGGCCGGCGGCCAGTCCCAGCATGGCTCCTTGCGTGACGACCTCACCGGGTCTGACCTGGGCCACCAGCAACCCGACACTCCAGTCAGCGGACGCGATGCACAGCGCTGACACAAGGACCACGGTCAGGATCCGCGACGAAGGGGCCTTGACCCCGGATTTTGAACACGTCTATGCGGCTTGGGTCAGGGTAGTTGCAGCTGGCTGGAGGTCGTTCTCGTAGGCGATCGGGGACCGG
>NZ_JBIAGC010000051.1:0-39549 GCF_042869595.1 Streptomyces sp. NPDC006879
CGGCTTCTTCTTCCCCATGCTCTCCATGATGGACATCATCCTTCCGGGGGCGAAGCCCCTGATCAGGAGTGTCCGTCAAAGCGGATCAAGCCCAGAGAGGGGCGATCCCAGTGCGTGACCACCGAGCCGGCCATCGTCCTTGCCGGGCTACACGAGAGGGCTCGCCGGAAGTTCCGGCGAGCCCCTTCGGTTCGTGCTGGTCAGCGTCGCGGGCGCCTGCGGCGTCCGGTCAGCTCGGTCACTCCCGTGTAGGCGACCAGATGTTCTTCCAGCGCCTCCTTGTCCTCGGCGAGCTGCTGCTTCTCTTCCTCCAAGACCTGGACGACGCGGGCTAGCTGCTGCGCGGTGGTCTTGTAGGTGTCGCGTTCGGCCCGCACGCGCTGGAGCGCCTTCGCGTCTTCCTTGGCCTTCTCGCGCTCCTTGTCGGAGACCGGCTTCGGCGGGCCCTCCTGTGCCTTGACGAGCGCATAGAAGAGGTCCTTGAGCCCGGTGTGTTTGTGGGTGAGCTTGTTGCGCCGAAGGTCGGCTTCCTCGGCGAGCGACTTGATGGTGAGCTGCCCGCCAGAGCGCAACGGAGCCCCGACGAACAGGCGGATCATTGCGTCCGTGATGGCCTGGATCTCCACCGCGTCCTCTGTGTCTGCGGCCCCGGTGGTCTGAGTGACGTGGGCGAAGACCGTGCCGACGGTCTCGGCGAGGGTGGCCGCGCGCTGCCGGTCGTCGTCGGCGTCGCTGGGGTTCGGACCAGTGGGCTCGGTGGTGGTCACTGCGGGTCCTCGCTGTGGCCGGGCACGATGCGCTCGGCGTCGTGGCGCTCGATGACCTCTTCCAGCTTGGTCTTGCGCTGCTGGAGGCGGGCGTCGATCGGTGCGGGGTTGAGCCCGGAGGCGATTTCGATGTCGATGGAGGTGACCTCGCGCCGGGCTGCGTCGATCTGGCCGTCGGTGCGGGAGATGTTGGCGCAGGCCGGGTTGCAGCGGCTGCGGTCGGGGGTGCGCTGCGGATCAGCGCCGGTGCCGCGTGCCGGGTCGCACAGTGCCTTGAAGGCGTCGTAGTTGCAGGTCATGAACGCTCCCGGGCTGTCGAAGACCTGCAGCTTGGGGTTGTCACGCAGCGCCGCGACGGTCTTCTTGCTCATGTAAGTGCCTCCGAACTTGTTCTGGAATTCGCTCGCGGCGGCGACGTAGCGGCTGGCGGCCGGGCCGCTGATGCCCTCCCTGTCCTCGATCCGCTCTGCAGCGGTGGCCAGGGTATCGGCCATGGCCAGGCCGCGTTCGAAGTCGAGAACCTCCAGCATGTCGACGCGCGAGCGGCCCGCGTAGGACTCCCCCATGGCCGTGGCCACGTGCCCGTACTGGACACCTAGGGCGATGCGTCCGCCGGGCTGCCGGTAGATGTACCAGGCGATGGTGCGGCGGAAGCGCTGTACCGTGACGGCGCCCTCGGGGTCTTCGGGGATCATCTCGTGGGGCCGGTTGTGGGCCTGGGCCAGCTGGTTCGCCCACTCGATGAACTTGGCGATGTGGCTCTTGGCAGTCTGGGGAATGAACACTGAGCCGCGCGGGCCGAGTTCGCGCTTGTCGACGGTCAGACTCCGTGTGAAGAGCACGTTTTCGTCGTGGGTCTGTTCCAGCACCTCGATGGCCCGGTGGACGATTTCGATGACGATCCAGGGGTCGGGGCGGATTGCCCGGGTGATCGGCTGCAGGCGCGTCCACTGCGCGTACGGCGAGTCGGCCTCGGGCTCGGTGTTGGTGCGCTGGTTCACGGGTCCTCGTTTTCCAGTTCCAGGGGGTGGGCCGGGCGGTCACGGCAGTCCCGAAAGAGCGGTCCGGGACTGCCGAAAGCGGCCGGAGACGGGGGTGGGCAGGATCGGCCTGCGTGACCTGTCCTTGCAGGTCATGGCCTGTACGGTGGCCTGCCGTCCTGGGGTGCGGGCGGCAGGCCGCAGGCAGGTCACGCGAACGCGGCGAGGGCGGCATTGAGATCGGCCAGGAGGTAGCCGGTGGGCTCCTTGGGCAGGTGCCGCAGCCGGGTGGAGGACAGGTCCGCCCCAGCGTCGGTGAGGGCCTTGCGGAGGTGGCGGCCGATCATGGCGAGCCGGTCGTCGCGGTCGTCCCACCGGCCCCACCGCTCCTTGTCGTCCGCGCGCAGGTGGTCGGCGAGCTGGGCGACGGTCAGGGCGTCGGGGTCCATCTCGGCACGGAAGGCGTCGCGCAGGACGAGCAGGATGGCGGGGGCGGGCGGCGGCGCGGTGTCGGTGCGGCAGCGGGTGAGCAGGTCCTGGTAGCGCGGGAGGAGTTCGGCGTCGGTGAGGGTGTGGGTCAGGTCGGGAAGCCCGGCGGCGGCGCGTTCGGCGCCGAGCTGAGCGGCGAGGGCGTCGGAGACCTCGCGGACCTGGTAGCGCAGGGGGCGGTTGGGCATGCCGGGCAGGCCCTGGGCGTAGATCTGGCCGGCGTCGTTGACCTGGGTGTGGGTGGCGGCCTAGAGGAGGTCGGCGCGGTAGCCCTCGGCGATGGCGCCGCCACCGAGGAGTTCGGTGACGTCCACGCGGCGGCAGGCACCGAGCAGGCGGGCGGACAGCTTGGGGCCGATGGCCTGCCCGAGGTAGTCGCGGGTGCCGAACTGGCTGCCGCCTTCGAACCAGACAGCCTCCTTGCGGCCGAGCAGCAGAGCGCGGATCAGCTTCGCCTTGGCCTCGTCGCTCAGCTGCGGCCACTCGTCGACGAAGACCACGATGGCCGGGTGCTGTTCGCTGACGCGCCACTTGTTGCCCCAGCCGTGGCGGGCACGCTGGCGGGCGCGGGCCGTGCACAGGTCGAGCAGGAAGTCCAGGACGTCCTGGATCAGTTCGTCGTCCATGCACGCCGAGAGCGTGAGCGCTTCTCCCAGGGCGCCGACGCCGGTGCCGACCGGGTCGAGGTTGAAGGCGACGGCGTCGCGGCAGGCGGTGACGACTTCGGCGAGCGCGAGCATGACGCCGGACTTGCCGCCGCCGGAGTCGGCGACCATCAGCAGCATCAGCCCGGCCGGGGAGAACAGCAGCGGGGTGCCGTCCATGGCCACGCCGAGGTCGGCCTCGTCCAGGATCGACTTCGACAGCGGCCGCCGGTACGGCAGCGGGCCGACCACCTCCGGGGAGAACGGGTTGCGCAGCAGGGCGCGGACGAACGCGCTGTCGCCGGCGTCGGGGTCGCCCTCGATCAGCAGACCGTTGCGGCGCAGCCGCAGCCGGGTGATCAGAGCCTTGTAGACGTCGTCCTTGTTCAGCTCGTCCGGGCTGCCGGTGGCGAACCGGGCGTAGAACGACCAGCCCCACCGTTCGGGGACCGCTGTGGTGATCTCGGCGAGGTCCCGTCCTTCGGCCCGGATCGCGGTGGCGAGCACGTCGGCGGCCTGCTCAGGGGTGAGGGCATCGGCAAGTGCGGCCGGGGCCTGCTCGGGCTGCGCGGCGTCTGGGGTGTCGGCGGCGGGCTGGTCGGCGGGCGTGGCCTGGTCGTTGGCGTCTTCGGGCGCGGTGGGGGCGGGCTGCGGCTCGTCCAGGCGGTAGTCGGCGGGCGCGTCCAGTTCGGGGATGAGCAGGTCGGCGGGGACGGCCCGAGGAGTGAGCGGGATCGGGTGCCGGGTGAGCCACCAGCCGCCGCCGAGCAGGGCCGGGCCGGTGATCAGCGCGGATACGGGGGCCGTGGCGGTGACGGTGGCCAGGGCGCCGAGCGCGGGCACGACGACGAGAATGAAGCGGACGGTCCCGCGCATCGCGCGCCACCGGATGATCTGCGCGGCGGTGGGCTGAGCCGGGGCGAACGGCAGCGCGTTGAGGACGGCCAGGCCGTTGCGGCGGCGGTCGGCTTCCGCGCCGAGGTCGCGCAGCCGCCGCTTCTCCGGGGTGTTCAGGCCGTCGTCGGCGGCCTTGTCCACCAGCTTGGTCATCTGCTTGAGCGTGGTGTCGCGGGCACTGACGGCGTCGTCGCGGCGCTCGGTGTGGTGGTCGAGCTGCTTCTTGACGATGCGGCGGCGGATCTCGTCGCCGGTCATGTACCGCAGGGCGGACCAGTGCAGGGTCAGGCGCCAGGCGTGGCGCAGGCCGGGCAGGGTGTGGCCCGCGACGAAGCGGGCGGCGGTGGGCGACGCGCCGGGCAGCCCGGCCTCCGGACGAGCGTGGGGCCGCCCCGGCCTCGGGGGTGGGCTCATCGCCGACGAACTCGGCGTCGTACACGATGACTTCGGGCAGCAGGTCACCGTCGTCGCGACTGGTCATGACAGGGGTACTCCAGGCAGAGAGAAAGAAGGGGAAGAAGAGGGGATGGGGGGGGCCCGGGCGGCGGGGCCCCCGCCCGGGGCCGTGGGCGCCGCGTGGGGTCAGCCGCCGAAGACGTACAGGCCGAGGTTGTTGCCGGTCAGCGTGGTGGCGCCGACGATCCAGCCCATGAAGCCGAGGCTGGTGCCGTAGCAGACGGCCACGAGGGTCCCGCCAGCCATTTCCTTCCAGTCCTTGGGCTTGCCGCGGGCGGCGATGAGCTTGATGACGTACCAGGTGATGCCGGTCAGACCGAGGGCCGCGCCGCCAGCGGAGACAGGAGTGACCGTCGCGCGGGGCGGGTTGGCGGCCATGTCCGCACCGGCGGCGCCTTCGACGGCCTTCTGCCCGGCGACGTTCATGCCGTGCCGCAGGGCCCCGGCGATTTCCCCGAGGAATCCGCCGGAGTTGATCGTGATCAGCAGCATGAAGAAGCCGACGAGGATCACGGTCTTCTTGTTGCGCAGCAGCTTGTACTTGAATCCGGCGATGATCGCGACGGTGGCGATGGCGCCGAAGACCAGTGCCCCGAATCCGGCGTTGGCCGGGGAATTGTCGAACATGGTCAGGCTCCAGTCAGGAAACGCAGGACGGCGCGCCAGGAGACGATCAGGACGCCGATTCCGGCGGCCCACAGCGCAGGGCGGGTGATGATCCAGCCGAGGGGTGAGCGCACGAGGCGCCACAGGCGGCGGGCAGTGCCGGTCAGCGTCTTGAAGGCCAGGGCGCACAGCACGCCGAACGGGCCCGGGGCGAGCTGGCCGAGGAAGGCGGAGCCGGTGACGGCGACGACGGCGCCGAGCGGGGCGAAGACGGGGGCGATGATGCCGCCGCTGGCGATGGTCTCGGCGACCCAGCGGGCGGCGGTGGTGCCGTCGGCGAAGGGCACGAAGCTGACGGCCACGATGCTCAGCAGGTTGCGCGCGGGCTGCAGGCGTGACCAGTCCACCGGGGTGCCTTCCGCGTCGCTGCTGGGGGCACGGTCGGCGACGTCCGCGGCGAACTGCGTCCAACTCGCGGAGGCGGTGACCGCCACCGCCTCGTCCCAGGCAGCGGACTCCCCCGCGTCCGGGGCCGATGCGGGCGGACGAGGCGGCTGGTCACCGGTCACCGCGCACCGCACCGCGCTCTGCGAGCGCAGCGGGCAGCCGCCGGCCACCGGGCAGGCGGCGCAGCAGCCTGCCGGGCTCGCCTCGGCCGTCGCTACGGCCCACCACGGGACATCGCCGTGGGGGCCCTGGTTCAGCGCGCCCATCGCGCAACCTCCCCCAGCGCGGCCAGCAGCCGTTCGCGCAGCTTGATCTCCTCCGCGTCGGGCTCAGTGCCTGCGGCCGAGGCCGCGGAGGGCTGCCAGCCCTCGGGCAGCGGTGGCACCACCGGGAGTGAGCGGCGGGTACGGGGGCGGCGGCCGGGCAGCACCAGCCGGACGGCGGGGCGGTGGGAGCGTCGGAAGAACATCAGGCGTCCCCTCCCGTGGCGGGGCGGGCGGGGACGGTGATCGGCTGCTTGGGGAGGTTCTTGCGCACCGCCCGGATCTGGTTGCGGACCCACTCCGCGTCCGCGCCGAACTCGCGGCCGAGCTCGGCGGGCGAGGGCGTCTTCCCGTCCTGGTACAGCTCGGTGATCCGCTCGCGTACCGCCTCGCGCAGTTCCTGCTGCCCGGTGCCGCCGGTGGCGGGGCCGGCCTGCCGGGAGGTGCGGCGTGCGGTGCGGCGCTTGCGGGCGCGGTCCGCCGTGCCACCGGTGGCACCGGCCTCTGGGGTGCTGCGGTGTCCGGTAGAAGTGCCGGTAGCCGCAGCGGAGTTACCGCTACCGGTAGCGGGGGTTTCACCGGTGCCGTCACCGGTCGCGGTAGTCGCGGTTTCACCGGTCGCGCTACCGGTGCCGGTAGCCGGGGGTGGTGCGGTGCGGTTACCGGTTCCGGCACCGGGCGGGAGGGCGGGCTGCCCGGGCACCGGTTCCTCTGCTTCGGCGGCCGGTGCGGTGGGCTGGTCGCGCAGGGAGTGAACGCGCCACAGCACGAAGGGGCCGATGGAGACGACGAGGGCGACCAGCCACCAGGTGGGCCGCAGGTTCTCACCGGTACCGGTGACGCCGAACAGTCCGGCCTCGGCGAGGTGAACCAGGACGTTGGCGACGACCATCAGGCTGATGGCGGTGAAGGTGTCGCGGTGGCGCCGGAAGGCGGCGACGACGTACACGTCGATCGCGATGGGCAGCAGCGGGGCCACCCACAGCGGGAAGCCGACCAGCATGGCCAGGGACCACTCGCCCGATGCGGTCAGTCCGATCGCGGCGAACAGCGCGAACGTCGGCAGCTTCTTGGTGATCTTCTCGCCGCGCTCGCGCCGCTGCTCGACATCGAGGCGGGCCTGTTCCAGCAGGCCGTCTGAGCCGGCCTTGGTCCGGCGAGCCTCGGCGAGGGCCGCGTTGGCCGCCGTGTCGAGGGCTGCGGCCTGCTTGTGGGCGTCGTCGATCAGGGTCTCGGCCCGGCGCTGGGCCTCCTGCAGCAGCCGGGTGGCCTCTGCCTCGGTGGCCTGGCGGAAGGATTCGGCGTCCTGCTCGCGGCGGCGGGTGCGGACATCGGCGTGCTCGCGCGCCGCCTGGGCCTGCTGCTCGATGCTGCGGGCCTCCTCCTGGCCTGCTTCGAGCAGCCGCGCGGCCGTGGCCCGGGCGTCGGACAGGATCTCCTCGGCCGCGTCGCGGGCCTGGGCCACGGCGGTGCGGGCGGCGGCGAGTTGCTGTTCAGCCGCCTGGTGGGACTGCTCGGCATGCAGGTCGGCGACGAGTTTGCGCTGCTGGGCGCCCTCGGCGTCGGCCTCGGACTGGGCGGCGGCGGTGGCCGCCTCCCGCCGCAGGGTCTGGGCCTCGCGGCGGGAGGAGGACAGCAGATCGGCCGCCTCGGTGTGGGCCGCCTCAAGGATGTCGGCGGCGCTCGGCTCCGGGGTGAGGTCGGTGCCGATGATGTGGGCGCGGTGGGCGCCGGGGATGTTCGGTACGGGGTGGTGCTGGTTCACTGCGGGACTTCTTCCTGCCGTGTCCAGGTCGCGGCGATCCGGTCGGCGGCGCGGGCCGCGTCGTCCTGGTTCAGGGCCTGCTTCATGCGGTCGGCGGTCAGGCGGGCGCTATCGGCGGCCTGGCCTGCGGTTTCGGCGCGCTCGATGGCGGTCTGCCAGGGGCGGGGGCGGCTCATCCGAACCACCCCCGGCGGCGGGGACGGCCTTCCTGCCGCTCGCGCTCGGCGTCGGCCCAGCGCTGTCCGGCGCGGTCGGCCTTGGTGGCGCCGGTGCGGTGGTGGTTGTTGCGCCGCTTGGCCGAGCGGTCGGCCTCCTTGCGGGCGGCCTTGTCGGAGGCCGACTCCTTAGCGGAGTAGGTGGTGGTGGCCATCTGGCGGTCGTTGCCGAAGAGTCCGAACAGGGCCATCACGCACCTCCCGAGGTCAGGGCGGTGATGTGGATGGTGGAGGTGCCGCAGATGCCGCGGGCCTCCAGGTAGTCGCCGGTGGGGCGGAGGCCGGGGGCGTGGATCGCCTGGGCGAGGGTGTTGATGAGTCCGGCGGGCAGCGGGCGGCCGACGTGGACGGCGACGTCGGCGTCCAGCGGGGCGGCGTCGCTGATCAGGTCGAGCAGGTGGGCAATCAGGTCGTTGTCGTCCAGCGACGGGCCGCCGGTCGCGGGGGCGGGCGGCACTGCGGCGGGGATCGTGGCGGCCAGCAGCCGGGCCAGTCCCGCCCTCAGTTGCAGGATCGCCATGACCAGCGCGTCGGTGTCCATGTCCTTCAGGGGCAGGACGATGGCGTCTTCCAGCAGGTCACGGGCATGGTCGGCGGCTTCCACCCGGCGGGCGGCCGGGGTCGCGGCCGACAGCCCGTTCCAGGCCAGGTGCATGTACTCGGCCAGGTCCGGGAAGACCGGCGCGGGCAACTGGCGGGCTCCTGCGGGGAGTTCACGTGCGGAGTCGTTCATGCCGACGCCTCCGCTCCGGCGGCGCGCTGTCGGCGGTGGAGCTGGCGGCGGGCCTCCTCGCGCAGGCCGCCGAAGATGCCGTTGATGGAGGTGACGTCGTCCTGGGCCAGGTCCATGCGCAGGCAGGCGGACCGGATCCGGGCGGGGCAGGCCGCGCACACCGCGAGGGCGGAACGCTCGGGCGCGCTGGGGGCGCTGGTCAGCCGGGTGGGCTTGGGGAAGAACAGCTCACGGTCTAAGCCCGCGCAGGCCGGCTGCGGCTGCCCCTCGCTGTCCTGCGGGGCGGGAACGTACTGGCCCTGGGCCCGCGAGAACCGGCGGCGCATCGACGCCGCGGACAGCACGGCGGTGGCGCCCTGCGTCCTGCTCTCCGTAGATTTGGACATGCGGAGTCACTCCCTGAAGGTGGTTGATTCCGTGGCGGGCCCCCGCGATCTGTGAGAGGTGATCGGGGGCCCGCACCCATTTCGGGCATGGCGAATTTGCTGGTCACGGAGATAGAGCTGTCCCGCAACCGCCGACTTCACTAGTGAAGCTGGCGAGATTGACGTTACTCAGAGCCTGGCCCGCGCGTCAAGAGTTCACTAGTGAAGTGATTGCGACTTGGCTAGTGAACTGCTCTACTCTGAGCCCATGACGGCCAAGGACAAGAAGCCGCCGGGAGCCCAGAGGATCGCCGATGATCTGCGGGCGGAGATCGAATCCGGTGAGATCGAACCGGGCGGGAAACTCCCCACCACCCGGCAGCTCGTGGAGAAATACGGGGTGACTCCCGAGACCGTGCGCCAGGCGATCCTGCGACTGAAGAACGCCGGTGCGGTCACCAGCCGTCAGGGCGGCGGGGTCTACGCCCGCAACCGGCCGCCGCTCAAGCGCCTGGGCATGCAGCGCTACGACAAGGCGAAGTGGCGTGACAGCGACGAGGTCGCGTTCATCGCCGACCGCGTCGCCTCGGGGCGCGAGTACAACCGGACCGACCAGACCCAGACCGTGAAGCTGGTGCCGGCCAGCCGTGAGGCCGCCGCCGCCCTCGGCGTCCCCGAGGGCTCCGACGTGTACGCCCGCGCCCGGCTAGTCAGGGAGAAGGGCGAACCCACTCACACCCTGACCAGCTACTACCGGCCCAGCCACGTGGAGGGGACCCGACTGGTCGATCCCACGCCGGGGCCGGCCGGGGCGGGTGGCGGCTTCCGCGTGTTCTACGAGCTCAGCCTGGAGCCGGACCACATGAACGAAGAACTGTGCGCCCGCATGCCCACCCCCACCGAGGTCGAGACGCTCCAGCTGCCGCAAGGAGAGCCGGTCGTCGTCCTCAAGCGCACCACCTACACCGCCGACGACACAGTCATCGAGTACGCCGTCGGCATCCACTGCGCCAGCCGCTTCAGCTGGAACTACAGCTTCAAACTCCCCGACTCCGCCCGCGACAATGCCGAACGGGCCGAAAGGCAGGAATCATGACCAGCGAGGGCAAGCCCAGCGCGCTCGACACCGCCGTCCTCACCGCGCCCGGCGACGTGCCCGCCGCCGACGTGGTCTCCCTGGCCCACCGCCGTGCCCTCCACCAGCGCCGTCTGGCCGGCGACGTGCGTGGCCTGGCTCCCGAGGACACCGTCGCGGCCGACGGCTCCGACGCCATCGCCGCCCTGGTCCTCGGCTGCGCCCTCACCCTGCAGCTCGCCGACGAACAGCCGCCCCTGTTCCACCAGGCCCGGCGGCACGGCGGCACCTGGCAAGAGATCGCTATCGCCGCCGGACTCACCGTCGACCAGGCCCGAGCCGCCTACACCGCCTGGGCCGACGCGCTCGACGAGCCCGACCGTACGCAGGCTCTGCAGCTGGCCGACTGACGCCCCTGTACGTGCCGGTGCCCCGCGAAGCAGCACGCTTCGCGGGGCACCGGCACGTACAGGGCAGGTCAGCGGGGCAGGAGTCGGCTGTCGAAGCCGGCGTCCGCCAGCCGCTTGAAGGCCGCGGTCACCTCCTCGGGGACCTCCTGGGGGATCGTGAAGCCCTGCTCGGGGTACACCATCACCCGCTGCAACGCGCCCACCAGCATGTCGATGACCAGCTTGGCGTCGCCGATCCCCTCGGCGTACGCGGCCAGACCCACCGGCTCCGAGGCACAGACCACTTCCACCTCGGGCCACATCTTCTTGAACGTCGCGTATGAGCGGCGCTCCTCGTACGGCTTGCACACCACCAGCACCGACTCGGGCACGATCCCGGCTTCGGCCAGCACGCGGCGGGAGAAGGCGGCGTTCTGTCCGGTGTTCGCGGCCTGCGGCTCCACCAGCACGGCGTTCTGCGGCACGCCGAGCTCGAGCGCGTGCTCGCGGTAGTGCACCGCCTCACCGCGCGGGAAGCGGGCCCTGGTCGTCGGGCTGTTGCCGCCGGTGAACACCATCACCGGGAACAGGCCCTGCCGGTACAGGTCCACCGTGTGCGAAGCGACCCCCAGGTCATGGCTGCCTAGGCCGATGCCCGCCGAACACGGCCGCGGCTCGTGGTGCATCTGGTGGTAGTCCCACATCAATTCCGCGTCCTGCCACTGCTCGGCGCTGATCACGCGCTGCTGTCCGTCGGCGTCTGCCACGCTCGCCACTCCCTGATCGCTGTTGTCCCTCGGTACACCGCGAGCCCGGCCACCCGCCATGCTCAGCTCCGGGCACCGAACCTTCTTTTCGATGAACCCGGCCACCCTCTGCGGGTAAAGTAGTGAACGCGCCAGCCAGGGAGCACACCGGGCACCGCATCCGCCTCCGGGCGGCGATCCCGCCGATCCGGCTCCGGCCGCAGGCCAGGAACGGCAGACTGAGAGATCCGCCCACCGTGATCGGGAGGAACCAGCCGGTGCCGTACGACCCCGTCCCCTTGTCACGGGACGCCGTGAAGACGCTGCGCCAGATCTCGGAGGACCTGGAGAGCGGCAAGGCCGAGTACGACAGCCCGCGCAGTGCCGCCCGTGTCCTGCGTGACCTGCACGAGCTCGCCGAGCACCTGCCGCAGATCCTGCTGCGGACCTCTGCCGCGGTGGACCAGATGGCCCGCAACCGGGACGACGCCACGGCGGTGGCCCGCGTGGTCGGGGAAGCGGCCACCATGGCTACCGCCCTCACCGACCAGCTGCGCAGAGCGCATGAGGCGGCCCTGGACGTCCGCGGGCGCTGAGCCGCGGACGTCCAGGCGCGTGCTGTCGGCAGCTACGCGGCCATCTGGTCCTCCAGCAGGTCCAGGACCCGCATGCCGCCGAGCGCCCATTGCAGGACGTCGCTGCCGTTGACCAGCAGAACGTTCAGCTTCTTGGCGACGGTGGCGGCCGGCTTGGTGAAGGCGCCCATGGTCACGACGATCGGCAGCTCCGCTTCGTGCGCCTGCCGTGCGCCGCTGACCTGCTGGATGACCCCCGATCCGATGTTCGTCCAGGGGTCGCTGGTGTGCTTGCACTGCACGATCGCACGACGGTCGTCCCCGTCGGGCAGGCGGCAGACGATGTCGGCCGCCAGGTCCCCGGCTCCGCCGTTCCACCGTTCGATGGTGAAGCCGTCGAAGTTCAGGAGCTGGGCTATGCGGTGCTCGAATTCCCGGTGGTGGAGCTGGTACATCTCGCGGAACCGTTGGCCCACGGCTGCCCGGTGCGGGGCTTCAGCGGCCTCTCTGATCTCCTCGATCCGCTGCACCCAGGCGTTGGCGTCCTCGATGACCGGCCCCAGGTCCGCACCCTGCTCCTTCTCTAGGAGCTCCTCCAGCCGGCCGATGAGGCGGCGGATGCCGGGCGCCATGCCCGCGAGTTCCTCGAAGAACGTGACCGCCGTTTCGTGCCGGTCGGTGAGGAAGAGGCGCCGCGAGGCGATGTCGAGCAGTTCGTCCAGCTGTTGCGCGTTGCGTCGGACCGTCGCCAGGTTCGATTTAATGGCTTCCCGGTTACGCCGAGTGTCCGTCTCGTCGAACCAGTTCCCCAGGAGATCGCCGAGACTGGGCGGGGTGCTCGGGTCGAAGTTGTTGCCAGAGAAGAATGAGGCCACGAGGTCTCCGAAGTCGGGCGACGAAGTGGCAGGAGTGGTGCTGTTGATCATGGTCGCAGGCTACTGACCAGCACTGACATCGCTTCGCGGCGAACGACGGGACGGCGTTGTCAGTGGGGTGCGGCACGCTGGGCGACATGAGTGAGCAGGTGACCGGCGACGCCGGACGCGGCGACCAGATCCCGGGTCGGCTGACCGAGGTGGGCAGCGGCTGGCATCCCTTGCTGATGCGACTGCACAGCCAGCTCCTCGGCTTGGCCGTGGACTACCGCGTGGAGGAGTTCGCGTCGAGACTCGGCGGCCTGCGCCTCTACCTGCAGGACCGCTTCGACAGCCATGGGGAGTTCGACGGCGACTGGGCCGATACGGCGGGCGCTCTCGTCGAGGTGGCCGAGCGGGAGGCCGAGCGAACATGCGAAGAGTGCGCCGCCCCAGGTCGTCCGCGCTTCCACGGTGACCGGCACCGGACCTGGATCCGTACGGTGTGCGATCGCTGCCATGCGCGCCCGTGGCCTGGCGGCTCCGGAGCGCCCACGTGCGTCCGCACCAGCGACCGGCAGGTCCCCGAGCGTAGGCCTCGGCCGGGAGGGCCGAGGCCCCGTTCCGTCCGGCGCCGCCCTGCTGAATGATCACGATGGACGGGCCGCACCACGGTGGGCGGCCGGGAGGGAGATCACCTGTGTTCGTGGACGCAGCCGTCACCAGCAAGCTGGTCGAGCAGGCGCTGCCCTTCATGCCGTTCCTCGACGTCGGCGACGAGTTCCTCACCTACGACGGGGGCGTTGCCTGGCGGGAGCGGCACAAGAAGACCGGAAAGGGCTCCGAGCCGCCCAGCCTGGAGGAGTGGCGTGTGCCCATCAGCGCGCCCCTGCTGGCCCACATCGCCGAAATCTCCCACGCGCAGGTGTTCGCGGCCCTGAGCACAGTCGCCATCCACGACCGCGACACCAGTCCGTGGGGCCGCGCCACCCAGGATGTACAGGAGTGGGTCTTCGCGCCTGACAGCGTCGAGGGCCTGGAACACCCGCCGAGCAACCTGGCAGCCGCGGCAGTGCTGCTGGCGGCCCTGTACGGCGACAAGGGACACCTGTTCCTGGGCGAGGCACAGCGATACCTGGAGCGGACCGATGGACCAGAGTGAGATAGCCCTCAGCGAGGTCATGGCGGCTGCGGCCGAACCTTATCTGGCCGCTGTCGTCGACCAGTTGGTCCGTGACGGAGTCCCGGCCACGGGGTACAGCATGCCTGCGGACGCTTCCCCTGACGACTTCGACGGTGAAGCGGACGGCTGGATCAATCTCCCGTTCGAGTTCACCACTCGCCACTACCCGGAGATGACGGAGCTCGGTCTGTGGTGGAACTCGGTCTCGGGCTGGCGCATCCACACGCAGTACGAGCGTGATAATCGGCCGGGCGACCGCCGGCAGTGGATGGGGGCGGGGCTACTGCCTCCGCCGTCCAGGGTCTCGGCGTTCCTCGCCTCCATGATGGTCGACTACACCATGAGCGGGTCGCCTGAGCGGCCGTTCTATCGCCGGCAGGGCGAGAACGTGCCCGCGCTGCTGGAGCGTCTTCAGGTGTACGGGCAGCCAGCCCCGCGCGGGCGGTCCTGACCGGCGGCGGTATCGGTGCAAGCAAGCGGGGCGGGCGGGGAGTCGGGGGTGCTCCTCCGCCCGCCCCTTTGTGTCTCCGCTGTCTCTCCTGTGGCCCGTGGTGCAGGACCAGGACGGCGGAGTGCGTCCCGCCGGGCGCGGGGAGGTCGGCGCCCGGCGGGGGTCTGGGCCTACTCAGTGAGCAGGTGGTGGAGGAAGGTGGCGTTGGCGGCGGTGTCGTGGCCGAGGGCCACGGTGTGCTGCGGCAGCTTGGCGAGGTGGTCGGCGACGCGCTGGCGGGCGTCGCTGCTGCCGCTGCCGCCGGCCGCGGCGAGGCCGAGGATGTCGGGGTAGCGGTCCTCGGTCGCGCCGTGCATGAAGTCGGCCTCCCCGAGCGTGCGGCGGCACCCTTCGACGGACGGGGCGCCGTCGTGCTGGATCCGGGGGAACAGGAGGGCTGCGGCCCGCCCACCGGTGGCCAGCTGCAGGCCGAACCAGTCGGTGAACTGGTCGGGGTAGACCTGCACCTTGCGCTCACGTTTGCCGTCGGGCTCCCACAGCGGCTCGCGGCGCCCCGCCAGAAGGGCCTGGGTGACGTCGGGGTGCTGGGTGGGGTGGAGTGCCTCGCCGGACTGCAGGCGCTTGCGGGCGACGTCGTACCAGCCGAGGGCGTCCAGTAGCCCGAGGCCGATCGCGGCGGCCGATGGCCAGGGCAGGATGCGCAGGTCGCCGGTGTCGTCGGGGCGGACGAAGATCCGGTCGTTGGCCAGCAGCTGCCATCCGAGGTTGGCCAGGGCGAGGGCGGTGGTGGTCTTGCCCGCGCCCTTGGCACCGAAGGTGAGCACAGTGCGGCAGTTGTCGGTCACGGCGGAGGCGTGGAGCAGGGTCCATCCGCGGTCCAGCAGCATGCCGCGCATGGCGTCCCGGGCGATGCGTGCGGCGGCCAGGGCCACCGGTTCTGATCCGGTGCCGATCACCGACAGGCGGCCGGTGGCCGGCTCGTGCCGGTAGGCCAGTTGTTGGGTGGGGCTGACGGCGGTGACGGTGCCCTCGGAGTCGCGGGCCACGAGCGTGGCCGCTTTGGCGTAGGTGGTCTTCTCGTGCGGGCAGGTCTCCACCAGGGCCTGGAGCGTGGCGTACTGGTCTGCGTCGACGTCGGCGAAGACCACCGGGGCGGTGCACACACTGCTGGGCGGGACTTCGAAGGCGTTCCACCAGGAGCCAAAGTAGCGCAGTGCGTAGCTGGTGACCGCGGGGGTGTTGCTGACCATCGTGAGGTTGACGTCGGAGGCGTGCAGCCGCGTCGCGGTGAGCGTGTTCATGAAGCCCTTTCCTTGGAGAGAGGTTTGAGTTCGGGCAGGGACCGCAGGGCCTGGTAGGCGGTGCGGAGCTTGGTGTCGGCCGCGGTGAGCTGCCGCTGCTCGGCCGCATCGAGGGCGGGCAGGCACGCTACGGGGCAGCCGCGGGTGAAGCGCAACGGGATTCCCAGCCAGCCGCCCTCGTGCGCCGCGGACAGTTCCTCGATGCCGTCCTGCACAGCGAGCGTCTTGCGCAGCGCGGAGAGCACGGAGCCGGCGGGTCCGGAGCGGGTGCGGCCGATGCCCGCGCTGATCCGTCCGGCTCGGTCGGCGAGTTCGTCGCGGAGCTGCTGCAGGGGCAGGGGGACTTTCTGTCCGTTGACCGTGGTGGCCGACGCGCACAGCACCGCGGCGTCTCCGTGTTCGCCGATCACGTGCCCGGCCACGGCGGCGTCGGGGACGCGGAGGTGGCGGGCGAGGGCGGCGCGGTAGCGGCTGCTGTCGAGGTTCGAGCCGATCCCGAAGACGCGGGGGCATCCGGAGACCTCGGCGAACAGGCGGGTCATGAGGTCGACGGGGTTGGTCACGATCAGCACGGTGCCCTGATAGCCGTGGAATGCGGCGGCGAGTTGGCTGATGACGGGGGCGTTCGCGGCGGCTCCGGCCATGCGTACGTCGGAGCGGTGGGTGTTGGTAAAGGCGGTGCGTACGGCGATCACCACGGCCTGGCAGGTGTGCAGGTCCGCGACGGCTCCCGCGTGGGCGCGCAGGGGTGAGCCGGTGGCCTGGCGCATGTCGTCGATGTCTGCGGCCAGGGCGGCGGCTTGCTGGGGGGTGCGGGCGGTGATGAGCAGGCGGCGGCACAGGGCGGTGGTGCACAGCGTGGTGGCGACGGCCTGGCCGACGGCGCCCGAGCCGATGACCCCGATCGCGTCCACAGTGGGCGGCGTGTTCATGCCCTCGCCGCCTTCGCCTGGGCGAGGGCCGTGTGCCAGACCGTGGTGGTGTCCCGCCCGCCGAGGAGTTCGGCGCTAATGCTGTGGGCCAGGGTCGCCACGGTGACGGCGCGGTCCACCAGGGCGTGTCCGCGCTCGGGCAGCGGGAGCGCGGCCGGGGCGGAGAGGTAGGTGGTGAGGATGTTGACGGTGTCCATCAGCCACAGGATCAGGACCTCGCGGAGCCAGGAGCGGGCGGCCTTCGGCGCCATCGCGGTCATGCGCTGCTCGGTGAAGGCGCCGATGCCGTCCGCGATGGTGTGCGCGGTGGCGGGGTCGGGCTGCTGGGCGGCGATCAGGAGGATGGTGCGACTGATCAGCTTGGCGGCGTCGGCCGAGGACCGGGCCCGCAGCAGGCCGGGATCGATCAGCACGGGCCGGGCGTCGGGGGTCGGGAAGACGAGGTGCTCGGGCTTCAGGTCGCCGTACGTCAGGACGGCTTGCCCGGGGGCGAGGGCCGTGGGCCGTATCCGGAGCAGGCGGGCCACCACCGCCCTGAGCAGGGCGGTTACTTCGGCGCGTTCGTCCGGGGTGCAGCGTTCGGTTCCCAGGCGGCCGAGATAGGTCTGCCCGCTGATGCCGTTGAACTTGCGCTGGAAGGTCCCCGCGACGCTGCGCTCGGCGATCGTCCGGGAGGCGGCCAGGCGTTCGGCCGTGCGTGAGATGTGCAGGCGGTGCAGTTCGGTGAAGACGCGCTCGAACAGGGCGGGACTGTCGGCGGGGTTCTGCAGCAGCAGCTGGTCCAGAGTGGTTCCTGCGACGGGCTCGGTGAACAGCACGCCGCCGCCGACGCCGGCGATCTGGCAGACCTGCGGGCGGCCGAGCTCTCCCAGCAGTCGCAGCTGGGCCGCCTCGCGCTCCAGGAGCGCGTCTGTGGCCCGCACGTACGTGCTCTGGGCTCGCTGGACCTCGGCCCAGTCGCCGCCGGCGCCGCGCAGGAGCGAGACGAGGGACATGCCGAGGAAGGAGTACTTGGCGTACAGCTCGCGGTCGTCGATGTGCAGTCGTTGGACGTACCCGGTGACGCTGGGGACGTGGCGGTCCAGGCGGGCTTCGGCGCCGGGCCACAGGTCGGCGGCGGCCCGGTGGATCGCGCCGCGGGCGTGGGCGAAGGCCTCGTCCGTGGTCGGTACGGCGGTGGGGGGTGTGCTCACTGCGGCGGTGCTCACGTATGCCTCCTATAGGGGCGAACGGGGCTCAGCGGGGGTTGCGTGGCCCGGTCAGGGGCGGTCCGGGGAAGAGGTGAGGGCGGCCCGCAGGGCGGCGGGCTGGGCCCACTCCTCGGCGCACGGCGGCAACGAGCGGGTCCGGTGGGCCAGGGGCAGGTAGCGCACCGGCCGGGCGCTCCAGGCGAGCCGGAGCTGGTCATTCGGGAGCACGATGGTGAAGGGTTCGCCCCGCTCCAGCCGGGCGGCGGTCGGACTGCCGCCGAGCAGGAGCCAGTCGTGGACGGGCTCGGCCGCGGTGTCATCCAGGATCGACACGAGCATGCGCACCGCGATGCGGATCCAGCGGACGGCGTCCCGGGCGTCGGGGGCGGCGAAGGAGCCGACCAGCACCGTGTTCTCCCGGTGCGGGGACGTCAGGATGCACTCGCACCAGAATCCGGGCTGGCTGGCCACGGGCACCTTGGCCCTAAGGACCGGTCCCGTGCTCATGACGTCGTCCCGGCGCTCGGGTCGAACGCGGCCCAGACCGTCTTGCCGCCCTCGGGCTCGTGGCGCCAGCCCCACGTCGTACACAAGGCCTCGACCAGGAACAGGCCGCGGCCCCGTACCTCGTCCTCGCGTGCTTCCCGGGGCGTCGGCCGCTGCGGGCTGGTGTCGGTAACCTCCAGGATCATGCGCTCCTCGTCGAACTCCAGGAGCACGCCGACATCCGGGCTGCCGCTGTGCTGCAGGGAGTTGGAGACGAGCTCGGATGCCATCAGCTCCATGACGTCCGCGTGCCGTTCCACGCCCCAGGACGTCAGGGCCGCTCGGACCGCGCCGCGCACCTGGCTGACCAGGGCGGGATCCGCTGCGATACTCAACCGCAGGGCACGCGGCGCCGACGGGACGGCCGGTGGGGGTGCCGCGTCTTGATCGGTCTGGGTCGATGGGCTCATGCTCGGTTCACCCCGGGCTCGTCGGCGGGACAGCGGGTTGCTTCACTCCTCACGAACGACTTCGCTAGTGAAGCGGGCTGGTCCCAGGGTTGCGCTGCGGCCGGGGGCCGACCCATCCCGTCGGGCCGCCAACTTTCGGCCGGAAATTCCCGGTTCAACCGGGAGGTCCAAAGGGCGTGTTGACGATGCCCCTGCGCGCTACGGTGCTGTGGAGAGCACGTCGCACCGCGTGGCCGAGAGGGATCCGGGTGGCAGCAAAGCCCCGCAGTCGCAGGCAGGAGCAGGTGCAGTTCGCCGCCGGGCTGCGCGCGCAGGGCAGATCATGGTCTGAGGTGGCCGCCGAGGTACGGCAGCACTACCGGGTTAACGCCCGGGTGGCACCTCGCTTGGCCCGCGGCCTGAGTCAGCGTGAGGTGGCCGAGCTGTGGAACGAGCGGTGGCCCGACGACCCGAAGACGTTCAAGAACATCTCCACTTGGGAGTTATGGCCTGCCGCCACCGGGCACGAGCCGTCCCTGGCCACCTTGGACCGGTTGGCTCAGCTGTATGAGTGCGCGGCGGCCGACCTGCTCGCGGACCTACCCGATCACAGCCGGAGCACGGCACCGGAGCGGTCGTCCGCCGTCGTCCCAGAGGCCGTGTCGGCGCCGCCAGCGGGTGTCGAGCTGGTGGAGGGGATGTTCACCGCGCCGGTGCTGCTCACCCCGCAGCTCACGGGCCGACTGGTCCATCAGTTGCACGACGTACGCTTCGACGAACTGGCACAGGCGTTGATCATGTGGGTCCAGCACGCCAACCCCGGCCCCGACCGCCGCGAACTGCTGCAGCAGATCAGCACCGCGCTCACCGTCGCGGCAGCAGCCCCGCTGCTGGACATCGCCGACGCTGACGAACGCGAACGCGTCGCCGCCGTCCTGGACGATCCGCGCCGCGTCGACCAGGCCACCCTCACCCACGCCGAGCGCGTCCTGCAGCACTACCGCCGCCAGGGCGACGTGCTGGGCCCACAGATCGCCCTGCAGACCGCGCTCGCCCAGCGCCAGGTCATCGCGGACCTCACCGCCGCCGCCCCCGACACGCTGCGCCCCCGCGTCCTCACGGTGTACGCGGAGCTCAGCCAGATGGTTGGCTGGCAGCTGTACAACCTCGGCGACTACCGGGCCGCCCAGTACTACTACGACGACGCCCGCACCGCCGCTCACGACGCGGAGAACACCGAACTCGTCACCTACGTGCTGTGCACCATGAGCCAGCTGGCCACCTGGCAGAACAAGCCGCGGGTCGGCATCGACCATGCCATCGCCGCGCAGGCATGGGCCGGGCAGGCCGAGAGTCCGGCCGCCCGCGGCTACGCCGCCGATGTCGCCGCCCGGGCGTTCGCCGCCGCCCAGCAGCCGGACAAGGCCCGCCGCGCCCTGGTACAGGAGCGCGATGCCGTCCACGAGATGGCCTGCGGTGAACCCTCGCTCGCCTCCTGGTGGTACTTCTACGACGAGTCGTTCTACTGGGGCACCAAGGCCGAGTGCTCCCTGGTCCTGGACGCCCCGGACCAGGCCCTGCACGCCGCCGCCACCTCGCTGCCGATGATCGACCCGACCAACGTGCACAACTACGCCCACACCCTCGCCCTGCAGAGCGAGGCTTACCTGCAGCGAGGCGACATCGCCGAGGCCGCCGCCGCTATCGGCGACATCGTGCACATCTCCAACGTCAACCACTCACCGCGCATCGGCCAGCGCGTCGCCGCGCTGCGCAGCGCGCTCACTCCGTGGCAACGCACCCGCGCAGTGCGGGCCTTGGACGAGCTCCTGACCCATCACCGGCTGACCGGCAGGTCCAGCACGAACAGGTCGTAGGCCGAGTAGTAGTCGCCTTTGTCCCCGGGAATCCGCCCGACCCGGCGCCACCCCCACGCCTCATAGACCGGCTGCGCCGGCGCGTCCGGCCCGGTGGCCAGCGTCGCCCGCTCCTCACCCCGGGCACTCAGCACGGCATCGTGCAGCGCACGCCCGACCCCCTTGCTCTGCCACGCCCGGCGTACCTCGATCTCCGACAGGACCCACGTACGTGCCCCGGTCTCCTCCACGAAGTCCGCCGAGGGCTCGGGCTGCACACCGCCCCACCAGTGAGTGTCACCGGCCGGGAGCGTGTAGCCGAACGCGAAGCCGATCATCTGTCCCGCCGACCGCGCGGCCACCAGGAGAAACCCGGGCCGCTCGAATTGCTTTGCGGCCCTTCGGCGGAACGCGGCCGTCTTCTCTTCCGCCGGCTGTACGCCGTAGGCATCGGCATAGGTATCGCTCAACTCGCCCAAAAGCTCGGCAGCTTCATCACCGTGATACTGCGTCAGGGATACGCCATCGACCGTCATGGCGGTCAGGCTAGGTGAGCGGACCGCACCGCCAGAAGAGGGGGTGAGCGTCAGGCCGCGTCGAGGATGAGTCCCGTCCGGGCCGCGAGTTCGGCGAGCTTCTCCTCGTTCACAGGATTGTCGTCATCGTTGAGAAGCGAATCCAGCTGCAGGCCACGCAGCGGCTCCAGATAGATATCCCGGGTCATCTGCTCGTTCTGGTGACCGAGCATATCCTTGACCATCTGCCAGATCTGCCCGTAGGTCCGCTCGTAATTGAGCCGCTCCGCCGGAGTCAGCCCCAGCCGCTTGTCGAGAGCGTTGTGCAGGCTCAGCAGCGTTCTAAGAGCCATCGAATGCCGCAGCATGTGCGGCGTCGCTGCGACTCCCACCCCCAAAGACTCGCAGCGGTCGCTGGCCCGTCCAAAAATCTTGGTCCAGTCCCGATAGTTCATCGGAAATCCAGACTCGGTCAGCCACAGCGCGGCGGGCTCAAGCCCGTCATCGGTATTCACGTACAAAAGGGTGCGGTCGTCGGCCGTGAGACTATCCAGCGCCTCACTGCCACGGCGGCCGTCCGCCTCGGTCCAGTGGACCTGCCCGCGTCGCGTAATCCGGTCGATGACCCGGCGCCCGGGTACACGGTCGTACAGCCCGCGCTGCTGAGCTCGGCGAACCGCCAGGCTCCGGTCAGCCATCCGGTATCCGTTCACCGACTGCAGCGCACTGTGGCTGACGTAGAAGTGGTAACCGGCACGCTTGGCAACAGACTTGGCTACTTTCCCGGAGTAGTAGTTGCGGGCACCGACTTGAGGAAGCTCACAAGTGAGGAGCGTGCCACCCTCTCGGCGTCGCACGCCGCTGGAATAGAGGAAGTCGGCAGCCGCCATATCGCGTCCAGCCAAGCGCCCCCTCCAGGTCTCGTCTTCCAGACCGTTCGGCAGCATTCCGCCCAGGCCAACGTTGCGCCACAATCGAAATGCACGCGCTGTAAGCCATTTAACGTTAGTGGAGCGGACATCACGCGGCGCAAGTTCGGCGACTTCGAATTCAATGCCGTCGGCACCTCGCACTGTATAGGTGACCACTGGATTGTCATCGACATATTTCTTGCCGCCAGCCCAGTCGTACAACAGCTTCAGCGCGGCCAACTCCTTGCCCCAGGTGCTGCCCTGGATGCGCTTCAGGTTGCCCTCGCCTCTACGCCGCCACTCCTCCCAGTCCGCCAGGTCGTCCGCCGTCGCTTCGTCCCAATCCACGCCGCGGTTCCACAGGAAGGTGAAGAACAGCCGGTAGATCGGGGCGTACGTCTCCTGGGTCCCCTGGGACTTCACCGAGAACGGCGAGCGCTTACAGAACCGGACCAGCCTCGGGTCGAGCCGACCGTCCGGCGCGATGAGGATCGGCTGCTTCGTCCGGAACCCGAGGGCCTTCTCCCGGGCGGCAAGGTCGCTCCATCCCTCCAGGGCTGGCTCCACCACGCCGTCCGGCGCTCCGCCATCACAGGTCCACGACAGCCACCACTCCTCCAACACGGCCCCCTCTCACAGACAACACGACCAGGCGCAACACAGTGTATGTCCACAGAAGCGGATGTCGTCGGTGAACAGGGCGCCTTGCCGGGTGCCGGCTGCCAGCGCGTGCACCAGCTGCTCGTGCTCGGAGCAACCGTGCCCGATGATCAGCGAGGTGCGGGCAACGGCCGCATCGGGGCACAGCAGCCGTACAGCGGTCTCGGCGGCCGCCTTCGCGGCCCCGTACGGGGTGAGCGGGTCAGGAAGACAGGACTCGTCGTACCAGCCGTGGCCCGTTCCCGAGAAGACGGCGTCGCTGGAGACGTGCACCAGGCGGATGGAGCGGTCGGTCACGGCCTGGGCTAGTGGCTCGTCTCGGTTCGTTGGCCGGGTAATTGATCATTCGTTCGTTGCGGGGCAGGCTGCTTCCAGGTCGTGATCGTGGAGGTGGTCGTGGGGCGTCGTCCGGGAGTGTTCGTCCGGCCGGCGAGCATGGAGGAGGGCCGTCAGCTGCAGCGGATCAGCCGGACCGCGAAGGACCCGGTGAAGTTGCGGCGGGCGATCGTGGTGATGATGTCCGCCCAGGGTCAGTCGGTGCCGGACATCACCTCGTTGATGCAGGTCAGCGCTGACTATGTGCGCGATGTCATCCATGCCTTCAACGAACGGGGGTTCGAGGCATTGGACCCAAAATGGAGCGGGGGACGCCCCCGGAAGATCAGTAGCGAGGTGCGCGAGCACATCTGCCTGATCGCCCGAACGTCCCCCGCCGACTGGCGCATCACCGCCTTCTCCACCTGGAGCCTGACCAAGCTGGCCGGGCACCTGGTGAAACAGTCAGTCGTCCCGGCGGTCAGCCGCGAGAACCTGCGGCGGATACTGCGCGAGGGCAAAGTCTCCTGGCAGTCGACCACCACCTGGAAATCCTCGAACGACCCGGACTTCATCGCCAAGATGCACCGGGTCCTGGCGCTGTACGACACCCCGCCGGTCGATGGCCGGGTGGTGTGCGTGGACGAGTTCGGGCCGCTGAACCTGATGCCCCGCAAGGGCAAGGCGTGGCGTCCACGCCGCTCACCTCGTCGTCTGCGAGCCACCTACAACCGGTACGACGGGGTGATGCACATGCTCGCCGCCCTCGATCTGGCCACCGGCAAGATGTACTACCGGATAAGGCCGCGCAAACGATGGCGCGAATTCCTGGCCCTGCTCAAGGCCCTGCGCGCCCGCTGGCCCGGCGAGAAGCTGTACGTCGTCCTGGACAACTTCGCCCCGCACAAGCACGCCAATGTGCGGGCCTGGGCCGTGGCCAACGACGTCGAACTGGTCTTCCTGCCGACCTACGGCTCGTGGCTGAACTGGATCGAGTCCGAGTTCGCCGCCCTGCGCTACTTCGCCCTCAACGGCACCGACCACCGCAGCCACCACGAGCAGAACGCCGCCATCGCCGCCTACGTGCGCTGGCACAACGCCCAGGCCTGGCCGAAGACCAACTTCGCCCCGGACTCGCCCATCCGCACCTGGACCGAGTATCCGGCCAAGGCCGCCTGAAGAGCCGTTACTCCTCCGGCAGTTCCACGATCACCAACGTGCCCCGGCTTCCGGGTCGGACCGCGTGTGAAGTTCCCGCCGCCACCATGAACAGCTCGCCCGCCCGCACCGACACCGGCATGCCGTCCACCTCCAGCTCCAGCCGGCCGTCGAGGACAAGCAGAGCCTCGGCGCCCCCGTGGCTCTCTTCCTCGACCGGCAGCCCGTCCATGCGCAGTACCTTCACGCAGGCCGCTCCCACCATGCCCAGCCTGCGAGAACTCCACGCCTCCGGCAGACCGGCCGCCGTCTCCGCAAGGTCGACCGCACTCATGGCACACCCCTCCTCACGGACCCGGTCGGTCATGCCTAAACGGGCCCGCACATAAAGATCAATGGATGCCTTGAAAGCTATCTGACCAGGAAAAACAAGTGGTCGACCGTTTGGCAAAGCCTGTCGCCAGGTCCAGACCGAAGCCAACCCCCGGCCCACGCCAGAGGCTCATCCATTACCCGTCCAACGATCCGAGACGAGCCACTAGTCGGATCCCGCCTTCGGCGGTGACCGCCCAGTCCGCTCCTCCGCTCGATGCGTTGATCAGCACGGCCGGAGCCACCGTGTCGAGGAGCTTCTCCATATTGATGGGGTCGCGAAGATCGAGGTGATGCCAGGTCGCCCTGCCGTCGTCGCCGGGACGGGAATGGAACGTGGCGACCGGGCGCCCGTCTGCGGATCCCGCCTGGCGTACCAGCGCGGCACCCAAGAAGTCGCTGCCGCCGATGATCAGCACAGTCATGCCACCTCACGTTGCGGGCGACGGGTGCCGCCGCGGTTTGCTTCGGCGGAACCCGTGGACCTCCTCAAGCGGGCCAACCCGGCCGAGACGGGGCACGGGTCCAGTCTCAGGACCCAGGTAGGCCGCCGAGCTGGCCCGGCCGAGCGTCGGCCGCCCCAGACCTGGCCCTACCCAACGCTGGCCGCGACCTGCTCGATGTACGTCTCCAGCGGCGGGAAGCCCCACGCCGCCCGTAGCGCCTCGACCTCGCCCGAGTTCGCCACGGGGTACGGGACGAGCACGCCGTCGGGCCCCTGCGTCAGCTGGGTGCCGAAGATCTGCTGCTGCCCTCGGGCGATCCGTACCCGGTCCTCCAGCAGAGCGCCGTGCTGCGGGTCGGCGTCGCCCGCGGTCACGGCGGCCGCGAGCAGTTCCAAGCACTCCTGCTGGAAGTCTGACTGCTGGTCGGCGTGCTGGGCGAGCAGCCAGGCAGCCCCGGCGGCCCGCCGCCCGACGAGTGCTTCGCCCGGCCACCCACGCGCGGCGATCAGCTCACTCAGCCACGCGGTGTTCGCCTCGTCCACGGCCCTCCACCGTTCCATCAGCTCCGGCGTCCGCTCGGCCACCGGCACCAGCCGCACCGCCTGGTCCTCCTCCTGGCGCCGGAGCAACTCCGCGCCCAGGACCTCGTCGACCGGTGGCCGAGGCCGCAGAGCCGCCGTACGGTCGATCACTCCGAACAGCTCCGCGGCCAGCAGTCGCGTGTCCTCGGGAAGGTTGAGCCGGTCCAGCGCGCTGTGCTCTACCCAGTGGGTTGTGTGCTCGGGCGTGCCGTGCGCAGTGAGCGGGCGGTCGACGACACCGACGACGATGTGGTCCCGGTGCACATGCCGCCGATCGCAGCGACTGTCCGCGGCAGCCGACATCGACACCACATGCCACACCGACGGGGCCGCCGGGTGCGGGTACGCCTCGGGAAGCGGCGGAGACAACAGGCGGACTTGGTGCCCCGTCTCCTCGTGCACCTCGCGCACTGCCGCCGTGAGCGCGTCCTCACCGTCCTCGATGTGCCCTCCCGGGACGAGTTCGCCCCCGAGCCGCGGGTGTTCAATCACGCACAGCCGCCACTCCCGGCCAAACCTCGCGAAGGCATAGCAACTCGCAGTCCCATGCACCACCAGATCATCCATGCACCTGATTCTCAGACCTGACGGCGCAGGTCGATGTGCTTCAAGGAAACTTCAGCCTGGGCCTGGTGCAGATGACGAAGTGAACATGTCGTAGCCATAGTTGGAGAGTTCGTATGCGCTTCAACCTGGCATATTCGCTTTGGCCGGTTCCGCATGGCTACTGTGTCGCAGCAAAGCCCATGTGGTCCCGTGGAAGGGACCCGCCCCCGCGATCGGCGTTTGCCGCCCGAGGAAGAGCACGGAGCCCGCGAGTGGCCATGCGAGCACCCTGGTGACGCAGGAGATAGACGTCGCCGGCCTCACTCCTGGGGGCCGCCGTCTCTGCGAGTGGCGAATACGCCGAGGCCTCACCGTGGCCAGTATGGCGACGCGTTCCGGCCTTCCCGAGCAGTTGATCGGAGAACTCGAGGCGGGGAGGGATTGGGTCGACCAACGCCGCATCCTCAGCGCACTCGCCTCCGGTCTTCGACTGGATCCGGCTGAACTGACTGGCCAGCCCTACATGCCCTCCGGGTCCGACCACTCCGCCGTGCACTCGCTCGTGTGGCACGCACGCCGGCATCTGGCTCGTGCTCTCTCCGTGGACAGCGCCCTCGGAGAGGCTGACCCGGAGCGACTGGCCGTCCTCGTCGACGGACTGCAGGCTTCTGACGACGCCGGTGACCTTGCCACCGCCGCCCTGACAGTTCCGAGACTGCTGGAACTGGCCGGCTCGCCACAGGCCGGCGACGCCCACCACGGGGCCGCCACTCTTCGTGCAACGGCTCACGTATACGTGGGTCGCCTCCTGCGCCGCCTCGGGTACTGGGACCTTGCCTGGAGCATGCTTCGTCAGGCGGGTCCCCCGGCGGAGGTCCGCCCTGTGGTACTCGGAGAGGAGGTCCGGCTACTGCTGGACATGGGGCAGGCCGAACTCGCCATCTCCCGGGTGGCGCGGGGAGAGATCGACGTCCCGGCAGAGGTATTGCTGCCGCTGGCCGTCGCGCACGCGACGCTCGGGCAGGAGGAAGAAAGCGATCGTCTGCTCGCCTCCGCGCATGAGAAGGCCATCGACGCGCACCAGCAATCCCAGGCTGCCGCTGCCGGGGCCTTCGTGGCGGCGGAGCGCGGCGGCTACGACAGCGTGCTTGAGCGGGCGGCGAGTGCCGTTTGTCTCCCGGCGGGTGACCGCTCCGCCCTACTCGTGCTCACTTCGTCCGCTCGGGCCAGGCTCGGTCTGTACGGGGCTGCGTCCGAGGATCTGGTGGCCGCGGAAACCATCGCACCGTTGCACACCAGGTTGGATCCCCTGGCCCGTGAACTCGTGAGTGTGCTCCTCGTCCGTGCCCGGGTACACGCCGAGGTGCTGGGTGCCATGGCCGTGCGGTTCGGGCTGAGGTGATCTGTGCTCGTTCGGGGAATGCCCGGTTACGACGGCCGGACCTGGCCTAACCTACGCATGCTCCAGAAGTAGTTGGGCGGACGATCATGGATGAACGGCAGCAGCAGCTGGCCAAGCTGATCGGCAAGAGGGTGCGGGCGCTCCGCGGCAGGCGGGGGTTAACTGTACGGGCGCTGGCCGGTCTGGCGGGCGTGTCGGAACACCCCCGCGTCGGCGGGGAGGACCGACTCATCCGGGGCTTCGACTTTCCCGAAAGCGGAACACCCCCGCGTCGGCGGGGAGGACAACGTCCTGGAGCCGGGCAGCGGCTCCGGCAACGGAACACCCCCGCGTCGGCGGGGAGGACAACGCCTCAGCGTCAGTGACAGCAGCCACAGGCGGAACACCCCCGCGTCGGCGGGGAGGACCCTGTATGGGGGCTGTGTGGCCGTGTGTGGGGCGGAACACCCCCGCGTCGGCGGGGAGGACCCTTTCTGACCTGCGACTCAAGGAGGGCTTTGCGAGCTATTTACCTCTAGTGGAGAGGGTGACGCTCCCATCATTCTCATCAAGGCGATCCCATCAAAGTCCTCGGGTACCCGACGCCGGCTCCCTGCTGTACGAATGCTGTAGCCCTGTTCTGTAGGAGCTGGATGTACGAGGACAGCCGCTCCGTCCCCGACGACCTGGGTGACGGCCTCCCAGAGTTCGTCGCGGACTCGAGCAGAGACCGAGCCGACGAAGATGCCTGCTACAACCTCTGTCGTCCATCGGCTGAGGGCACCGCGCAAGTGATCGGGGACTGCGGTGGTGGCGATGACGAGCATGGACGGCATGAGGTATCAGGTCTCCCCGTGTGCGTAGTTGACGCCGGCCGGCAGGACACCCTCTCGCGGGTCCCAGAGATGAACCATCTGCACGTCGCGGCGGTCGAGGCGATCGTCATCTTCGTCGTCTGGCTTGTCGTCGGCTGGGGTGAGGAGCGTCTGGATGTCCCGGACGATGCGCGGCAGCAGGCGCACGAGACGGAGTTCCTCACGGAACTTTCGGCGTGCTTCCTGCTCGGGGTTGGCTGACTGGTGGAGGGAGAAGGCTACGGGCAGGGTGAGATCGGCTTTGTAGAGGTCGGCGATGTCATAGACGAAGGCGTGCTGCGTGCCGGCATGGACGAATCCGAGAGCGGGGGAACATCCCAGTGCGAGCACGGCAGCGTGCACGATGCCGTACAGGCATGTGTTCGCTGCCGACAGGGCGAGGTTGACGGGGTCCTGTTGGTCCCATTGGTCGGGGTGATAGTTGCGGCGGAAGCGGCCGATGCCGTGCTGTTGGGCGAGTAGCCGGTAGAGGGCTTTCATCCGCTGGCCTTCGAGGCCGCGGAGCGTGTGGAGAGTGATGTCGGCGGGCACGTCGCCAGCGTCGAAGCGCATGCCGTACATGCGTACGGCGATGTCGAGGCGGCGTGCTGGGTCTGCCCAACTGGTTGCCTGTTGCTCGAGCCAGTGGGTGGTGAGTGAGGAGGGGAGGATGCCGGCGTAGGCGCGTACGCCGCCTGATCCGGTGCAGACCACGCTCGTGCCGTGGCGGGCGAGGGTGGCCAGGGCGCGGGTGGTGATGGAGACGCCAGGGCCGAGGAGCAGGCAGGAGAGTGCCGCGGTGGGGATGTAGACGGTGTCGGTGCGGTCTTCCGACACCTGGATCTGGGCGCAGACGCCGGTGTCGTCCTGAACGACGCGGACCATGTCAAGGTAGAGGAAGGAGAGGGAGTCCGCGACGCGCGGGAGCATGGCGAGTGTGGGGGTGGCGAGGCGGGCACGTGCGTCGCCGCCCTTTCGGGGTGCGCTCATGCCGTAGTGGCTGGGGCGAGGCTGAGGAGTCCTGCTCCGTACGGTTTTCCGCGGCCGATGCCCTGGAGGAGGGCTTGGGTGAGGGCGACGGGGTCGGTGATGGTGGCCGTCCCGTCGTAGCGGATGAGGCTGTGCCGTATGGGTGGTGCGTTTCTGCCGTGGGGGCGGACGGGGCGCAGTGGTGTGGGGACCGTGGAAGTCAGGTGGAGGCCGGCTTCGCCGGCGCGTCTGGCCCACCACTGGTCGGCCTCCGCGCCTGAGAGAGGGACGATCTTTCCGCGCTTGTTTCTCTGTTCTAGGGGCAGTCGTTCGCGTTTTACCGGGTTGAGAGCGATGCGGTACCGCACACCGAGGCCTGGCCTGAGTGCGGCGAACATCGGTTTGAGTTGCTTGATGAGGACGTCGCCGTATCCGGTGGGCAGGCCGGCGTGGTCGAGTGGGACTGTGGCCTGGACGAGGACGGTGCTGGTCTCGTCGTCCTCGTCGATGCGGAAGAGGAAGCCGGTGGCGCGCCGGGGGGTGTCGCCGAGGTTGTCGGGGATCATCCGCATCAGCGTGCGGTGCATTGCGGTGGCATCGCGCAGGTCTCGCTGCACGGCGCGGCTGTGAGGGTTCAAGCGGATGCGGGCGATTTCCGCGGACGGGGTCATGCGGTGGTCTCCAAGGCGTAGTCGATCAGGCGTCGGTGGAGGTCGGCTGGCTCGGTGAGGAGCGAGCGGGACAGGTCCTCCGTCGTCCGGTAGAGGTGGCGTTTGCCGTGGATGCGGCCTTGGGGTGCGAAGCTGACGGGCATGTCCTGGACGCTGAGGCTGGCGCCGTTGCCGGCGCCGCCGGGCGGTGGACGCTCCCGCAGGAAGTCCACCCGGACCGTGCCTGCACCGTTGTCGTGCTGCCGAGGCTGGCGGTCGCTGCGGTGCGGGCTGCTGAGGGGGACTCGGGTGCGTAGTTCGGCGTCGGGGTCGCGGACGCCGGTGCGCAGCAGGAAGGGCTCGTCGGGGGCGCAGGACCGACGCCCCAGGTGGGGCGCCCAGTGCGGGGATTCGAGTGCTGCCCCGATCCGGTCGATGTCGTCGTCCGCTCCCGTGACGGCGACGACGAATACGGCATCGGCCAGGTAGTGCCTGCGGGTGATCACTGCCGCGCCCTTGTTGCCGCCGCCTGCCGTGGCGGCGGTGCGGTTCTTCGGGTAACCGCCACCGACCGTGTGGTAGTCGCTCAGCAGCACGCCGGGACGGTCCACACGCACGGTGAACTCCAAGGCCGCGTAATCCTGCGGATTCTCCTCGCGTCCTCTGCCTTCGGCCGCGGAGATCAGGCCGATGAGTCCAGAGCGGGTCGGGAAGGGCGCGGTGTCGCGGACGGCGGGGAACGCCGCGCGTTCGCCCCAGGACTGCAGTGGCCCGGCCAACCGCAGCAACAGGCTCGTCACTTCTTGCTCCCGGCGGCCGGGAAGGCCGCCTCGACGGCAGCGTCGATGAGGCAGGGGAAGGACACGTGGGCGGTGCCGAGGCCGGCCAGCTCTTCCTCGCCGGTCCGGGCGTATCCGTGGAAGGTCCGATTGCGGTCGCCGGTCAGCCGGTTGAGGTCGGATGCGTAGGACGACAGGCGGCTGATCGAGGGAGTGCTGAACCCGCCGGTGACATCGGCGGTGACCGGTGCCTCGAAAGCGCCGGCGAGGGAGAGGGGCCGTTGGGTGCGCACGGCGAGGTAGGCGAGGTCCGGGATGGTGTGCGGGGCGGTGCTGGTCCGCTTGGCCTGCGGCAGGCTCATCAGGAACTGGTCGGCGAAGGAGGCCAGGACAGTACGGGCGGCCTTCTCGTCGCCGTCGAGGTTCTTGAGGAGATCGGTGATGTTGACGGAGGCGAATCGGTAGAAGACGCCGGCGCTGAACTCGGCGGTGTCGAGGTGTCCGCTGCCCGTTTCTGCCTCGCCGAGCCAGTCGTCCACCGCGGTGAAGTAGTCCCGCTGGGGCTCACTGGCATGGGTGGTGAAGGCGTGCGCGACCTGTGCGGCGCCATCGACGTTGGCCCCGGGGAGTTCGGCGAGCATGCGGCCGAGAAGACTGATGGAGGCGGTGCGCCGCTTGAGGATCTCCTCAATCCTGAGGGTGGGCAGCAGCACCCCGGGAGACTTCTTACCCAGTCCCTTCTCCAGCGCCTCGCGGTGGTCCAGGCACACGGTGACGAGTTCGTCGATCCCGGACTCGGGGAGGAAGAGCAGGACGGAGGTGTGTCCCGCACTCTCCGTGCCGAGGCCCTTCTTTCCGGCACTGGCCGCTACCTGCTTCCCTGCGAACGCCGCGAGGTCGGCGGGCCAACCGGCCTGGCTCTCCAGGGCCTCCTTGACTTTGACCGGCACCTGGCGGGTGCGGGCGGCCTTCTCTCCCAGATCTCCCTCCACCCCGAGGCGGATCTCCCTCTTCCAGGACTGGCTGGAAACGCGGATGCGCGTGGCGTTGCCGTAACGGACTGTCTTGGGCGAGCCGAGGTCGTCGCGGTTGAGGTTGGCGGTCGGCACCGACTGGATGGCGCTCAGGTCCAGAAACAGGGACATCAGTGGTTCTCCTCAGTGGTGCCGGACGGTTCGTCGTCATGCGAGAGTTCACGGGTACGGTCGCGGAAGTAACCCTCGAGCCAGCGGGTTGCAATACGGTCCTGGTCGCGGTTCCACCACGTGAGGTCGTGGAGCAGAACGGCCCAGTCGAGGTTGACGCCTTTGCCGAGCAGTTGCCGGGTCAGAGCAGGAAGCCGGAGATGGATCGCCTCGCTGGACTGCCGGGCCATCAGATGAAGATCTGCCTCGGCCGTGTCCGGCTTGATGATCTTCTTGTTGACGGCCTCGGCGAGCGAGGCTCCCAGGTTGGGGCGCTTCCACCAGTCCAACCTCTGGGTGCCGGCGTGGGGTGTGCCCGACTCCGCCTCCTCTGCGGCTGCTCGTACCTCCGCGTCACGGGCGGCACGCGGTCGCCCCGCGATCAGGGAAGCGACGGCGTAGTACGCCCGACGGGCATCCTGATGCTGGGCGTCTTCACCCATCAGCCGCGGCACAAGCAACCGGTGCATGTAGTTGGAACGCTCCACCGGCTTCCCCAGGCCGCTTCGCAGATCGGCCCGGTTCTTCTTGTTCTCGCACCACTTGAGCACGTCGGCGACAAAGGCGCTCTGCCGTGCCAGACGATCGACCGGTGGCTTGGATGGAGGCATGGCGGTCATTTTCACTTCCCTGGGGCGGTCATAGCCGGCTTCGGCAAGGCGGATCGGATTACCGTGCGCGCCCTGTTCCGAGCCCGGGCGACGCGCACGTCCGCGCTGCGCGCGCCGATCGCCTCGTCCAAGGCGTCCAGGGCAATCCGCACGAAGGGCGGGTATGGCGCCGAGTCGATCAGATCAGGGGTGGCCAGCTCCCAGAAGACTTGCTCGCCGGCGGCCCAGAAGCGGCTGACGGCGTGAGCTGCCCACGGCCCCTGCTTCTTGGGGTCCAGCTTCACTTTGGCCGTGGAGTCCTCGACGGGATCCGTGGCCAGCTTCCACGCCAGACGCGCGGCATACCGCAGTTTGTCCGCGACGTTTTCGGCGGCCTGGTGACAGCGCGCCACATGCTCGGCCATCCCCGGGTGGGGGCTGAGTTCCGGATTCTCGTGCTGCTGCCAAGCCAGGACGGTCGGGGTGGTGGCCTCGAACCAGATGTTGTCACGCTGCTGACCGTCCTGGTCGAAGCCGTAAGCCCGGACCTTCAGGCGCTCTGCCAAGTTGCGGGGCAGATGGTCCAGGGTGCTGGGCCGCTGCGTCTGGCTGTCGCCGATCAGCAGCAGTGCATCGAGGTCGCGCCACAATGCCCTGTGTCCGTCGGCGGGTCGCGCGAAAGGCGCACCTTCGCCGGACCGGGGCATGTCGAGGATGACGTGCGGGTCCCGCACGGCCGGGGACGGTTGATGGGTGGACCAGGTCACGTACGCGTCCACGACTTGCCGGCGATCGGACGACGGCACCAGAAGGACGGCGTGACGCGCACGCCCTGTCAACATGCGGCCCGGCCAGGTGTACGGACGCAGCGTGCCGAGCGGGTCAGGGAGCTCGTCCTCCCACGGACACAGGTCGTTCCCCTCCGCCCCGCTTCCCGGCGTGGGCACACCGAGCACCAGAGTGGTGAACAAATCCGAGGCCCACGTGTGGAAAGAGATACTCTTCCGCAGCGGCCCCGCATCCCCGCTGCCTGCGCGCACCGTCGTGATACGACGCGGCGTGCACTGACCCGACGGCCCGTAATACAGCATCGCAATCAGATGCCACGCCGCGACAGCCGCGGGCACCGCCACAGCGGCCGCATCATTGAAGTGGCCGAAGAGAACAGCACCGTTGACACCAGTCGGCCGTCCGATGACGAGCTTGTTGATACCGGACGAGTTGGGCCTGCCCTTGGTGTCCACGCACTCGCTGCGCAGTCGAGGGTCCTGCAGGAACGGACGCTGCGCATCGAAGAGATCGAAACGACCGGTGAGCCTCTCGTCGTCGAAGTAGGCGTCCACCGCGTTGGGATCGAACCTTCCCTGCTTCAGGACACGCGCCCGCAGTGCGAACCACTCCTCGGCGTCCTCGGCCGTGTCCTCGTTGCAGAGCCCCAGACCGTCCTCCTGGGCGATCCGAGACGCCAACGCCGCGAGGATTCGCAGCAGCCCGGAGGCGGCCGGTGGCACCGGAAGCTCGATATCGTCGATCTCGTGCGCACGGTGGAACAACTGCCTGAGGCCCACCTGGACGGACTGGCCGCGGACCCGTACCGGAATCCACGGCTCGTTGCGCAGGTCGAAACTTTCCGACAACTCCAACCCCTTAAGAGCCGGCCCCCAGGTGGGGCGGAATACCTACTCGGGACACTGAAGCACCAGCCACTGACAAGTCGTCTGCGCGAGCGTGCGAAGGCCAGTAGACCACTGCGAGGCTCCTCGTGTAGCCAACTTACTGAAGCCGTAAGTGACCCGGTGCGCCTTGGATCCCATCCTTGCGGCGCAGCGCGCCTGCTTGATCTTCGCCAAGGCGCCCGTAGTGTCGGACTCGCCCGCGCCAAGCCTCCCGAAGGGGTACCTGTGCCCTACATGTCAGCATCCGTCAGCACTGCCGTCGGCTGGCCAGTGCCACGTTCCTGGGGTGCGATTTCGCTGATCGTGATCGTCGTCCTGGTCCTGAGCCCCAGCGCCACGCAATGTGCGGCCTACGGGGCACTGTTGATGGCCATCACCGATGCGGCACGACACCACCGATGACCACCAGTGCACTGTGACCGGCCGGAGTCGTTGCGAGAGTTAAGCTGCACCACACGACCGGAGGCATCGTCTCCTCGCCGCTGCGAGGGTGTACCACCGTAGGTGACACGGTGTCTCAGTTCGGCATGAAGTCCCCGCCGATGTGGGGGTGTTGCACGCGCTTGCAGTAACTCAAGAGCGCAGGAGGCCCAGCTCCTCGTCGAGCAGAAAGCGTTCGCCTCCTACAGCGACTGCCTGGACCTCGTGGTCGCGCACCGGCAGGTGTACGACCACGAGGTCACCCAGCATCGCGTGCTCGGACCAGTCCGCCGGGGGTTGGTGCCGTTCTCGCTCGCCCTTGAACCATTCCGCGTTGGCCGGGATCGTTCGGCCCATGACGGCTCGTACATCGGAGAGTTCCATCCGGCCGCCTGCCGCGGCCCTGGGCAGTGGCTGTTTTCCCGCCAGGTCGAGCGTGACCGTCCCGTCCGGATGCGCGTAGACGCACAGGAGACGTACCGAGTCCGCTCCCAAACGCGTGGACGCCTCCCATCCATCCTCCTGGCCTTGAAGGTGGTGGAGCTGGTTCAGCCACTCGACGTGGCCCACGCGGGGGATGGCCAGGAGAGCACCAACGCCCTGTTGCGCGACGGTCTTGCCCACATGGGCCACCCAAGCCTCCGCCGTGTCCGAGAGGCTCCAGTCGAATCGATCACTTCGGTCGCCGTGCACTCTCTCGACGAGCCCCTGGACGTCCTCGGGGATGCAGATCGCCTGCGTTCCACGCTCATGTAGCGTCGACGAGGTCTCCTTGAGGAGAGCTTCCGCGTAGACCTCGCCCCATTGCACGGGGACACCGCCCTGACCTGCGATCGGGTCCAGCACCACCAGGCGCGGTCCCGTCGCCGCTGCCCAGGCCGGACGCTTCCGCCCGCCTGGATAGCCGTGGCGCACCCACCAAGTCTCATGACGCCAACACCGCCCAGCCCGCTGCAACAGGAGCGCGAGCGGGGCGAGGTCACTGATCACGACATCAGCATCCAGGTCCAGTGACTGTTCGACGACTTGAGTGGCGACGACGACCCTTCGCTGCGGCCTGGGTCCCCCTCGTCCCATTCCGGACGTCACCACCTTGGTCCGCCTCTCCCGCACGTCACCGGGAAACCGGGCGTGCAGCAGCTGCAGATCGCCATCCTCTCCCTCGCGCTGCCCGGACAGCGCCAGCCCACTCCCACCGAAGTGTCTCTTGAGGTGCTCGTACGTCTCCTGCGCCTGCGCAACCGTATTGCAAACGACCAGGGCACAGCCGCCCTCGTCAGTGACGACGGGCTCCAACAAGCGCTCGATCACTGAGAGCCGACCTCGCCGTCCGCCCTGCGCATGATGGACGACGGGCTCGATCTGCACATCCAGGCGCATGCGACGCTCCTGCGCCTGCGCCTGCTGCGCCCTGGGCTCGATCTGCTTGCACCGACCGTCACTCGCATCCACGTACAACCAGCCCGGATAGGGAGCCTGGAAGGTCCGGCCCTCCCGCTGCTTGCGCCCGAGCCCCGCGCCCCACAGATATTCCTTGACCAGCTTGTCACTGACCGAGGACGGCAGCGTCGCAGACAAAAGGATCACCGGCACGCCGTACCTGCCGAGCCAGTTGAGCAGTCGGCCCAGTAGGACCTGCATGTAGGGATCGTAGGCGTGTGCCTCGTCGACGATGAACGTCTTCCCCGAGAAAGCAAGTAGCCGCAGGGCGTTGTGCCGAACCGGCAAGACCGCCATCAGAGCTTGATCGATGGTGCCCACCGTGTACTGAGCAAGCAACGGCCGCTTGGCCCCGAACAACCAGCTCGACGGGCGCATCGCAGCCAGGTGCCTCGCAGTCTGCTTCTCGGCCGGCGTAGCGTCGTCCTCGCCCTCACACACCAACACCCGCCCGCCCGCCTGAAGGTCCCCAGCGGCGTAAGCACTGCTCAACCACGCCATACTGTGCGTCAGCGTCAGACCTGCCTCCGTTCCATCCTGCCTGGCCAGAATCTGAGCGATACGGCTGTGCATTTGATCGCTCGTCGCCATGGTCGGCAGGAGAAACGCGAACCCGCGTGTGCCGAAGGCCCGTGACAGGAGGCGCTCGGCCTCCAACGCCGCCTCGCTCTTCCCGTCGCCCGGTGCAGCCGTCACCAGCATGATCCCCGCCTTAGGCGCGCCACCCCCCGTCCCACCGCGGAGCGGAGCCAGACCGTCGACGATCGAGCGCTGCAACGGGTTCGGCTCACCCGCGATCCCGTACGCCTCCGCGAACCCCTTGCGCTTCAGATCCACCGGCATGAGACCGGCCTCACGCACCAAGACTTCAGCGTCTCTCAGCGACATCTCAAAGTGACGAGCAAGAGAGGGATCAAGCTGTCGCTGCCGGCGCCGAAGATACCCCTCCTGGCTGACCAGCCAGTCAGCCAGGATCACCACGCCAGTCACCAGCACAGCCGCCGGAGCACGAAACCTCCTCGGAGGAGAAGGATCGCCCAGAGCGTCAAGGACCGCAGCAGCATGGGCCTCACGCTGCCGCGCCCACATTGCGCCACCGAGATGCAAGTGACGCGATGGGTGCGTCCTTTGCGGATCGAACCGGTGGAAACGCCCGTGGTGCCCGCCCAGCACCTCAGCGATACGCTCGATCTCCGCGTCCACCGAAACACCAAAGCCCAGAGCCTCCAGAACGGCGGGTACCACTTCCATCCCGGCGATGTCGTGCCCGAGCCGCTCGACGCCGATCCTTCCCGGATCACCCGCCAGCGAGTCACTCAAGCCGCTGCGTCCTCGAGCATCACAGAACTGGAACCCGGAGAGCTTCCCGATGTCGTGCAGCCCCGCGCAGAGCGCGGTCAGAGCACGTGCTCGAGCCGGCGCATCAGGCAAGTCGAAACCCTCGGCGATGGCCAGCCTCTGATTGTCGGACAAGTAGTGGTCCCACAAGAACAGGGCAACCGCCGCAGCATCCAGCAGGTGCCTCACCAGCGGATAGGCCGGAAGCTTGGGATCCAACCCCCGAGACTTTCCCCACGCTGTCTCATCAGGAGCTGTGTCCGGTCGTCGCATCATGAATATTCCCCCACTGTTCGCGCGCTCGGCCCGTGTCGTCGCAGCCCGCCCACGCCTACTCCACCATGCGGCGCTGACAACACGCGGGCGAACGGTCGGGTAGCTTTGCGGCATGCGCTTCAGTACCCGGCCAGCAACACTGGTAAAGCAATTGCAAAGCCTCTGCTGAGTCGCAGGTCACGAAGGGTCTTCCCCGCCGACGCGGGGGTGTTCCGACCAGATCGCCGCCGCCATCAATGCGGCGAACGTCTTCCCCGCCGACGCGGGGGTGTTCCGGCCTCGTCTGGGTCGTGTTCGGCCGGGGTGGCGTCTTCCCCGCCGACGCGGGGGTGTTCCGTGCTCATCTACGACGAAATCGGCTGGTACGGCGTCTTCCCCGCCGACGCGGGGGTGTTCCGCCTGGTCCGCCTGGTACCAGAGCGGCATGGGGGTCTTCCCCGCCGACGCGGGGGTGTTCCGCCAGTGGGGTGCCGGGCAGAGCGCAGGCCCTGGTCTTCCCCGCCGACGCGGGGGTGTTCCGTTCCGCTCGGGGCAGCTCCGCCCTGCCCGCCAGTCTTCCCCGCCGACGCGGGGGTGTTCCCAGCACGGCGCGAGGATCCACGTCATCGCCAACGTCTTCCCCGCCGACGCGGGGGTGTTCCGCAGCAACCGCCTACATCACCCGACACGCACACGTCTTCCCCGCCGACGCGGGGGTGTTCCGAGGGCGAAAGCGGCGAGGACGGCTGCGGTGATGTCTTCCCCGCCGACGCGGGGGTGTTCCGCATGGCCACGGGAGACCATGGCCGCGGTGCGTGTCTTCCCCGCCGACGCGGGGGTGTTCCGAGGGCGTTCTCGTGGTCGATGTCGAGGCCGGGGTCTTCCCCGCCGACGCGGGGGTGTTCCGACGCAGGCCAAGCCCCCGAAGAGCCGAGAATTGTCTTCCCCGCCGACGCGGGGGTGTTCCGCCTGTCCATGAGGAATTCCGCGAAGCCTTTGAGTCTTCCCCGCCGACGCGGGGGTGTTCCGCTGGTCGCCGGGGTAGCGCATGGGGTAGCCGTGTCTTCCCCGCCGACGCGGGGGTGTTCCGAATCGGCGTCCACTCCCCGCGGCCGGCGAAGCGTCTTCCCCGCCGACGCGGGGGTGTTCCGCGCTTGATCAACGCCGCTTCCTCAGCAGGTGTGTCTTCCCCGCCGACGCGGGGGTGTTCCGTCGAGGAGCTCTTCCACTACCTCACACAGCAGGTCTTCCCCGCCGACGCGGGGGTGTTCCGCGGTTCCATGCCCACTTTGTCGGGCGCACGCAGTCTTCCCCGCCGACGCGGGGGTGTTCCGTGCTCATCTACGACGAAATCGGCTGGTACGGCGTCTTCCCCGCCGACGCGGGGGTGTTCCGCCTTTGGGCAAGCCGCCCTGAGGAGTGTGGGCGTCTTCCCCGCCGACGCGGGGGTGTTCCGATCCGGCGCCCGAAATCAGGCGCGCCCCAGCCGTCTTCCCCGCTGACGCGGGGGTGTTCCGCATCCACGGTCAGGAGTGGGCCGTCCGTCAGAGTCTTCCCCGCCGACGCGGGGGTGTTCCGGTCGCGAAGGAGCTGCGCTGGGCGGACCTCGGGTCTTCCCCGCCGACGCGGGGGTGTTCCGATCGTCGAGCTCCACCGGCAGGGCCTGAAGGGGTCTTCCCCGCCGACGCGGGGGTGTTCCGCCTGGACCGCAGCCGTCCTCGCCGGAGCCGATGTCTTCCCCGCCGACGCGGGGGTGTTCCGTAGACCGGCGACGCCCCCACCACCATCCGGTCCTTCCGTCGACGCGGGGGTGCTTCTTCGGTAGTTGGGCCAGGGCGAGTTGGGTCGTGTTGACGTGGTCGGCAGTGGCCCATCACCAGACCGGCGCCAGCCGGGCGCCCGTCAACCAACTGCTCGTAGGCTGCTCTCAACTCCCGCTCACGGTCGGGCTGGCGCAGGCCGGCTCCAGCCCAGGGACTCGTAAGGGCCGGTGCGCCGGCCTGCTCGCTGCATCTGGAGATCGCGGGTGCGGGCGGCGGTGGCGCGGCCGACCTGGACACATCCTTCGGCTCGCCGCCCTCGACGACACGTGGGGCATCACGGCGGGACACGAGGGCCTCCTGCAGTCGGGCGCAGATGTCGCAATCCACGCCGAACCAGAAGGCCCTCACTGCTCAAGCACCCAGCACGCGTATCACCAACGCCCCTGGGCGACACAGCTAGCGCCGGGACCCGCCCCCTTGCCTCCATGGGAGACGAATGGGAGAAAGATCTTGCCCATCAGAGCTAGGTAGGGCTAATACTCCAGCAGCACTTCGTGGCTTGACCTGGGGAAACGTCGAGCGGGTGGGAGTGTAGCGGGCAGGAGTCGGTCACGGACGGCTTCTGCCCGCCA
>NZ_JBIAGC010000052.1:0-39337 GCF_042869595.1 Streptomyces sp. NPDC006879
CCCCCCCCCCCCCCCCCCCCCCCCCCCCCCCCCCCCCCCCCCCCCCCCCCCCCCCCCCCCCCCCCCCCCCCCCCCCCCCCCCCCCCCCCCCCCCCTCTTCCGTTGCCCCGCCGCAGGGCACCGGGCGGATGCGGGCGGGTCAGTGGTCCGCGTTGCACGCGAGCCGGAAGCCGACGTCCTCGACCCGGAAGGTCGGGTGGCTGCGACGGCGTGCGGAGGCCCGGACGCTCCAGTGCTCGTCGAACCAGCCGCCACCGCGCAGCACCCGGTAGTTGCCGTACACCTCGGCGTCGTAGACGTCCCAGCACCAGTCCCAGACGTTCCCCAGCATGTCGTACAGGCCCCAGGAGTTGGGCCGTTTGCCGCCCACCTCCTGGGGGCGTTCCCGTGCGTTGTCGCGGTACCAGGCGATCTCGTCGAGCGGACCGTAGTGCGGCCCCGTGGTGCCGGCGCGGCAGGCGTACTCCCATTCGGCTTCGGTGGGTAGCCGGTAACCGTTCGCCGCGGTGTTCCAGATGGGAGAGGATTCCGCTTCCTCGTTAGGGGCCGGGAGCTCGTAGGCGGGGGTGCGGCCCTCGCGGTGGGACAGGGCGTTGCAGAACCGCACGGCGTCCCACCAGGACACCCCCTCCACAGGAAGCCGGTCCGCGTGTGTCGTGCTCGGCCGTTCGCCGGTGACCTGCGCGTACAGGTCCTGGGTGACCGGGAACGCGGCGAGTCGGTAGGGGGCGAGCTCGACCGGCCAACTGCGCCGGGTCCGCCGGTCGTGGAGGGTGATCCGTCCCGCGGGCAGGAAGATGGTCCGGATGCGCGGTGTGGGGGTTGTGGGGGGCGATCCTGCGGGCTGGTTCATGAGGTGAACTCCCTTCTTGGCCACTCCTCTTGTGGCGGCGTTGGCCGTCCGATGGGCGGGGTGCTGCGGGCCTCGGGCCGGTCCTGGCGGGGGAGCGGGGTGAACGTCGTACGGCGCGGCGCCGGCGGGCGGCCTGGTCCGGGGTCTTGGTGCCGGGGCGCGGGCAAGGGGCGTACGCACGCTGATGCGGTGCTTGGGCGGGTGTGTCGCGTTCGGTGGTGGAGCGGTGCCTGGTCGAGCGCAGTGCGTGCGGGGTTCATGCGGCGCGGCGGTCCGGCTGGTGTCGGGCGTGGTGGGGGTCCTGGGCCAGGGGCGAGGGTGAGGTGGTGTGGACGGCCTCCTGCCATCCGCTGGTGAAACCGCGCACCTCGGCGTCCACCGCGATCCGTGCCCCGACCTTGATCACCAGGGCGGTGAGGGTTCTGGCCACCTCACCGCTGTACGTCCCGGACTCGCCGGCTTCTGCTGCCACTTCCACGGCTGCCGCGACCACCTCGGTCAGTCGTTCTTGCGCACTGCCGGTTTCGCTGGCCACACGCACCCCACCTTTCGAATTCCTGTTCGAGGGTCCCGAGGGTAGCGCGCACGAGGAGCGACCCACCACTCACTACGCGCACCCTTAAAGATCGACTGCGCACGAACTGGTTGCGCGCTCGCACGATCTGAATCACAATGGGTGCAGCGGCGGAGCTGTGCCCCCCTCCCTCCAGGGCCCGGCTCCGCCGCCGCTCTGTGTCAGGTCCCCTTTCCTCCATAGGAGTGATGCCACGTCATGAGCTCAGCACCGAGCACCTTCCCGGACGTGGAGGCCATCGTCGTGGACCTCCTCGCCGACCGGCCGGAGCTGGCGGGGGCGGTCGTCGACGAGACCCCGCCGCCCGGATTCGACGGCACCCAGCAGGCCGTGATCGTCTCTCGCCGAGGCGGGGCCTGGATCGACGACCTCCACCTCGACCAGCCGTTGATCGAGCTGGAGGTCTACGGCCCCGACAAGCCGACCGCACACCTGTTGGCCAACGCGGCCAGGTCCGAGCTGCTCCGGGCGGCCGGCACCACGTACGGCACGACGCTCATCACCGATGTCGTGGAAGCCGACGGCCCGCGCTGGCTGCCCGACTACCTCTACACCGCCGCCAACCGCTACCTGTGCGTGTTGCGGCTCTCCCTCCGCACGGGCTGACCTCCCGCCCGTACGCCACTGACCAGGCCCCGCCGGAACCGGCGGGGCCTTTGCCGTACCCACGGCAGCCACACCGCACCAACCAACCGATCAAAAGGAGTTCCCATGGCAGGCAACAACGCCTCCGAGATCCGCGTCGCCGGCACCGGCCGCATCCTCGTCGCCGAGGTCGGCGCCGCGCTGCCCACGACCTTCACCGACAACCCGGCCGCCGACTGGGGCACCGGCTGGACGGACCTCGGGTACACCTCCACCGACGGGGTGACCTTCTCCAAGAAGGACAAGCTCGACGCGGTGGAGACCTGGCAGTCCATCAGCCCGGCCCGGTTCGTCTACGCGGACCGGGACCTGACGCTGAAGTTCGCCATGCTCCAGTTCAACGAGGACACCCTGCCGTTCTTCCTCGGGGGCAAGAAGACCGACTTCCGCAACGACAACACCAACAACCCCGGCGTCTACGAGTTCGACGTGCCGGACGGCCCGACCTTCGACGAGCGGGCCCTGGGTCTGGAGTTCACCGACGGCTCGGCGGTCACCTACCGCTTCGTCATCCCGCGCGGCCAGGTGACGGCCACCGACGACCTCAAGCTCGCCCGTAAGGCGGCGGCGATGCTCGGCGTCACCTTCACCGCGCTGTCGCCGGGCGAGGGCCAGGCGCTCGCCACCTTCGTGATGAAGGACGGGGCCTACGCCACCGTGTAACACCCCGTCGGGTGGGTGCCGATCCCGGTCGGCACCCACCCGGCACCTCCTTCACCCCCGCTCCACCTCTACTTCTCGCAAACGGAGAAAACCCATGGCTTCCTTCGACGTCAACGCCGCCCGCGCCCAGCGCATGGAGGCACTAGGCCACTCCTGGTCCTTCGAACTCGACGGCGACACCTTCGAACTGCCCACCGAACTCTCCCGCGCCGTGGCCAAATCACTGCGCGGCCTCGACGACAACGACGTGGACGGGCTGCTGAGGCTGTTGTTGGGCGAGCGGCAGTTCGAGCGCTTTGAGCGCCACGACATCACGATGCAGGACGTTGCCGCGATCCTTGAGGCCTACGGCAAGGAGACGGGGCTGGGCCTGGGGGAAGGCTGAGCCTCGACGAGTTCGTAGCCGAACACGCCGAGGCCCTCGAAGCCGACCTACTGCGGCACTACGGCGTGGACCTGCTCGACTGGCACCGCGGCAGGCTCTCTTCCCGCCGGCTCGCGGTGCTGGTCAAGCACATGCCACAGGACAGCGCAGTGGGCCGCGAACTCCACGGGGAGGACTCCCAGTGGAAGGTCACCGACTACCTCCTGGCCGCTGCCGTGGACCATCTCGCCGCCGCCAACTGGATGTTCGCCTGCGTCAACACCGACGAGGAATCCGACCCGCCGCAGGCCCCGGTCCCCGTGCCGAGGCCGGGGGGTGACCCGGACGTGACGGCCGGTGCCGTGCCCGGTCGGGACGGTTCTGCCGCGCCGGAGCCGGAGCCCGAGGGGCCGAGCCGGGTGGAGCTGGTGAGCTTCTTCGCGTGAACCGTGCGGGATGTTGACAACTGTCGCCGGCTCTGCGGCTCGCCCACCGCAGACGCCGGCGAGGAGTCCTCTCACCCGGAGAACGGTGGCTGTCGACCCCCGTGGACGGGGAGGGTCACCACCTTCCGGCGGGGAGCCGGGAAGGCTGCCACGGCCCTCTCGCAGGACATGGGCGCCGAGGACCAACACGGCTCCCAGATCCAGCACGACGGCTCCGGACGCGATCCTGAACAGCCTCCCCGTCGACAGGGGGCAGGAATTCGCAGTCGGCAGGGTTGCCGGGGTTGTGGGCGACGGGGGTTTTGCGGCAAGCGCACTCCGGGATTGCATTCTTGGAACGAGGCTGCCCAGGGTGTCGATTTCGGAAATCGGTGTTTCAGGCGGGATACGGAAGTCGTGTCCGTCGCGCCGGAAGGACTCGAAGTCACCGGAAATATGGGCACGGATTCCAGAAATGCATCGTCGAGCCTATCGCGGGGCCGGTCAAGGGGCTCAGCCGCCAAAGCTGTTCCCGTTTCGGAACCGGCGGGCGCATGGTGAGAGCCGCATCGCCCCGTCGCGAGGTCGGATCAACGAAATGTGCCAGCTGTGGGAACGCCGCTCCGCCTTGCGCCGCTCCGCCGGGACTCCGGGAACCTTCAGAAGAATGTGGTGAAAACCAGGAGCGTGCCGGTGACTGCGAAGCCGAGCCCGAACCAGGCGAGGAGTGGCACGAAGACGAACGCGAATGCCGCGCGTATGCCGAAGAACCGAATCGGCCACTTATCGGCTACGTGTGGGCTTGTGGGGAGATAGGTGAGGGCCACCGGGCTCCCGATCGCCGGCAGCATCCCTTCCCATGCGTCCAGGGTCACCTTGTGGATCTCGCCCCCGGGTGGTTGGTACTTCACAACCACCCGGCTTCCGTCGCGCATGCTCACATATCCGAGACATTCCCCCTGAATGCGCACGCCGCGCTTCCTGAGGCGGAATTGGTTGAACGCCCTTCGGCCCATAAATTGAGTGGCCCAAAGAATTCCGCAGGCAATAAACAGAAGGAAGAGTCCAAGTGCCAGGCCGCCGAGTCCACTCATTTTACCCCTTTTCTAATGGATGGCCGGAATTATAGCATGACGGAAGGAGTTTGGGTCGCATGGCCGATGAAATCATCACAGAAGACCAATGGAAAATCATCAGGGCGGTTTGCGAGAAGCTGACCGGTGTCGGCACTGTACTTAGTTTGTCGGGTGCCGGATTGGATGCGGCGGCAGACGCACTGAAGCCGGCGGATGGCGAGGACAACGGCATCAACGCGTCCAGTCAGTGGCTGTACTACAGCACGCAGACATTCAAGTTCGACCCCAGCCTCGTCACGTTCTCGCCCGACCTGATCGAGTTCACGCCGTCCGGTATTTCCGTCATGGGGAAGGAGAGGATTTCCTGGAAGGGAATTCTCTCGAAACTTTTCCCCAGGGGAGGCGTCGAGGAAGAGCTAGGAGGGCTACTCGAATCCGAAGGAAGTGGCCCCACGCGTGATTCTGACAGCGGTGAGGACCGGCGGCGCCGTGAGTTGGAGCAGTACGAGGACATCAAGCGGAGGATCGGGCGGATCGAAGAGGACGTCCGGCGCCGGGGTGGGCTGATTCGACAGGCCGATCGTATGGCCAGGCAGGCCCAGGGGGAGCACCGTCGGGCGTTCTTGGCCATGCGCGACCTGCGGATGGCCGAACTCAAGGGATTGCAGCGGGAGCTCGATCGTGCCGCTGCAATCCTGGACGGAAGATAAGGGGTACCCATGTCCTTCGTGAGCTCTCTGGGTAGAGCCTCGACCAAGCTGAGCACATTCAAGAGAGGCTTGGATTCCGCAGGAAAGAGTGCGGTCGGACTCCAGCGTGGAGCCCGTTCCAGTGACCGCGAACTCAGCAAGATCAAGTCCTCGGCCTCCGGGTCCGCCCGCGAGCTGCAGAAGATGCAGCGCGCCGCGGACAAGGCCGAGCGGTCCATGGCCAGGGCCGGAAAGACCGGTCAGAAGAGCGGCACCCAGGTCGGGAAGTTCAAGTCCGGCGCCGACAAGGCGTCCAAGGGCATGAAGGGCCTGAACAAGTCGATGAAGGGCAACATCATCGGCACCCTGCTCTCGCTCTTCGCCCCGCTCATCGAGAAGGTGGTCGAGATGGCCACCCGCTCCAAGACCATGCAGAAGGTCCTGAAGGTCGCCTTCGGTGCGATCAAGAAGGTCATCAGCTCGGTCATGAAGGTCGTCGGGCCGATCATGAAGAAGGCCGGTGTCCTGATCAAGAAGGTTTGGGACGGCATCAAGAAGGCCATCACGGTCGTCATCAAGGCCGTGGCCAAGGTCATCACGACCTACTTCAACGCCTGGAAGAAGATCATCACGACGGTGATGAACGCCGTGAAGAAGGTCATCTCCAGCGTCTGGAACGGCATCAAGAAGATCATCACCCCGGTCGTCAACTGGATCAGGGACGTCGTCCCCCGGGCCTTCACCGCAGTCAAGGACAAGCTCTCCCGCGTCTGGGGCGGGCTCAAGGACATCGCAGGGCGAGCCTTCGGCAAGATCAAGGGGGCGGTCAAGGGCCCGATCAACGCAGTCATCGACCTGATCAACTCCGCCATCCGCAAGCTCAACGGCATCAAGGTCTCGATCCCCGGCTGGGTGCCCCTCGTCGGCGGCAAGACCTTCGGCGTACACCTGCCCACCATCCCCCGGCTCGCTGAGGGCGGTGTGGTCCAGCCCCGTCGCGGTGGCGTCCACGCCCTGGTGGCCGAGGCCGGTGAGGCCGAGGCCGTGCTGCCGCTGTCCAAGCTGGACCGGCTGATGCGGCACACCGCCCGTCGGGCCCGCGCCGAAGCGCTCAACTCGGGGGCGGGTTCAACCGCCGGCTTCCAGATCGAGAACTACTACGAGGCGTCCTCCAGTGACATGAGGGAGACCGCCCACGCCCTGCTGTTCCTGTCCAAGGCCCGCGGATGAGTGCCGCGGCCCTCTCGTTCGGCCCGGACCCGCTCGCCGGTGTCGCATCGGCGCTGGGCACCTTCCGCGCCCGGCTGGGGGGCACCACCCGTTCACTGAAGAGCCTGAACGGAGCCGTTCGCAGGGCTGCCTCGGCCGCGGACGGCATCAGGGGCGGTGCGGCGGGCGCCGGTACGACGTTGCGCCAGTTCAAGAGCCGGGCCGAGGTCGCCGGCCGCTCGCTGACCAGGACCGGGCGTACGGCTGGTACCGCGGCGACTCGGTTGAAGTCGGGCGGCGCCAAGGCCCGGAGCGCGGCGGGCCCGCTGGGTTCGCTCGCCTCCGGGGCGGGGCTCTTCGGTTCGATGGTCGGTGTGTTCGGTAAGGCATCGGGCACCGTATCGAGGCTGATGGGCCTCTTCGGCGGCGCCCTCACGGTGGCCTCCGGCGCGATGACGGCGGTGAACGTGGCGATGCGGGCCAACCCGCTCGGCTTCCTCCTCAGCCTGATCGTGCCGTTGGTCGCGGCGATCATCACCTTCGCGATGAACTCCGAGGCCGGACAGAAGATCATGAAGCAGGTCTTCGATCAGGTCCTCAAGGTGTTCCGGGCCATCGGGAAGTTCCTCGCCCCGGTGATCCAGGGGTACGCCAAGGTGATCTCGCTGTACTTCACCGCGGTCAAGACGATCATCACGGGCGTGGTCAAGGGGGTTGGCGGGGTCCTTTCCAAGGGCTTCAACGGCGCCCGTTCCGCGCTCTCCTCGGCGACGGGCGCCCTCACCGGCCTGATCCGTGCCGCCTGGGGCGGCTTCAAGAAGGTGATCCAGCCCGTCCTGGACTGGATCACCAAGAAGATCCCGGACATGTTCACCCGGGTGAAGGACGCGATGACCGGCACCCTCCGTGGTATCGGCGACTTCCTCACCGCGGGCATGCAGAACCTGCTGGGCGTCATCAAAGGACCGCTGAACGGTCTGATCGCCTTCGCCAACTGGGTCATCGACGGCCTGAACAGCATCAGCTTCGACCACTTCGGGGTGAAGTTCGGCGTCCATCTGTCGAAGATCCCGCAGCTCGCCGAGGGCGGCGTCGTCCAGCCCTCGCCCGGCGGCGGCCCCGGTGCCGTTCGTCCGCTGTCCTCGCTGGAACGGCTGCGGCCGGCCGAGAGCGGCCACCGCGTACCCGAAGCCCGGGCCCATCCCCCGCAGCGCGCGCGGCTGCACGCGTATGACGCGGCCGAGGGCCGCGGTCCGCTCGCGGTGGCCGCGGACCTGCTGTTCCTGCACGAGGCGGCCGTCGCCTGAAGCAGTGACCGAACAGAAGTGAGGTGACGGCCCGTCATGGCCGTGTACACAAACGCATACAGAACCGAGACGGAACCCGGCTCACTGATCACCCGCGACGGGCAGATCCAGTGGGCCGGACTGCTGATGGGGCCCGGTACCCCCTACCAGATCGACCGCACCGGCATCACCGGTTGGGACGACCTCCCGGTCCTCGACACCGGTGACGTGCCCCGACCCGACCAACACGGTGCCTGGCCCGGTGCCCGATGGGCCCAACCCCGGCTGATCGGCGCGACCGTCTGGCTGCTCCCCGAGGACGCGGCGCGCGCCCACGAGGTGACCGCCGCCTTCCGGGCCGCCACCGGAGCCGACGGCGGCGAACAGTGGCTGGCCGTGCGCCTGCACGGCGAAACCCTCGCGGTGCGCGCCCGGGTCAGCCGTCGGGTGGTGCCCCAGGACCGCGCGTACGTCCGGGGAGGCACCTCCAAGACCAGCGTGCAGTGGACCGCCACCGACCCGCGCCGGTTCGGTGCGGCACTGCGCCAGGGCATGGCCGTGCTGCCCCGCACGGAACCGGGCCTGCAGTGGCAGACACCCACGGCCAGTGGGCTGGAGTTCCCGCTGGACTTCGGCGGCGCCGGCACCTCGGGCACCCTCAGCGCAGTCAACGAGGGCTCGGCCGCCAGCCACCCGGTCATCGAGTTCCGGGGACCGCTGCGCCGGCCCACGCTGACCCGGCTCTCCGACGGCCGTCAGCTCGAATACGACATCGTGCTCGGCGCCCAGGACGTACTGAGCGTGGACACCGAAGCGGGCACCGTCCTGCTGAACGGGACGGCTTCCCGCCTCTACACCGCGACCACCCGCTCCGCACCGGAACAGCTGTTCCACCTCGCCCCGGGCGCCACCTCGATGGCCTTCCGCTCGAACGACCCGACGCCCGACCCGCAGGCCTCGGTCACCGTGCTGTGGCGCGACGCCCACTGGTGAGCGTCGCTCTCCCCCCTTCCCTTCCGCACGTCACTACCCAGGAGGACAACATGCCCGTGCGTAGCGCATGGTTGATCAACCGCACCGAGACCGAGTCCGGCCAGTCCCGTACCGACACGCGGCTCGCCCCCGTCGGCACCTTCGCCCCTACCGGCGCCCTGAGTTCGGTCTCCGGCGTCGTGCCCGGCTCGGACGGCGGCCAGCATCTGATGGACGCGCTGTACGTGGAGGGCGCGGGGGTAGGCATGACCGCCAAGGTCTCCCCGGGCCGGGCCGTCATCCAGGGCAGCGCGCAGGCCGGCGCCTATCCGGTGGTGCTGACCGACTACGAACAGGTCACCTTCGACGACGGTGACGCCAGTAACCCCCGCATCGACCTGGTCGTCCTGCGGGTCCGCGACGATGCCGCGGACGGACTCGGGGAGACCGGCGCCACCTTGGAAGTCGTCAAGGGCACGCCCAAGGCAACTCCGGAAGCCCCCACCACACCCCTCGCCGCCCTCGCGCTGGCCCGGGTCACCGTGCAGGCCGGAGCATCCGTCGGCACCGGCGGGATCGCCTGGGCCACCGACGTCTACGACCTGCGCCGCCCCACCGTCGCGGCCGGCGGCATCCTCGCCGAGAGCTGGAACCGCAACGTCAACGGTGGCTACCGCGGGCAGTACCGGGACACCAGCGCCCAGTTCCAGCGCTGGGACGGCGAGCGCTGGGTGTCCTACCCCATCCAGGTCGGCGGCGTCGCCCCGCAGGGAGCCCTGGCCTCGGGGGAGTACACCGGCCAGTACCGGGACGAGGCCGGTCGTCTCCAGCGCTGGGACGGCACCGTGTGGCGCCCCGCAGTGGCCAGCCCGCCCTCGACGTTCACATTCCACAACGACGGCGGCTACACCACCTCCACCAGTTGGGTGGAGTCCATCACCGACACCACCGGACCGACCCTCACGGCGAACTTCATCGCGCCCGTCTCCGAGCAGGTTCTGATCACGGTCGGGTTCATGGGCTACCCGGCGGTGGACGGTCAGTGGGGCATGATGTCCGTCAACATCCGCAAGAACGGGGTGCTGGTGCACGCGGCCGACGAGGTCCGCGCCGCCCAGGTCTCCCACAAGGGAGGCTCCCAGTCGGTCTCCCACACCTTCCCGATCTACGGGCTTGAGCCCGGCGCCACGTACAGCGCCGTCTCCGCCTACCGCTCCTCGGCGACCAGCAGCAAGGTGTGGTACGACAACCGCTACATCCGCGTCGACCCGGTGCTGTGAGGCGGCCGGTGAACAACTCCGCGAACACCCCCGTCTACCGGGCGCTCTTCTGCGATCTGCGCACCGACCGGGTCCTGGACGTACTGCCGCTCACCGAGACGAAGTTCGACGACTTCATCGGTAAGCCCGGCTCGCTCACCGCCACGATCCCGCTACCGAACGGCGGACTCGCCAGCCGGGCCCGGGCGGCGCTGAGGCCCGGCCGCACCGCGGTCTGGCTGGAGCGGGACGGCGACATCTGGTGGGGCGGGGTGCTGTGGACCTGCACCCCCGTCTCCGACGAACAGGGTCGGCTGAAGGTGCAGTTCCAGGCCGGTACCTTCGACTCCTACCTCGACCACCGCATCCTCTCCGGGGACCTCCTCGGTACGGCCACCGAACAGTTCGACATCGCCCGCTCCCTCGTGGAGCACGCCCAGCAGCAGCCCGGCGGGGACATCGGCATCAGCCTCGGACACGAGCGGTCCGAGGTGCACCGGGACTACGCGTACGCCTACTCGGGCCTGGCCCGCATCCGTGAACTCCTGGACAAGCTCGCCCAGTTGGCAGACGGTTTCGAATGGCGGATCCACTGCTACCGGGACACCCAGGGGCGTCGGGTGAAACGACTGCAACTCGGCCACCCGAAGATCGAGTCTGGGCATGCGGACATCGTCCTCGACCATCCGGGTCAGATCCTCACCTACAGCCTCCCCACCGATTCGACCGTGCAGGCGAACGTATGGGTGGCGCGCGGGGAGTCGGCCAACACCGATCAGTCACAGGAGTCCGAACCGCTGACCGTGAGCGAGGAGTCCCCCGAGGACTTCGACGGCGGTTGGCCGCGCCTGGAGCGGACCTCCGATCACAGCGGCGTCAAGGACGAGGGGACCCTGAGGTCGCTGGCCCGGGCCGAACTCGCCCGGCAGAACCGGCCGGAGACCATTCCGGAACTCACCGTCCTGCTCGACGGGCAGATCACCCCGGCGCTCCTGGGCGCCCGGATCCGCCTGCGCATCCACGACCTGTGGCATCCGGAGGGCCTCAACCGCCACTACCGGATCGTCGGCCTCGGGGTGAACCCGCCCCAACGCACCAAGGCCGAGACCGCCACGCTCTACCTGGAAGGGGCGTGACGCCGTGGCGATCATCCCGACCGACCTGCTCGACCGCATCCGCGACCTGGAACGCCAGGTCCGGGAACTGATGGGCAGCGCCAACACCTCGCCGCCGCTGAACCAGATCAGCGGCGGCGAGGTGGTCATCGGAGACGGCGGGCGGCTGCGGGTGCGCGCGGCCGGCGGCGAGGACCTGCTCTACCTCGGGCGGGTCGAACCGGATCGGGTGGACGGCGCCGCCCAACAGGGCCTGGTGGTACGCCGGGACGACGGCTCCCTAGCCCTTACGGTCTGGACGGGCAGCCCCGACACGCTGCCGGTGCAGCCAGTCCAGATCCTCGACCGGCGCGGCAACGTGGTCGTCGCTGACGACGCCGCGCAGCGCGGTCTCGCCCGCCCGTACATCCCGTACCCGCTGCCGGAGCCGGTGGACACGGGCCGCTGGGAGTCGACCGGCGCCACCGACTGGACCACCCTCCACCGGGGCCCCGGAATCGCCCAACACCCAAGGCTGCACTGCCACATCGCCGCCGAAGGGGCGTCTGGTGCACAGCTGCGGCTGTTGGTGGACGGCGTCCAGGTCGGACCAGTGGGCACGGTCGGCGCGGGCTTGGTCTTCACCGAACCCATCGCCGCCGAGTTCAGCGCGACGGTCACCTTCGAAGTCCAGGCGAAGGTCCAGACCGCGGGGGACACCGTGCGCTGCCGCCCCCTGGCGCTGTACGGCGTCCAGTCCTGACCCCGGCCGCACCTGACCTCACCCGGCCGGCCCGGCCCCCGCCGGGCCGGTCGGCCCCTTCCCTCTACACAAGGAGACTTCGTGCTGCCTCCGTCCATCACCACCATCCACGTCACCGCCCGCTATCTGACTCCGGACGGCTCCGCGATGAGCGGTTCGGTCGAGTTCCGGCCGCCGGCGCTGCTCACCCACGCGGAGGCCGACGTGTTCGTCGGCGGACCGACCCGCGCCACCCTCGACGCGGAGGGCCGGATCAGCGTGGTCCTGCCCGCCACCGACCTGCCCGGCTGGAACCCGGTCGAGTGGACCTACCAGGTCACCGAGAAGCTCGGCGGCATGGAGCGTGTGCGTAACTACCAGATCGCGCTGCCCGCGGCCGTCCCTGAGGTGGACCTCGCCGACATCCGCCCCGCCGACCCCAACACCCCGCACTACGTGGCCGTACCGGGCCCGCCCGGGCCGGTCGGAGAGCTCGGACCGCAGGGTCCGGCCGGTCCGGTCCGGTCCGTGAACGGGCAGACGGCGGCGGACGTGGTGCTCACCGCCGCCGACGTGGCCGCGCTCGCCTCGACGGCGGCGGGCGCGGCCGGAGGTGTGGCAACCCTGGGCGCCGACGGCAAGGTGCCGGTCGCTCAACTGCCGGCCGCCGGTGGCGCCGTGGCCTCCGTCAACGGAATGACCGGCGCCGTGGTCCTGACCGCGGCCGACGTCAGCGCACTCACCCAGGCCGCCGGTGACCTTCGCTATCTACCGATCAACGGGGCTCCGGTGAAGTCCGTCAACGGGCAGGCCGGCCAGGTCACGCTCACGGCCTCCGATGTCCTCGCCGTCCCGGCCGGGGACGCGGTGCTGCTCGACGGCACGCAGACCGTCACCGGGACGAAGACCTTCGCCGTGCCACCGTCCTCCACCGCCAACCCCTCCAGCGCCGACCAGCTGACCCGCCGCGGCTACGTCGATTCGGTCTCCGCGGCCGGCACCTGGTCACCTGCCTCCATGGGCTTCGCCGGCTGGGCCTTCGACCCGGCGACCAGCTCCGCGAACTCCGACCAGTACTGCATCAACGGCTGGGTGTACCTGATCGGGGTGCCCCTGCACGCGGCCACCACCGTCAAGAACGTGGTGTTCTACATCTCGGGTTACGTCGGCGGAACCCTGAGCAGCGCTTCCTACGCGGGCCTGTACACCAGCACCGGCACCCGAGTGGGCGTGACCGCCAACCTCACCACGCTGATCACAGCCAACGAGGGCAAGACGGTGGTCTGCCCGCTGTCCTCTGCGTACAACGCGGCGGCCGGCCAGTACTGGATCGGCCTGGTCGTCAACGGGCCGAGCCCCAGCAACAACGGGCCCGCCTTCATGCGCGGGGCCAGCATGGGTGAGGCCCCCGGTGGAAGCGCCCGGATGCCCGGCAAGTTCATCCGCCACGGCCGTCTGTCCACCACCGGACAGACCTCACTGCCCGCCTCCTTCAACACCTCAAGCGTGGTCGCCGACTCCAACGCCATCTGGGCAGCACTGTCCTGACCGCCCCCTTCCCCGTGTGAACGCCCCGTGCCGGTTCCTCCGGCCGGGGCGTTCACGCGTCCACCCCTTGAAAGGAATCTCAATGGCCACTCCGCTGACCGCCGAACAACTCCTCGCCGCGCTCCTCGCCGAGGGTGTCACCGTCGTCGAACACGAAGGCTGGCGTACCCACAACCGCAACCATGTCGGAGCGTGGGGGCCGGTGAACGGCGTCATGATCCACCACACCGTCTCCAGCGGCACCGACTCGTCCGTCGAATTGTGCTACGACGGCTACAGCAGCCTGCCCGGCCCGCTCTGCCACGGCGTGATCGCCAAGGACGGCACCGTCTACCTGGTCGGTAACGGCCGCGCCAACCACGCCGGGGGCGGGGACCCCGCGGTCCTCCAGGCCGTCATCACCGAGACCTACGGGGACCGCCCGCCGACACCCACCGAGCACCAGGGCAGTGCGGGTGCGGTCGACGGCAACACCCGCTTCTACGGTTTCGAGTGCATCAACCTCGGAGATGGCGCCGACCCGTGGCCGGCCGCCCAACTGGACGCGATCGAAAGGGTCTCCGCCGCGATCTGTCGGGCGCACAACTGGGGCGCCAAATCGGTCATCGGCCACCTGGAGTGGTCCGACTGGAAGGTGGACCCGCGCGGTTTCGCCATGCCGGGCATGCGCGAGCGCGTTCAGGGGCGCCTCTCCGCCGCCCCCACCAAGACCGCTCCGGCGGCCACGCGGCCGGCCACCCCGCTCTACCAGCCGTTCCCCGGTGCCTCCTTCTTCAAGGAGTGCCCGAGCTCGCCGATCGTCACGGCCATGGGGCGCCGCCTGGTCGCCGAGGGCTGCTCCGCCTACTCCGTCGGTCCCGGCCCGCGGTGGACCGAAGCCGACCGCGACAGTTACGCCCGCTGGCAGCGCAAGCTCGGGTTCAGCGGCTCGGACGCCGACGGCTGGCCCGGCCACACCTCCTGGACCGCGCTGAAGGTCCCGTACGCGAAGTAACACGCAAGCAAGGAGCCACCCCATGTCCGAAGCAGCCCGGCGTGCCGCCCGCACCGTTCTCCAGACGGCGGTCGGCCTCGCCCTCATCCTGCCCGCGATCGTCGACGCCTCCGGGCTCCCCGCCACCCTTCCCTGGGTCGCGGGCGCCCTGGCGGTGGCCGGGGCACTGTCGCGGGTGATGTCCCTGCCCGGTGTCCAGGGCCTGCTGCCGTCCTGGCTGCGTACCACCCCGGGGGCGGCCGATGACCGAGCCTGAGGCTTACGACCCGGTAACCGTCGCCGTCGAACTGGAACGGATGCGTGGCACCCTGGAGGCCGGTTTCGCCCGCGTCGACGGCTCCCTCGCTCTGCTGGTCCAGCGCAGCGACCAGACCGACAAGCAGCTCGCCGACATGGAGGAGCGCCTCGACGCCCTGGAACGCACCCGCTGGCCACTGGCCAGCATCGCCGCGTTGACCGCGTGTGCCGGGCTGGTCCTCGCGGCCTGGGAGTTGGCCGGCCGATGAGGCCGGAGGCGACGACGCCCCCCGGCGTCGCCCCCGACCCGGATCAGGCCTGCCCGCGTTCCTTCAGGTAGCGGGTGTGGGTCTGCTGGCGCAGGGCCTCCGCCTCATGCAGGACCGCCGCAGGTTGCCGCGTCTCCTCGCGTAGCGACGGCAGTTGGAGCCACGGATTTCCTCGGACGCGCCGGAGAGCGACGCGGCGCCGGTGGCGTCGAGAGCCGGCCGCCGGTCAGTTCGGTGAGGTGGGTGAGCTCCTTCTGCCGCGGCGGCCGGGCCCGACGCCCGAGGAGGACGGCCGGGCCGTGCGCCGTCCTCAGGTGGGGCGGGTGTGGCAGCGCTCAGTTACGCGCTCAGTTACGGGAGTTGCCGAAGAGGATCCGGTAAGCGACGAGCAGGACCAGGGAGCCACAGATCGCCGCCCCCCAGGTGTAGAGGTCGAAGAACTGGTTCGCCACCGGGCGGTCGAGGAAGCGAGCCGAGAGCCAGCCGCCCACGAAGGCACCGGCGACGCCGATGACGGTGGTGCCGATCAGGCGCCCGGGATCACGTCCCGGCAGCAGGACCTTGGCGATGACCCCGGCGCACAGGCCGAGAATGATCCAGCTGACTATGCCCACGTCGTGGTCCTCCGTCCGGATCGGTCGGCTCCGTCGGGGCTGACCGGTGGTTCCGGTTGCTTGATCGCGCAACCTCGTTCAGAGAGGAGGACGCCCGGCGGCGCTCGGCGGTTGCGGGGGCGTGGCGCCCGGTCCGGGGCCTCCGCGGCCCCGGACCGGGGCCGTCAGTGGGCGCCGGCGGGGGCGAGTGCGGCGCTGTGCGCGTCCATGCGTTCGGCGGCGAGGATCGCGGCGGCGGTGTCGGCGCGCGCGGCGGCGACCACCAGCGCACGCCCCGCCACTTCGCGGGCGCGGTGGTGCAGGGTCGGGGTGTCGGCCGCGGTCAGTCCGGCGTGCCGGACCGGCGGGGTGCCGCGCAGCCGGGCGATCTGGGCGGCGATCTGCTCCGCTGCTTCGGTGAGGCCGAGTTCGTCGGTGAGGGCGAGCAACGCACCGAGGTGTCCGGCGAGCTGGATGTCCAGCTCTTCCCCGCGGGTGCGGTGCGGGTAGTCGGCGCGGTCGCCCATGCGATGGACCGACGGGGTACGGATCGGTTCGTACATGAGGATGGCCTCCTGGCGTGGTCAGGGGGCCATCCTACATTGGAATCAGTCTAAAGTTGAGTTCGATCTCGCTGGGCCGTGGGCCCTGCCGTCAGTGCTGCCCGTACCCGTCGAGGAAGGTGCCGATCCGGGTGACCGCGTCCGCGAGGTCCTTGGTGTTCGGCAACGTCACGATGCGGAAGTGGTCCGGCTCCGGCCAGTTGAATCCGGTGCCGTGGACGATCATGATCTTCTCCGCCCGCAACAGGTCCAGGACCATCTGCCGGTCATCCTTGATCTTGTAGACCGAGGGGTCCAGCTTGGGGAAGGCGTACAGGGCGCCCTTGGGCTTCACGCAGCTCACGCCCGGGATCCGGGTCAGCAGCTCGTACGCGATATCGCGCTGCTCGGCCAGCCGCCCGCCCGGTAGGACCAGGTCCTCCACCGACTGGCGGCCCCCCAGTGCGGTGGCCACCGCGTGTTGGGCGGGCATGTTGGCGCACAGTCGCATGTTCGAGAGGATCGTGAGGCCCTCGATGTAGGAGGAGGCGTGCGCCTTCGGCCCGCACACCGCCATCCAGCCGCTGCGATAGCCCGCCACTCGGTACGACTTCGACAGTCCGTTGAAGGTCAGGGTCAGTAGGTCCGGGGCGATCGCCGCGGTCGGCGTGTGGGTCACCCCGTCGTACAGGATCTTGTCGTAGATCTCGTCCGAGCAGACGATCAGCTTGTGTCGCCGGGCGATGTCGGTGAGCCCGCGCAACATCTCCTCGTCGTACACCGCACCCGTCGGATTGTTCGGGTTGATGATGACGATCGCCCGGGTCCGGTCCGTGATCTTCCGCTCGATGTCGGCCAGGTCCGGCATCCAGTCAGCCTGCTCGTCGCAGCGGTAGTGAACCGGGGTGCCGCCGGAGAGGGAGACCGTAGCGGTCCACAGCGGGTAGTCGGGCGCCGGGATCAACACCTCGTCGCCGTCGTCCAGCAAGGCCTGCATCGCCATCTGGATCAGCTCGGAGACGCCGTTGCCCAGATAGATGTCCTCGACGTCGAGCTCGATGCCCTTGGTCTGGTAGTGCTGCATCACCGCACGGCGCGCCGACAGCAGACCCTTAGCGTCCCCGTAGCCGTGTGCGTTGCCGAGGTTGCGGAGCATGTCCTCAAGGATCTCCGGCGGGCACTCGAACCCGAAGGCTGCCGGGTTCCCGGTGTTCAGCTTCAGGATGCGATGACCTGCTGCTTCGAGCCGCATGGCTTCTTCGAGCACGGGTCCGCGGATCTCGTAGCAGACATTGGCGAGCTTCGTTGACTGGATCACCTGCATGCCGGGAGCTTACGGGCCCGGGTCCGCGCCCGCGTGGCCATTTCTCGCGCGCCCACGGCGGGGAAATGTCCTGGTTCGCGCGAACCTGGGGTGTGGCTGGGGTCAGCCCTTGGAAACAGGGGCCACTGCCGCCCCTCGCCTACGGTTCCCTGCCGCCGCAGGGATCCGCAGGCGGCCGGTGTTGCGCTCATCACCCCGATGGAGGGCAGCCTCCGGCGGGCGGCAACTCAGCCGGGCAGCCGCGCCAGGAACGCAGTCCACGCCCGGGCGCCCACGAAGAAGGACTGACTCCCCGCGCCCCACTTGGAGTCCCGTACGTGCACACCTCGCGCGAGCGCCGCCACCTCGACACAGGCAGCTGCCGGCCCGTCGCTGAACGTCGACGTGCGCCAGTCCAGCGCGACTTCGAGACACGCGCTACCGCTGCTGTCGCTGTAGCTGGATTTGAACCATGTCAGCCGGCTGTTCATTGGCCCTCCACGATCTTCCGAATGAACTCCGCCGAGTCCGCCTTGTTCAGAGCGTGCATGCGGATCATGGCATGCGCCTGGGTGAGGGTGCTGACCTTGTCGGGACTTGAGTACATGGCGCTGGTCTCCTGTCCTTCGGCCCATGCCCAATGTTGGTGCTCGGGGGTTTCGAGTAAGACCAGCGGCCCTCGCAGGGCCACACCGGAGCATTCTCCAACTCGAAGCACCTGCACGGAGATGTTCCGTCGGGAGCCCATGTCCAAGAGGTGTAGCAGCTGACTTTCCATGACGGCTGAGCCCCCGACCAGCGACCGCAAGGCGTTTTCGTGTACGACGAAGCTGTACAGGGTGCTGATGCGGCGATCCATGACTGACTGGCGTGCCAATCGAGCCCGCACCCGCTCTTCAATCGTCTCGTCGTCGAGAGGTGGGCAGTCACCGCTGACCAGCGCCGAAGCGTACGCCTCGGTCTGCAACAGCCCCGGGATCAGCAGCGGTTCGTACCACTGGATGGCGATGGCCTCCGCCTCGGCCGTCATGAACTCCTGCGAGCGTGCGGGAAACGGCTCCGGCTTCAGGTACTGCGCGGCGGCCAACAGCTTGCCCTTGGCTCCGCACAGCGAGTCCGCCGCCTCCAGCAGAGCGCGGGTGGGGCGCCGGCGGCCCTGTTCCACGGACTTGACGCTCTCGTAGCTGTAGCCGGACTCCTCGGCGAGGTCCTCCCGGCTCACCCCCGCCTCCGTCCGCCACAACTTGATCTGATCGCCGCAGTAACGCCACGTCTCCGTCAAAGCCGCACCTCCGCGCTCGCCGGGTACCCCACGGGTACAAGTCGCGCCGGTACCCCCGTCGATACTTCACCCGCCATACCCGTTCCGTCACCCTCTGCATCATGGAGCAGCACATCGAGTGGCGGTTTCCGCGCACTCCCCGCAGTGTCGGTCGGGCCCGCGCCCTCCTCGTCGCGCAGGCCGCGGAGTGGAAGATCCCCGACGAGACCGCCGCCACGGCGGTGCTGCTGCTCAGTGAGTTGCTGACCAACGCGTGCAGACACGCCAGGGTCCCTTCCGGGCGGCAGGTGTGGGTGCGTTGTTCACTTCGCGGCCCGGGGCCGGGGCGGTTCCTGTGGGTGGCGGTGCTCGACGCGAACCGGACCCTGCCCGAGCCCCGCGAGGCGGGGCCGGATGACGAAGGGGGCCGGGGGCTGACGCTGGTCGCGGCGCTCGCTCACTCATGGGGGGCCGGGCCGCGGGTGGACGGAGTCGGCAAGACGGTCTGGTTTCGTATGCGCGCCGAGGCCGAAGGTGCGGACGGGGCCGGGCTCGGGGGAGGAGGGTGAGCGGGCGCCGTGGCGTCCCGGCGAGCCCCCGTTCTCAAGACCCACTACGCCGACCACGCGTGCCGGGACCGCATCGACGTTCGGTAGAGGTGTAGCGGTGGCAGTGTGGTCTGGACCAAGCTCTAGGAATGGAACTGGAGTTGAGGCACCTCAAGACCATTCGCGCCATCGCTGACGCCGGCAGCCTCACCAAGGCCGCCACTCGTCTGGGGCTCGCTCAGCCCGCCCTCAGCGCCCAGCTCAAGCGCATCGAAAGGGCGTTGGGCGGGCCCCTTTTCGTGCGCGGTCGGGAGGGCGTGCGGACCACCGCGTTGGGAGACCTCGTCCTGGACCGGGCCAGAGTGGTGCTGCCCGCGGTCTGTGAACTTCAGGAGGAAGCCGTGCGGTTCGCCCGTAACCGGGGTCCCGGCGGCGGTTGCTCCTACCGCCTCGGTGGTACCCACGGTCCGTTGCTCGGCGCGTTGGTCGACCAACTCGCCGCGGCGGACCCCGGCGCCCCGGTCACCACCTACACGTCCTGGTCGGAACGGGAGATCGCGGTCGCCGCTGCGGAGGGCCGTCTCGACTTCGCTCTCACCGGTGTCTGCGGTGAGAGCGCGCCCCCCGAACCCGGCCGGCTGGCCTGGGTGGAGGTGGCACGTGATCCGGTGTACGTGATGCTGTCCGCGGACCATCCGCTGACCGCCCGGCCGGAGATCGACCTGGCGGAGTTGGCCGCCGAGGCGTGGACCGACGTGCCGGGAGACGGCTGCTTCGGCGACTGCTTCGCCGCGGCGTGCGTACGGGCGGGCTTCACTCCGGCCTGCGTGTACGAGACGGACACGGCGTCCTGCGTGCACCTGGTCCAGGTGGGGCGGGCAGTGGGGCTGTGCCGTGCGACCTTCCCGGCGACCCCGGGGCTGGTGACCCGTCCGCTGGCCGGAGTGCCGCTGATCTGGCGGCACCTGCTCGGCTGGCACCCGAAGGCCCGGGCCGCCGCATGGGCGCCCGCCGTTGTCAGGCACGCCCGCGCCGCGCATGCACAGGCGCTCGGGCGCAGCGCCGCGGCCACCGAGCAGTTGGCGGGCTGAGCGGGGCGAGGAGCTCGGTGTGCGGGGGGTACGGCGAAGGGGGCGGGAGCCGCTCGGCTCCCGCCCCCTTCCACAGTGGACCGGCAAGCACGCCGGTCCCACGGGGATCAGCTGAGGGCGGTGAAGTTCTGCCAGCCGCCGGTGCCGACCTCGGTCCCGCCACCGCGGATGTCGCTGTAGAAGTACAGCTTGGCGTCACCGCCGGAGGACCAGATGTCGCTCTTCCCGTCGCCGTCGAGGTCCGGCGCGGCGGTGATCAGCGGGCGGTAGGTGGTGGTCCAGCCAGTGCCCACGACCGAAGAGCCGGGGCCGTAACCCAAGCCGCCGCCGGACGCGTCCGTGCCGGGGTACAGGCGCAGTTCGCCGTTGGTGCGGCTGCGGGCCAGCATGTCGACCCGGCCGTCGCCGGTGCGGTCACCGGGGGCCGCCAGGTCGTAGTTCGACCAGCCGGCGGTGCCGACGAGGACCGGTTCGGCGTACTCGTCGAGGTAGCCGGAGGCGTGGCCGAAGTACAGCCACAGGTGGTCGCCTTCCTTGACGAGGAGGTCCGGGTAGGACGGCAGGTCCCACTCGCCGATGGTGCCGTCGTTGTCGAGGTCGGTGGCGCCGTCCACGTCGCCGATCGCCAGGATCTGGTCGGCGTCCTTGAAGTGGTTGTTCACGTCCTCGTAGACGCCCAGGTCGCGGCGCTCGTCGTTGCAGACGGCGTCCTCGGCCTCCTCACCGTAGGCGGTGCAGGCGTACCCGTAGCCGTTGTTCGGGAAGACCTGGAGCTGGCGGCTGCCCTTGGGGCCGGTGGCGGCCACCAGGTCCTCGTAGCCGTCGCCCGTCCAGTCGCCGCGGTGGGTGATGGAGGCTCCGGCCAGTCCGGTCAGGCCGGCCTTGCGGTAGGTGCCGACCGTGCCGTTGCCGTTGCCCGCGTACATCCAGAGGTCGCCGCTGGTGCGCAGGGCGTACATGTCGCCGGTGCCGTCGCCGTTGAGGTCACCGGGCTTGTCCTTGAGCTCGGGGCTGTTGGCGTAGAAGAGGTAGGACTCGATGGCGCTGCGGTTGCCGCCGGCGCTGAGCGAGCGGGCGAAGACGCGCAGCGGACCGGCGGACGGCGGAGTCAGTTTGACGGTGACCGACCCGTCGGTGGCCGCGGGCGTCGCGGTCTTCACCGCGGGGGCCCACTCGGTCCAGTACTCGTAGGAGGCCACGCCGGTGGCGGTGCCGCGGGACAGGGTGAAGGAGCCTTCGGTGCGGGCCGTTCCGGTCTGCTCGGGCTTGCCGTCAGAGCCGTCGGGGAACTCGACGGAGCTGATCTGCGGCGGGGTGCTGGGCACGTGCTGGTCCACCAGGAACCGGCAGACCCCGCTCCAGGACGAGGTGGTCTTGCCGTCCTCGGCGCGCACCTGCCAGGAGTGCTGACGTCCGTCGATGAAGGAGCCCTTGGGCACGGTGACACGCGCGACGTTGCCCGAGGTCACGGACTGCGTCTTCTCGAACAGGACGGTGCCGGTGCCGGTGCGCCACACCTTGAAGCGGGCCGTGACGTTACCGCCGTCGCCGTCGGTGACCTTCGCCGAGAGCTGGACGTCGGTGTTGCCGACCGTGGTGCTCGGCTCCTTGGTGCACTCCGTCGCCGGGCTGGTCGCCAGCGAGGAGGGAGTGGAGGGAGCGGTGTTGTACTCCGTGGAGAAGACCGCGGTGGAGGCGTCGAACTTCTTCCACGCGTAGGTGTCCGACTCCGAGGCGCGCAGGCCGAGCGTGGAAGTGGACCACTTGTTGCTGGAGGCGAGCTGCGCCACCGAGGTGGTGTTCCACTCCAGGTTGCCCGCCGGGCAGCCGGAGCTCCAGCCCTTGGCGTCGGTGACGGTGCCGACCTTGGCCGCCCAGGTGGGCTGCTTGCTCCAAGTGGTCGAGGAGGAGATCGGGTTGATCCGCCACAGCTCCACGGCCTTCTTGGTGCAGGACCAGGAGTGGGTGTTCTTGATGCGGAACACGGACTTGATGATCTGCTTGCCGTGCAGCTTCTTGGTGTCCATGGTGAACATGGACCGCCAGGTGCCGCCGGTGTCCGACTCGTAGCCGACCCGGGCCACCTTGGAGGAGTGGTTCCAGAAGGAGGTGGTCGGGTACTTCTTCGCCACCGAGGTCCAGTTGAGGCGGGCGCCGCTGACGGTGGGGTCGATGTAGACCGGGTAGACGGTGTCCTGCGCGGTCATCACCTTCGCGTCCGGGGTGAGGGCCATCTTGCCGCCCTTGACCGCGATCGGCATCCGCTTCTCGGTGGCCCCGTGGCGCGGCTCGAACACGTCCTCGGCGGACGTGGCGGGCTTGCCGCCGAGCTCCTCGGCGAGGGTGGCGGGCCCGTCCGCTGAACGCAGCATCCGCAGCGCCTTGGGGGACTTCAGTGCGCTGGGGGTGGCCGCGGGCTGTCCGGTGGGGATGCCGGAAGAGTCCCACATGGTGGGGGTGGGCGCGGTGAAGACTTCCTGGCCGGCCGGGTTGACGGCCTTCATGTTTCCGGCGGCGTCGGTGGAGACGCTGACACCGGAGGCCGCCAGGTCGAACTTGACCGTCTTGAGCGCCGGGTTCTTCGCCGCCTGGGCGTCCTTGACGACGAGCAGTTGCTGGAAGCCGCCGACCGAGGCCTTCATGCGCAGATCGACGCCGGGTAGCACCTCGGGGTAGGTCGCGGTGTCACCCTCCAGGCGGGGGGTGGGCAACTTGCCCGGCCAGTCGACGGTCATGGACCGGCCATCGCGGGTGATGGTCACCAGGGGGGTTTCGCCGCCGCCGGAGAACTCCAGGTCCACGGCCGTGGCCTTGGGTTTGATGGTGCCTTCGGAGGTGCGTTGCAGCCGTTCGTCGGTGGGCACGAGCTTGCCCGCCTGTCGCACGCGGACCGGGGTGACGGCGCTCTCCAACGTGAAGGTGCCGTTGGGGTTCGCAAAGACCGTGTCGTACTCGGTCCGTCGGGAGAGGACCTCGGTCCGGGTGCCGGTGCTGGCGGCCCGCTGTGAGGCCTGCGTCTCCTCGGCGGTCTGGCCGGGCTGTCCGGCGGTGGGCGCGGCTGCCGCCGCGGGCGCTCCGGACGCGGCGGCGGGCAGGGCGGCGGCCAGGGGCGCGGTCAGTCCGGCGGCGAGGGCGAGGGACACGGATATGCGTGTCAGATTTCCTCGTCTGGATCGTGGTTGAGAACGCGACAAAGCTACTCCCCGTGGTTTTCATGAGACTTCGGTCCGGCAACGTGCAGGTATAGCACGCTTAAAGAGGTGAAGTTCAGTCAGGGGGGCCGCAGGCTAAGTGGAGTCTAGAGCTCCGTATGTGGCGACTTCGCACATCCTCATAGGCCACTTAACGGACATGCAGGATAAATTGGTAGAAGGTTTGGCTGAATCGCAAAGTAAAGGATGCATAATGCGAAGCTGTCAATGATCTTCGCATTTCTAGGGGGAGAAGAGTGCGCTTCCGGCTCGCTCGAAGAACACCCGTCGACGATTTGACCGCGTCGGACGGAATCAGTCGAAGCAATAGACCACCCGGCCGTCGAGGTGCGGCCCGAGCGGTGACCGTCGTCACTTCCACCGCGCTCCTCGCGGGGCTCATATCCGCGGAAGCGCTGGCGATGACACCGCTCTCGCTGTCCTCGCTGCAACGCCCCAAGCCCGTGCCCGTCACCGACGTGGCCCCCGAGGCCCCGGCCGGCAGCACGAAAACGGAACGCAGCGAAGTCCCCGCTGCAAAGTGGCCCGGCTCCGGCGCGGCCGTAGCCAAGCTCGCCAAGCCAGGCCGTAAGAGCCAGGTGAAGCCCGGTGGCCTGCCCGTCGAGGTCACCCCGAAGAAGGTCGGACGGACCGCCGCCGCCAGCGGGGAAATGGTGGTCGAGGTCCTCGACCGCAAGACCACGGAGAAGGCCGGCGTCGACGGCGTCGTCCTCGTACTCGACGGGGCGCGGGGAGCCGCCGACGTGAAGGTGGACTACTCCGCCTTCCAGGACGTCTACGGCGGCGGCTGGGCCTCCAGGCTGACGCTCGCCGAACTGCCCGAGTGCGCCCTGAGCACCCCGGACAAGCCGGAGTGCAAGCCCAAGCCCCTGGCCAAGGTGAGCAACGACCTCGAAGCGGGCACCCTCACCGCCGAGGCCACCCTCGACGGCGGCGCCCCCGACGCGCCCGCTGGCGGCAACGGACTGCGCACCCTCGCCGCCGCCGCACCTTCCGGGACCATGCTGGCCGTCGGCTCCAAGGCCTCCGGACCCGAAGGCGACTTCACCGCCACTCCACTCTCCCCCTCCGGTAGTTGGGAAGCGGGTGACTCCTCCGGCGGCTTCAACTGGTCGTACGCCATGAAGACGCCCTCGGTACCCGGCGAGGTCGAACCCAACCTCGCCCTCAACTACAGCTCCTCCTCGGTGGACGGTCGTACGGCCGCCACCAACAACCAGGCCAACAACATCGGCGACGGCTGGGGCTTCGAACCCGGCTTCATCGAGCGCCGCTACCAGTCCTGCAACCAGGACATGACCGACGGCAACAACAAGGCCAAGAACGGCGAACTCTGCTGGGGTCCGCAGGCCGCGGTCCTCTCGCTCGCCGGCAAGAGCAACGAGCTCGTCAAGGACGGCGCCTCCGGCACCTGGAAGCTGCGCGGCGACGACGGCACCAAGGTGGAACTGCTCGCCAGCAGCAGCCGCGCCAACGGCGACGACAACGGCGAGTACTGGAAGGTCACGGACCCCACCGGCACCCAGTACTACTTCGGCTACCACCGCCTGCCGGGCTGGACCGAGGGCAAGGCCACCACCGACTCCACCTGGACCGTCCCGGTCTACGGTAACCACAGCGGCGAGGCCTGCCACAAGACAGCCTTCGCCGACTCCTGGTGCCAGCAGGGCTGGCGCTGGAACCTCGACTACGTGGTCAGCCCCCACGGAGACGCCATGGCGTACTACTGGGGCAAGGAGACCAACCACTACGGTCGCAACGTCAACACCTCCACCGGTGCCTCCACCGCGACCCCGTACACCCGCGGCGGCTACCTCAAGCGCATCGAGTACGGACTGCGCAGCAACAACCTCTACACCGGCACCCCGGCGGCGAAGGTCACCCTGAGCACCGCCGAGCGCTGCCTGCCCACCAGCGGCTTCGACTGCGCCGAGTCCAAGTTCACCAAGGACAACGCCAAGTACTGGCCGGACGTCCCCTTCGACCAGTACTGCGCCTCCGCAACCGAGTGCAAGAGCCGCTACTCGCCGTCGTTCTGGTCCCGTAAGCGCATCACCGCCATCACCAGCGAGGTGCGGGTCGGCAGCGGCTACCAGAAGGTCGACTCCTGGGCGCTCAAGCACCAGTTCCCGTCCAACGGTGACGGCTCCACGCCCGCCCTGTGGCTGGCCTCCGTCACCCGGACCGGGTACACCGGCGGCACCGCCAAATCGCTGCCGTCCATCACCTTCATGGGAACCCAGCTGAAGAACCGGGTGGACACCACCGGCGACGGCATCCCGCCGCTGATCCGCTACCGGGTCAACGCGATCCACACCGAGACCGGCGGAACCGTCGCGGTGACCTACTCGGGGCCCGAGTGCACCGCTGGCAACCTGCCCTCGGAGACCTCCAACACCAAGCGCTGCTACCCGGTCTTCTGGACCTCGCCGGACTCCCCGGCGGCGGACTACAAGCCGAAGAAGGACTGGTTCCACACCTACGTGGTCACCCAGGTCCGTGAAGAGGACAGGGTGGGCGGAGCCCCGCCCAAGCAGACCGACTACACCTACCTCGGCGGCGCCGCCTGGGCGCAGAACGAGAACGAGTTCGCCAAGGCGGAGTACCGCACCCGCTCCGACTTCCGGGGCTACGGTCGGGTCCGCACCACCGTCGGCAGTGGAGCGGACGGCCCCAAGCTGCACACCGAAACCCGCTACTTCCGCGGGATCGACGGTGCACAGGTCGCCGACTCCGAAGGCGTCACCGTCGCTGACCACCAGGCCTTCGCCGGCATGCCCCGAGAAGAGGCCACCTTCCTTGACGGGGCGGTCATCCAGGCCACGGTGTACACGCCGTGGAAGTCCGCGCCGACCGCCACCCGCAACCGCCCCGGGCTGCCCGCGCTCCGCTCGTACCTCGTCAACGCCCAGCAGATCGAAGCCACTCGCGAGCAGGTCGGAGCCGGCTGGCGCCGCACCAAGGTCGAGCGGACCTACGACGGCTACGGCATGGTGACCACGGAGTCCGACCACGGTGACACCGGCAAGACCGGCGACGAGGTCTGCTCCACCACCAGCTACGCCCGCAACACCGGTGCGAACATCCTGAACCCCACGGCCTCGGTGAAGACGACCGCCAAGACCTGTGGTTCCACGCTGTCGCTGCCCCGGGACCTGATCTCCGAGCGGCGGACCTACTTCGACGGCTCCACCACCCTGGGCGCCGCCCCCACCAAGGGCGACGCGACCCGCGCCGAGGAGCAGGACGCGGCCGGCACCGGCTTCGTCACCATCTCCTCCAGCAAGGTCGACCAGCACGGTCGGGCGGTGGAGAGCACCGACTCCGCCGGAGCGAAGACCACCACCGCCTACACGCCGCAGACCCAGTACGCGCCGACCAAGACGGTCACCACCAACGCCCTAGGCCACAGCAGCACCACCGAGCACGAGCCCGGTCGAGGCCAGCCCACCGCGGTGATCGACGCCAACGGCAAGCGCACCGACGCCGTCTACGACGGCCTCGGCCGAGTGGTCAAGACCTGGGAGCACGGCTGGTCCAAGTCGGCCAACCCGTCAACCCCCAGCAAGGAGTACGCCTACGACATCTCCAAGACCGGGCCCACGGTCGTGACCACCAAGTCGCTGCGCCACAGCGGGGACTACACGACCCGCTACTCCTTCTACGACGGCCTGCTGCGCGAACGCGAGAGCCAGGAGCCCGCCGCCAACGGCGGTGGACGCGTCATCCAGGAGAAGAAGTACGACTCCCGAGGCCTGGAGTGGAAGACCTACAACAGCTACTACGCCACCGGCGAGGCCGCGCCGGAACTCGTCACCGGTGACGACACCAAGGTCGCGAACCTCCTGCGCACCGAGTTCGACGGCGCCGGCCGCCCCGTGGCGACCATCGCCGAGAAGAACACCGTGGAGCAGCGCCGCAGTCAGACGGTCTATGGCGGCGACCGGGTGACGATCATCCCGCCCAAGGGCGAAGTCGCCACCACCACGGTCAAGGACGTCAACGACCGCACGGTCGAGGTGATCCAGTACACGGACACCGCGCGCACCAAGTCCCAGTCGACGAAGTACACCTACACCCCCACCGGGGAGAAGGCCACCGTCACCGACCCGACGGGCGCCACCTGGAAGTACACCTACGACCACCGCCAGCGGGTCATCAAGGTCGACGATCCCGACAAGGGTGAGATGACCACCGGCTACGACGGCGCGGACCGGCCGGTCACCGCCACCGACGCCAACGGGGCCACCCTCACCACCGAGTACGACGTGCTCGGGCGTAAGACCGCGGTCAAGCAGGGCGGCACCAAGATCGCCAGCTGGGTCTACGACACCGTGGCCAAGGGCAAGCCCGCCAAGTCGATCCGCTACGTGGACGGGGCGCAGTACGTCAGCGAGACCACCGCGCTCAACGACCGCTACCAGGCCACCGCCACCCAGGTCACCATCCCGACCCGGGAGGGTGCGCTGGCCGGCACCTACCGGTGGACCTACGGCTACGGGGCCCGCACCGGCCTGCTGGAGTGGACCCGCCACCCGGCGTTCGGCGGCCAGGCCGCCGAGCGGGTGACCCACCGCTACTCCACCTCGCTGCCCTACGACCAGATGATCGCGACCACCAACCTGGCCGGTCCGATCGTCAACAACGTCACCTACGACGTCTTCAACCGCCCGCTGCGCACCGAGTTCGGCAAGACCGGCCTGCGCGTGTGGGAGACCAAGGAGTACGACGAGCACACCGGTAACCTCACGCGGATCATCAGCGACCGCGAGACCGGCCCGGCCCGGATCGACGACGCCGCCTACACCTACGACAAGGCGGGGAACATCACCCGGCTGGTCACCGCGTCCGGTCAGGACGAACAGCGGTCGGTGGACACCCAGTGCTTCACCACCGACGCCCTGCGCCGGATCACCAACGCCTGGAGCGCCACCGACGCCTGTGCGGCCCAGCCGAACGCCGACGGCTCCGCCGGCGGCGCCACCCCCAAGGTGGGTGGCCCGGACGCCTACTGGCACTCCTTCAACTACGACGCCATCGGCAACCGCACCCAGGAGGTGCAGCACAAGGTCGCCGGTGACAGCCTGGCCACCAAGGACCTGGTGCGCAGCTACGGCTACGGTGAGGACGGTGCCAACGAGCGCTCCCTGACCTCGGTCACCACCCGGAGCGAGGGCACCACCGAGCACCGGGACAGTTACGCGTACGACGCCGCCGGAAACACCACCTCCCGCAAGGTCGGTGGCACCGAACAAGCGATGAGCTGGGACGCCGAGGGTCACCTGGCCAAGGTCACCGAGAGCGGCAAGACCACCGAGTTCGTCTACGGTGCGGACGGCAACCGCATCCTCGCCAAGGACGTCTCCGGCACCACCTTGTACCTGCCGGCAGGCAACGAGCTGAAGCTCAACAGCGGCGGCACCCAGACCGGTACCCGCTACTACAGCCACGGCGGGAAGGTCGTCGCCACCAAGGTGAGCGGCGAGACCAGCGTGATGCTCTCCGACCACCACGGCACCTCCTCGGTGGCCGTGCTGCTGGGTGCGGGGCAGGCGATCACCCGCCGCAAGAAGCACATCTTCGGCAACGTGCGCACCGCCCAGCCATCTCACTGGCCGGGCAGCATGGGCTTCGTCGGAGGGACGATGGACTCCACCGGCCTGACCCACCTCGGTGCACGCGAGTACGACCCGACGCTGGGCCGGTTCATCTCCGTGGACCCGGTCATCGACCAGACGGACCCGCAGCAGATGCACGGCTACACCTACGGCAACAACAACCCGCTGGTGTACGCCGACCCGGACGGCAAGTTCTTCGGCAGCCTGATCTTCCGGATCGTCAAGGCCGTGCGTGCGCTGATCCGCCGGGTGGTCGCCATCATCCGCCACCAGCGCTTCCGTGCGCTCTTCTTCGGCGGGCGCGGACCGGTGTACGGTCCGCCCGCGCCCCGCACCGGACTCGTCCACGGCCCCTTCACCTCGGACGCGGCCCGCGCGCAGGCGCAGGCCAAGGCGGACGCGGCGGCCCGCGAGGCCGAACGCAAGGCGGCCGAAGCCCGCAAGCGCGAGGACGACCTGAAGAAGAACAGCCGGGACAACCGGGGCTTCTGGGACAAGGCCGGGGACTGGATCGGCGACAAGGTGGACAAGGTGCTGCTGCCCCTCAAGACGGGCGACACCACCGGCATCTGCCTGACCGGTTCCCTCGGCATCGGCTTCGGTGGGACCGCCACCGGCTGCATCGTTTCCACCACCCGTCCGGACGGAAAGACCGACTACGGTCTGAGCGGAAGTCTCGGCAGCGAGACCCCGTCCGTCGGAGCAAACCTCCAGCTGTCCGGCATGCGCAGCAACGCCACCCAGATCAAACAGCTGGAGGGCGAGGGCTTCGGAGGCACGGTGACCGGTTCCTACGGTCTGTCGGTGTCCTTGGCGCACGAACGGGGCGTTGGCACGATCAACGACCGGGGGGAGCCGGTGGGTGCCACCAGCATGAGCGCCGGCATCGGAGTCGGGCTGGAGGCGGGGGTTACCTCATCCTGGACGAAGTCCTGGAAGGCGTTCACCGTCGACTGGCGATGAGGGAATCCGAAAGATGACCATTCTCGCCTTCGCGCTGGTCTACACCGCGGCCGGCTACGGCCTGGCCCTCAACCTGAAGGGGCTCGCAGAGCGGTTCTCCCGGCTGCTCGGGAAAGTGAGCTTTGGTCTCTTCGACGGCTTCCCGCTGGGGCTCTACCGGATCTGCGGAGCCGGTAGCGCCCTGCTGGGGACCGTCATGGTGGTGACCCTCGTAGTCGATCTCCTCGGCTGATCGGGCCATCCCCACCGAAGGGCCCGGGAGGGTGCGTATCGCACCCTCCCGGGCCCTTCGCCTTCCGTCCTTCACCCCACGCTCAGGGCTGTCCCGCCGGATATCGCGGGGACAGGCCTTAGGGAAGGTAGCGCTCGATCACCGAGGGTCCTTCCTTCTCGATCAGGGCCCGGGCCTTCTCCACGCGCTCCGGGGTCGCGTCCCTCCCCTGCACCATCACCAGGTCCTCGGGGTCGTACGGCCGCTCACCGCCGGTGAACAGCCGTGCCGGCCGCCCGCTCTCGGGGTCGCTCTCCTGCTGTGTGGCCATCAGTGCCTCCCTGTGCCTCCCACTGGCTCTCTGAACCCCATCGTCGACGTGCCGGGCGCCTCCCGCACGTCGATCTACGCCCCCACCGGTGCCCCCCGCCGTCCATAACGCGGGGGAGGGGGCCAACCAAGAGCTGCCGCACAGGGGTTCGGGATTCCTACGGTTTCGGCACACCCCCACCGATACACCGAGGAGATCCCCCATGCTCCATCGACATGCCCGGGCCGCCGGCACCGCCTTGGCCGCCGCCGGGCTGGTCCTCACGGCCCTCCAGGGCACCGGCGCCGCGGCCCCCGCCCCGACGCCGCGCCCCCTCAGCCCCGCCGCCACCCTCGGCGTCGACGCCGCACAGCCGCAACTGCTCGCGGCCATGCAGCGCGATCTCGGTCTGACCCCCGCACAGGCCCGGGACCGGCTCACCAACGAGGCCGCCGCGGGCGCCACCGCCGGAGCACTGCGCCAACGCCTGGCAGGGGCCTTCGCCGGCGCCTGGGTGGACGGGACCGCCGCCGGCACGCTGACCGTGGCCACCACCCGCGCCGCCGACGCGAGGGCGATACGGACCGCAGGCGCCCGGGCGCAGGTGGTGACGCACTCACTGGCCCGCCTGGACCAGGCGAAGGCCGCCCTGGACCGGGCCGCGATCCGAAACGCCTCCGTCGCGGTACCCGTCTGGTACGTGGACGTCCGCGACAACAGCCTCGTCGTGGAGGCCCGCCAGCCCGCCGCGGCCGAGAAGCTGATCGCCGCCAGCCGTGTCGACCGGGCGCTGGTCAAGGTCCGGCGCACCAATGACGCCCCTCGCCCGCTGTACGACCTGCGGGGCGGTGACGCCTACTACATGAACGGAAGCGGTCGCTGCTCGGTCGGCTTCCCGATCACCCGCGGCACCACCCAGGGGTTCGCCACCGCCGGCCACTGCGGGCGCGCCGGAACGAGCACCAGCGGCTACAACCAGGTCGCCCAGGGCAGCTTCCAGGCCTCGATCTTCCCCGGGAACGACATGGCGTGGGTCGCCACCAACAGCCAGTGGACGGCCACGCCCTACGTCAAGGGCTCCGGGGGATCGAACGTCCAGGTCACCGGCTCGGTCCTACAGCCCGTGGGCTCCTCCGTCTGCCGTTCCGGCTCCACCACCGGATGGCACTGCGGAACGATCCAGCAACACAACACCAGCGTCACCTACCCCGAGGGCACCATCTCCGGGGTGACCCGCACCACGGTGTGCGCGGAACCCGGGGACTCGGGTGGCTCGTACATCTCCGGCAGCCAGGCCCAGGGCGTCACCTCCGGTGGCTCCGGGAACTGTTCCAGCGGCGGCACCACCTTCTTCCAGCCGTTGAACCCGCTGCTGTCGAACTACGGCCTGACCTTGAAGACCAGCACCGGCGGCCCCGGAGACCCGGACCCGGGTGACCCGGGCGACCCCAGCGGCACCTGGAAGGCCGGCACCGTCTACCAGGCCGGCAACACCGTCACCTACGGCGGGGCCACCTACCGCTGCATCCAGGGACACCAGGCCCAGACCGGCTGGGAGCCCCCGATCGTCCCGGCCCTGTGGCAGCGCCTGTAAACACCATCGGTACGGGCGCGGGTGCCGCGGCTTCGAAGGGGGGAGCCGCGGCACTCCCCCGTAACGCCCCCCTCGGCCACCCCGACCGTCGGCGGTCCGTCAGCGGTGACCGCACGCGATCCCGCCCCGTCCCACGGCCGGGGTACGACGCACCGAACGGCCCGCCAGGACGTCCGTGCGCCGGCCGTCCTCGATCACGAAACGGCCGTCGATCAGAACGTGCGGGATCCCCCGTGGAAGCACCCGGGGCTGCGCGTAACTAGAGCCGGCGGCCACGGTGAGCGGGTCGAAGAGGACCAGGTCCGCGCGGAAGCCCTCGCGGACCAGGCCCCGGTCCGGCAGCCGCAGCCGGGCCGCCGGTCGACCGCTGAGGTGAGCCACACACTCCTCCAGGGTCAGGACCTCCAGTTCGCGGACGTAACGGCCCAGGTAGTGGGGGAAGGTGCCGTAGGCCCGCGGGTGTGGTTTGGCGCCGTGCAGGATGCCATCCGAGCCGCCGGTGTGCACCCGGTGCCGCATGATGGCCCGGACGTTCTCCTCGTGGCCGACGTGCTGGAGGATCGTGGGGCCCAGTCGGTCCGCCAGCAACAACCACCGCGCCAGCGACCACGGCTCCACCTCGCGCTCGGCGGCCAGCGAGGCCACTGTCCGCCCCACGCACCCGGCCAGGTCGGCGCGGTTCACGCCGGAGATCTCGATCGTCGTCCAGTCCACTGGCACCCCGTGACAGCCGTCCGACCCTTCCGCCAGCGCCCGGGAGATCCGCTGCGCGCTCGCGTCCTCGCCGAGCCGGGCCAGGAGGGCCCGCGGCCCTCCCTGGTGTGCCCAGCCGGGTAGGAGCGCCGCCAGTGTCGTGCAGCCGGGCGTGTAGGGATAGCTGTCCAAGGTGAGGTCGACACCCGCTTGGAGGGCCTCGTCCAACAGGGCCAGGAGCTCACCGGCCCTGCCCCGGTTCTCCGCGAAGTTCATGGTCGCGTGCGCGAGGTGGAGCCGGCAGCCCGTTTCCCGGGCCAGCGCCACCATCTCCCGGTACGCCTCCAGCGCGCCCCGGCCGTAGGAGCGGTGGTGTGGGCAGTAGTAGCCGTCGTGGTCCGCCACCACCCGGCACAGCTCGGCCAGTTCGGCGCCGCTCGCGTACATCCCCGGGGTGTAGGTGAGGCCGGAGGACAGGCCGACGGCGCCCTGCCCGAGCCCCTCGGCCACCAACTGCCCCATCCGCTGGCGCTCCTGCGGTGAAGCGGGGCGGTCCTCCCAGCCCACCACGTGGGCCCGGACTGTCCCCTGCGGGACCAGGTAGGCGGCGTTGACGGCGATGCCGCGGCCCCCGAAGCCGTGGTCCAGCCGGTCGAGGTACTCGCCCACCGTCCGCCAGTCCAGGTCCAGATCGCTCCCGTCGCCGTTCCACCCGGTGATCGCCTCCCGCACCTCGTCTAAGGTCCGCTCGTCCACCGGTGCGTACGACAGGCCGTCCTGGCCCAGCACTTCGAGGGTCACGCCCTGCGCGGCCTTGGCGCTGTGGTCAGGATCGCGCAGCAGCGCAAGGTCGCTGTGCGCGTGCATGTCGACGAAACCCGGGGCGAGTACCAGCCCCTCGGCTTCCAGAGTGCGTGCCCGGGTCGGGCGCGGCAGGGACCCCGGCGGTGCGATCCTCTCGATGCGCCCGGCCCGCAACGCCACGTCGGCGCGGAACGCCGGGCGGTTGCCGGTGCCGTCAGCTACCAGGGCTCCCCGGATGAGCAACTCCACCCTGGCCTCAGAAGAAGGTGCGGACGAGGTCGACGACCTGCCCTTCGGCGTTCACCACCGGGATCAGCGGCCACTTCTCGAAGATGGTGCACGGATGGGCCATGCCCAGCGCCACCCAGTCCCCGACCTCCAGCGCCGTGCCCGGCGCGGTCTCCAGCCAGGCGTGCTGGTCGGACAGCTTTACGACGCTGATCCCTTCGGCCGGGCGTTCACCACCGGCCGGGTCCCAGAGAGCCGTCACCTCGGGCAGCCCGAGGTCGTAGGCGACGTCGCGCTTGCCCGCGTTGACGAAGGCCTGGCTCGGCGAGGGGCGGGACACCACCTGGGTCCACAGGCGGAACGCGGGCAGCAGCCCGCCTTCGTCGGGCACCCGGTTGAAAGGCGTCAGCTGTGAGTACCAGCCGTGGTCGTGCGAGACGTAGGCGCCTGAGCGCAACAGGCGCAGAGCCGGAAGGGAGAGCTCCGGCAGCTGCGCGAAGGCTTCCGCAACGGTGTCGAACCAAGCGCTGCCACCCGCGCTGACCACGATCTGGGACAGGCCGGTTCCGGTGAACCTGCCCTGCTTGTCGAAGTCCACCACCAGCGAGGTCAGCCGGTGCAGCCAGGCGCGCACCGACTCCTCGTCCGCGCCGGGCACTTCTGCCTCGTAGCCGGCCACGCCCACCAGGCGCAGGGTGTCGGTCGCGGCCACCGCGTCGGCGACCTCGGTGCACTCGGCCTCGGTCCGGGCGCCGGTCCGCGCGCCCTCGCCGGCACCGAGTTCCACGACCACGTCCAGCGGACGGGCCGTGCCGCGAAGGGCGGCGTCCATCAGACGGACCCCGCGGACGGAGTCCACGTAGGCGATGAACTCGAAGCCCGGGTCCCGGCCGAGCTCCGTGGCGAGCCAACGCAGCGCCGCCGGGTCGACCAACTCATTGGCGAGGAAGATCCGTTGGATGCCGAACGCCCGGTACACCCGGACCTGGTGGGGGACGGCCGCGGTGATGCCCCAGGCGCCGCGCCTGAGCTGCTCCTGAAAGAGCTGCGGAGCCATGCAGGTCTTGCCGTGCGGGGCGAAGGCCAGATGGTGGCGGTCGGTGTAGGCCTCCAGTGCGGCCAGGTTGTGTTCCAGGGCCTCGGCGGACAGCGTCAGCACCGGGGTGGTGAAACCGCCAGTCCGAAGGTCCCGGCGCTGGGCGGCGAGTGCGCCCACGGTGAGGCCCTCAGCGTCCGGGGGGAGGCCCTTGAAGCGATGGTCGAGTGTTTCGAGGGCGAGTCGTCGGACGGCGTCGACGCCGGTTGCCATGGAGTCCTCCGGTTGTGCTGCGTGCAACGCCCGTTGCGGAGTTCGCTTGCCGCCATCCAGTGCGGCAACCGCAAGGGTTCGCCGCAGACCGAGAGCCTTCCGACGAAACCCTTCCGAGCGCAGCACTAGCATCCGCGGGAGCGACCGGTCAACACGACCCGTGACGCGGACCCCGGTAACGAGACCCGGCGACACCGCCGGACCGTGAGTTCACCGACCAATGGGCGGCATTCGAGCCGGCTCGGTGGGGGAGACTGCCTCTCGGGCCCGAACGGACACGGGCCGCAGGCCGTACCACCAACAGGAAGGCACCCCTTGAGCCAGAGCGTCGACCGGGCGCTGAGCATCCTGCCCCTGCTCGCCCAGGGGCCCGCGGGACTCGGCCAGGTCGCCGACCGGCTCGGCGTCCACAAGTCCACTGCCCTGCGCCTGCTGCGCGCCCTGCACGGACACGGTCTCGTACACCGCCAGAGCGATCAATTGTGTGGCTGCGCCCATTCGGGGCACGCACGGGCGTACCGTCGCCGCTGTGTCCCTGTCCGCCCTAACGTGGTCGTCCCCGCCGAGCAACTCCTTGAGTTGCTGCCCCTGGTGCGCCGTACCGCCGCGGTCGTCAGCGCCGAGTGCCGCGGTGCCGAGCCCGTGGCGCCGATGCTCGACGGGGAGCCGGACTGAGGACGATTCCCGGCGGCGCGGGTAGTCCCAGCGCTCGTCCGCTGGGCCCGTTGCTACACCGTGGACAGCCCCGCACGGGGAACTCAGGCAAGGAGCCACCGATGAACGAGAAGATCGCTATCACGCCGGACACCCACACCGAGCCGCCTGCGCGGTTCTCGCACGGCGTGCGCAAGGGCAACATCGTGCAGGTCGCCGGGCAGGTCGGCTTCCTGCCTGCTGTCGAGGGCCAACCGCCCACCCCTGCGGGCCCCACCCTGCGGGAACAGACGCTCCAGACCCTCGCCAACGTAACTGCGGTACTGGAGGCGGGCGGAGCGAGTTGGGATGACGTGATGATGATCCGTGTCTACCTCACCGACACCGACCACTTCGCGGAGATGAACGACCTCTACAACACCTTCTTCGACGAAGCCGGCCTCAAGCAGGCTCCCGCCGCACGAACCACCGTGTACGTGGGGCTGCCCGCCGGCCTCCTGATCGAGATCGACGCCCTCGCGGTCATCGACTGACCGCCGGACCGTTCGCGGGGTGAGGGTCCGGGAGCGGGACGTAGGACAGGGGTGCCCCCTGGCGAAAGGGCACCCCTGCCGGCTTGTGGCGGAGCCTCAGGTGCAGTACTGGGCTTCCTTGCCGATCGAGCGGTACATGCAGTCGGCGTTCTCCAGGAGTTGGAGGACCGCGTCCCGGTTGCGGCTGGTTTCACGGTCGATGACCTCGTCCGGTGGGTAGAACCCGCCGTTCCATGACGAGGTCGGGTACATCTCGAACGTGTAGGCGAAGATCTTCTGGGCGCCCCACAGCCAGTCGTCGATTGACCCGTCAGTGATGTACAGGTCGCTGGACTGCTCGGGTGTGTAGCCGTTGCTGGCCGCCATCTGCCGGCCGACGGCCGCGAAGGCGTCGCGGTCGTCGAGGGTCAGGCCGGGGGCGGTGTCCGCCGTGGTCCAGCCGTAGGGCCACAGGACGAGTTCGCTGTAGGTGTGGAAGTCGATGGCGGCCTTGATCTGTTGCTTGCCGCCCACCACGCGGCTGCGCACGAAGTCCGAGACCGCCTTCACTTCTGGGCTGGACTCGGGGGCCGCTCCCCGGTAGGTCTCGGAGCCCTTGCTCCCGGAGGAACCGCGACAGCAGCCCCACTTGTAGTCCCAGTTGCGGTTGAGGTCGGTGCCGACGGCCCAGGAGCCGGAGTTGGGCTGGCGGTTCTTGCGCCAGGAGCGGTAGGAGCCGGTGGCGATGTCGTACTCGCCGCCGTCCGGGTTGAGGTCCGGGACGATCCAGATCTCGCGGCTGTTGACCATGGAGGTGATCCGTGGATCGCTGCCGTAGCCCGAGCCGAACTCGCGCAGCAGGTAGAGCGCCATCTCGACGGTCAGGTGCTCGCGCGCGTGCTGGTGGTGGGTGAACAGCACCTCGGGTTCGTCCTCGTCCGATGCAACGTTGTCACTGATCTTGATGGCGACCAGGTCCCGCCCCTGGTAGCTCTTGCCGATGACCTGTCTGCGCATGATGTTCGGGTACTGCGCCAGCCGCTGGTCGATCTCCGCGTTCATCTCGGCGTAGTTGTGGTAACGCGAGTCGGCGGAGGGGAAGTCCATCGGGGTCACGGCGCCGTCCGTGGACCGTCGGACGGGCGGTGCGGGCAGGGCCGTGAGTCGGTAGCCGAGCTCTCGGAGCCTCGCGGCCTGGGCGGTGTCGGCGCTGACGACCACCGAGTGCTCGTCGACCTCGTCCAAGGTCACGCCGGTGGCGGCGAGCGCGGTGCGGTCCCAGACCGTCGAGGGCCCGTGGATCCGGTACTGGCGGACGGCTTCGTCGGCGGTGGCGGTCGATGCGGTCGGCGGGGTGGACGCGGTGGCGCTGATGCCGAAGGCGGGGGCGCCGAGTGCGAGCGCGAGGAAGGCGGCGAGCGTGGCCGCCCTTCTTGGGCGTAGCCGCATGAGTTCTCCTGGGGGCGGAGGGTGTGGGGTGCTCCGTGCGGACGCGCACAGCGTGCGCTCATGACATGGACCGGTCAAGAGTCGGTCTTCGGCCATGCCGTGAAGCGTCCGAACTGCCGGCTCGGGCCTCCGGCCGGGAAGTGAGCCGCATGGACGGATGCGGGCAGCCTAAGGGGCGTCCCGGCGCTCCCAGTGGATCAGCGCACCCGCGGGGGATTCTGGGAGCGCCCGCGCCGCCCGGCGTCCGCAGCCCGCCGCCCCCGTCAAGCCCCCGTCCGTAGACGGGGACCTCCTCCCAGGGGGCCGGCGAGGCGTGGAGCCGAGCGGCGCGGGCTTCTTCGGAGGCGGGCCGGCCACCTCCGGTTCATGGGGGGCTAGGGCAGGTTGTGCACGTGCGGCCCCACCGCGTTCGACCAGGCGCTGCCCGCCTTCGCGTCCCAGTTGGTCGACCAGGTCATCGCCCCGCGCAGGGCGGGGTAGGTCTTGCCGGGCTTGAAGCTTCCGCAGCCCGTTCCGCGGGTGAGGCAGTCCAGGGCGTTGTTGACCACGGTCGGGGAGACGTAGCCGCTGCCCGCGCCGCTGGGAGAGGCCGGCACGCCGAGCCCCACCTGGGAGGCGTCCAGGCCGCCCTCCAGCTGGATGCAGGCCAGCGCGGTCAGGAAGTCCACCGAGCCCTGCGAGTAGACCTTGCCGTCGCAGCCGAGCATCGAGCCGCTGTTGTAGTACTGCATGTTGACGACCGTGAGGATGTCCTTGATGTTGAGAGCCGTCTTGAAATAGCCGTTCGAGGTGGACTGCATGTCGATGGTCTGCGGCGCCATCGTGATCACCAGGCTGGGTCCGGCCTTCGCCGAAAGGGCGCGCAGCGCCTGGGTCATGTACGTGGCGTTGATGCCGTTCTCCAGGTCGATGTCCACGCCGGAGAAGCCGTACTCCTGCATGAGCGCGTACGCCGAGTCGGCGAAGTTCGCCGCCGAGGCGGAGTCGTTCACCGAGATGGTGCCCTTCTCGCCGCCGACGGAGAGGATCACCGACTTGCCGGCGGTCTTCTTCGCCGCGATGTCGGCCTTGAACTGCGCCACCGTGTAGCCGCCCAGCCCCGCGGAGTCCAGGTTGAAGGTGATGGCTCCGGGCGTACTGGTCGCGTCGGCGAAGGAGACCGTGATGATGTCGTACTGGGCCTGGACGTCGCTCAGCTTCTGGACCGTCGCCCCGTTGTTGAAGTTCTGCCAGTAGCCGGTGAGCGCGTGCCGTGGCACCGAGGGGTTGCCCGGGTTGCCGCCGCCGCTGGTGGTGGTGCCCGTGACGGAAGCCGACTTCGGGGACTCGCCGGCCGCGTTCACCGCGGTGACCTGGAAGGAGTACGAAGTGGATGCAGCGAGTCCGGTCATGGTGGTCGAAGTGCCCGCAAGTCCGGTCCGCACCCGAGCGCCGTCCTGGTAGACGTTGGACCTTGACCCCGGATTTTGGACACCGGAGACACTTGGATCTTGATGGTCCAGGAGAACGGAGTCCCCGTGGGGATGAAGCATTACCCGGCCGA
>NZ_JBIAGC010000053.1:0-39331 GCF_042869595.1 Streptomyces sp. NPDC006879
CTGCAGGGGGGACCCTGTGGGAGAGTAGGACGCCGCCGAACAATTTTTTTGAGAAGCCCTGTGCCGGGTATCCGGCACAGGGCTTCTCTGCGTTCAAAGACCCCTCCTGTAGGGTCATGGTGCATCGTTCATACGTTTTCAAGGGGAGGCTCCCGGGTGGAGGTCCAGGAGACTCGGGTTCATACGGACCGGGTCCTCACCATCCCGAACATCCTGAGCATGGCCCGCCTCGTCGGTGTGCCCCTGTTCCTGTGGCTCATCCTGCGGCCCGTCTTCGGCGGCCCGAACAGCGATGGTTGGGCGCTACTGGTCCTGATGCTCAGTGGCATCAGCGACTACCTCGACGGAACGCTGGCGCGACGCTGGAACCAGATCAGCAACCTCGGCCGGCTCCTCGACCCGGCCGCCGACCGGCTGTACATCCTCTCCACCCTCGTGGGCTTGACCTGGCGAGAAATCCTTCCCTGGTGGCTGACCGCGGTGCTGCTGGCTCGGGAGGCCATGCTCCTGGTCATGGTGTGGATCCTGCGGCGGCACGGCTATCCGCCACCCCAGGTCAACTTCCTGGGCAAGGCGGCGACCTTCAACCTCATGTACGCCTTCCCGTTGCTACTGCTTAGCGACGGACACGGATGGCTTGCCGAACTGGCGGCCATTTTCGGATGGGCGTTCGCTGGATGGGGTACAACCCTGTACTGGTGGGCAGGGATCCTTTACGTGGTTCAGGTGACCCGCCTGGTCAAGGCGGACAACACCGCGGCCGACTGATCGCCCGGTAGCCGCGCCAACGACGGCAGCGGGATCCGTTCACGCGGGCGAAGTCGGCTGGACCGTCGTCTCTTCGAGGAGGACGCTTCCGACATGAAGGCCGTCGTGATGGCCGGAGGCGAGGGCACCCGCCTTCGTCCCATGACCTCAAGCATGCCCAAGCCGCTTCTACCGGTCGCCAACAGACCGATCATGGAGCACGTGCTCAGGCTGCTGAAGAGGCATGGGCTCAATGAAACCGTCGTGACCGTGCAGTTCCTGGCTTCCATGGTCAAGAACTACTTCGGAGACGGTGAAGAGCTCGGCATGGAGCTCACCTACGCCAACGAGGAGAAGCCCCTCGGTACTGCGGGAAGCGTCAAGAACGCCGAGGAAGCGTTGAAGGACGATGCCTTCCTCGTCATCTCCGGCGACGCCCTGACCGATTTCGACCTCACCGATCTGATCAGGTTCCACAAGGACAAGGGTGCGATGGTCACGGTCTGCCTGACCCGTGTACCCAATCCCTTGGAATTCGGCATCACGATCGTCGACGAGGAAGGCAAGGTCGAGCGCTTCCTGGAGAAGCCGACCTGGGGCCAGGTCTTCTCCGACACCGTGAACACCGGCATCTACGTGATGGAGCCCGAGGTCTTCAACTATGTGGACCCCGATGTACCGGTGGACTGGTCCGGTGACGTCTTCCCGCAGCTGATGAAGGAAGGCCGGCCGATCTACGGATACGTCGCCGAGGGCTACTGGGAGGACGTGGGCACACACGAGAGCTATGTGAAGGCGCAGGCAGACGTACTGGAGGGCAAGGTCGACGTCGACATCGACGGCTTCGAGATCTCTCCGGGCGTCTGGGTGGCCGAAGGGGCGGAGGTTCATCCGGACGCGGTTCTGCGCGGCCCCCTGTTCATCGGCGACTACGCCAAGGTGGAGGCGGGAGCGGAGGTTCGTGAGCATACGGTCGTCGGCTCGAACGTCGTCGTCAAGAGCGGGTCCTTCCTGCATCGTGCGGTGGTGCACGACAACGTCTACATCGGTCAGCACAGCAACCTGAGGGGCTGTGTCGTCGGGAAGAACACCGACATCATGCGCTCGGCCCGTATCGAGGACGGCGCGGTCATCGGTGATGAATGCCTGGTCGGCGAAGAGTCGATCATCCAGGGCAACGTCCGTGTCTATCCGTTCAAGACCATCGAGGCGGGCGCTTTCGTCAACACCTCGGTGATCTGGGAGTCACGCGGCCAAGCTCATCTCTTCGGCGCTCGCGGAGTCTCGGGGATCCTGAACGTCGAGATCACCCCGGAACTGGCTGTGCGGCTGGCGGGTGCGTACGCCACCACGCTGAAGAAGGGGGCGACGGTCACCACCGCCCGTGACCACTCCCGCGGCGCGCGTGCGTTGAAGAGAGCGGTCATTTCCGCCCTCCAGACGAGTGCGATCGACGTGCGGGACCTGGAGAACGTGCCGCTTCCAGTGGCCAGGCAGCAGACTGCCCGGGGCAGCGCCGGCGGCATCATGATCCGGACCTCGCCCGGGGTGCCGGACTCCGTGGACATCATGTTCTTCGACGAGCGCGGCGCCGACCTCTCGCAGGCGGGCCAGCGGAAACTCGACCGGGTGTACGCGCGCCAGGAGTACCGGAGGGCGTTCCCCGGAGAGATCGGTGACCTCCAGTTCCCGGCCAGCGTGTTCGACTCGTACACCGGGTCGCTCCTGCGGCAGGTGGACACCACGGGCGTGGCCGAAGCCGGTCTGAAAGTGGTGGTGGACGCTTCCAACGGCAGTGCCGGTCTCGTCCTGCCGAGCCTGTTGGGTCGGCTGGGGGTGGACGCGCTCACGGTCAATCCCGGGTTGGACGAGTCCCGTCCGACCGAGAGCGTCGAGTCCAGGCGGGCCGGTCTGGTGAGGCTCGGGGAGATGGTCGCTTCTGCCCGTGCCGCCTTCGGGGTGCGATTCGATCCGGTGGGCGAACGCATTTCGCTGGTTGACGAGCGTGGGCGAATCATCGAGGACGACCGCGCCCTGCTCGTCCTGCTCGACCTGGTGGCTGCGGAGCGCAGGAGCGGCCGGGTCGCTCTGCCCGTGACCACGACGCGCATTGCCGAGCAGGTGGCCGCTTATCACGGCACCCAGGTGGAGTGGACGACCACCTCCAACGATGATCTGACCCGGGTCGGACGGGCGGAGGGGACCATCTTCGGCGGTGACGGCCGGGGAGGCTTCATCGTCCCCGAGTTCAGCAGTGTCTTCGACGGCTCCGCGGCATTCGTGCAGTTGATCGGTCTGGTGGCGCGGACCCAACTCACCCTGAGCCAGATCGACGCGAGGATCCCCAGGGCCCACGTGCTCAAGCGCGACCTGGCGACGCCGTGGGCGGTCAAGGGGCTCGTGATGCGCAGGGTGGTCGAGGCGGCTGGCTCACGCGTGGTCGACACGACGGACGGAGTACGGGTCGTCGAGGCGGACGGCCGCTGGGCGTTGGTGCTGCCGGACCCGGCGGAGGCCGTCACTCATCTGTGGGCAGAAGGGCCCGACGACGCCTCGGCCCAGACCCTGTTGGACGAGTGGGCCGCCGTGGTGGAGGGGGCAGGCCACCAGTAGGTTCTGCGCGGTCTGTGGAGTGGGGCCGGATGGCGCAGACCGCCGTCCGGCCCCGTCCGTGGAGGGGGCAGGAGGGGCCGAACGGGTGCATTCGGCGTCCACGTGTGTGACGTGCGACGATGTGCGGCATGTCGCAGCCGTCGTACAGCCGGAGCCCGAGTGCGGGCCCGCCCGCTCGCCCGGATGCGTCCATGTCGCTGTTGACGCATGTGATGGACCACAGCCTGGACGAGGGGTACGCGGAGGCTTCCGCCCGTAGATCCGCCGAGGGCGCTGGTGCGTCACGGACGGTCAGGGCGAAGCTGGCGCTGGCGGCCGGCCTGGTGCTGGCTTCCATGGTGGTGACGCTGGGGGCCGCGCAGGCACAGATCGAGGCTCCGGTGCTCGCCAGGGAGCGGGACAAGCTCATCGAGCGGGTCGAGTCCGCGGATGCCGCGGCTGACGCCGTGGAGAAGGAGATCGACGTCCTGCGTGCCGAGGTGGACGGCATGCAGAGCGAAGCCCTGCGCCGCAACGGTGGCGGCCAGGGTGAGCTGGTGGCCTTGTTGGCCGGGGCGACCGAGGTGCGCGGTCCGGGGCTGAAGCTGGTGGTGGACGACGCCAAGGGAGCCGACGCGGGCGGTGGGGGACCTCGGGAGAACTCCGGTTTCTCTGATACCGGCCGGGTGCGGGACCGCGATATGCAGCGGATCGTCAACGGCTTGTGGGAATCCGGTGCGGAGGCGGTTTCGATCAATGGACAGCGTCTCACCGCGCTGTCGGCGATCCGGGCCGCCGGAGACGCGATACTGGTCGACAACAAGCCACTCGTCCCGCCCTACACGATTTTGGCGGTGGGGGATCCCAAGCGGCTGAGCACGGATTTCCAGGACAGTGCGGACGGCCAGTACCTGCACGTCATTCAGGAGAACTACGGGGTGCGCGCCAACATCTCCGCCGAGCGGGAGGTACGCCTGCCCGCGGCGTCGAGCCTGATCGTAAGGACAGCAGAACCAAAGGGTGGGGGCGCCGGGAGCGGCGCAGCCGAAACAGGGAAGGGCAATTCGTGATCGCGGTACTGGGCCTCGTGGCAGGAGTGGTGGTCGGGCTTCTTGTCCGGCCCGAGGTGCCGATCGTGGTGGAGCCGTATCTTCCGATCGCCGTGGTGGCTGCTTTGGACGCGGTTTTCGGTGGTCTGAGGGCGATGTTGGACGGAATCTTCGTCGACAAGGTCTTCGTGGTGTCGTTCCTTTCGAACGTGGTGGTGGCCGCGTTGATCGTCTTCCTCGGCGACAAGCTTGGCGTGGGTCCGCAGCTGTCGACCGGAGTCGTGGTCGTGCTCGGCATCCGGATCTTCTCCAACGCGGCGGCCATCCGCCGCCATGTGTTCCGGGCGTGAGGCCGATGAGTCACGAAGAGCCCGGGGAAGGGCCCACGCAGGTGGTGCAGGACACCGGACGGCGCAGGTTGCTGTCTGCACTGTGGCCACCGCGAGTTACCCGAGCCCAACTGGTCGTCGCGCTGCTGCTGTTCGGTCTTGGCCTCGGCTTGGCCATTCAGGTGCGCTCCAACAGCGACAGCAGCGCGCTGCGGGGGGCGCGCCAGGAGGACCTGGTGCGGATCCTGGACGAACTGGACGGCCGTACCAAGCGTCTTGAGGACGAGAAGGCCGCGCTGGAGGAGCAGCGTCGCGATCTGGAGACCAGTTCCAACCAGGCGGAGGAGGCGCGCCGGCAAACCCTGGAGAAGGAACGGCAACTAGGCATCCTCGCCGGTACGGTGGCGGCGCAGGGACCGGGCATCACGCTCAGGGTCAGTGATCCCGAGGGACTGGTCGAGGCGGACATGTTGCTCGATGTGATCCAGGAACTGCGGGCCGCCGGGGCCGAGGCGATCCAGGTCAACCAGGAGCGAGTCGTGGCCGACACGTATTTTTCCGATGTTGACGGCGGCGTGCGGGTCGACGGCAAGAAGATCTCTCAGCCCTATGAATTCGAGGTCATCGGAAAGCCCGAGGATCTGGAGCCCGCGTTGAAAATTCCGGGCGGCGTCATCCAGACCATGGAGAAGGAGCAGGCCACGGCGACGGTGACCCGCTCCCCGAAGATCGTCGTGAACGCCTTGCGGGCACCGAATAAGCCTGACTACGCTCGGTCGTCATCGTCATGAGGCGGGACGGGACGCGAGCCGAGGCGCGCGGGTGCGTGCTTGCGGGGGGTCGCCGCACCGGAAGTGTGGTGCGTGGTGGAAACTGTCTGGTGGTTACGGACGTTGTGAGGGTGTCCGGGTCGGCAGGTGTGTGCATCAAGGGTTCGTCCTGCCCCACGGGCGGGTCTGTTTCAGTCAAGGGGAATCGCCCGTGAAGTTGTTTGAGAAGTTGTTCGGCAAGAAGGCCCGCGAGGACGGCGGTGCCCGCCACCGCGCTCCGAGCCGCGCGGAGGGTGAGGAGCAGGCCGAGCGTCCGCTCTTCCGTGACCAGGTCGAGGGGGCGACCGGTGACATTTCCGGTGCCCAGGGCGCGTCCGTTGACCCGGCGGCCTCCGGGCGCATAGGTTTCGGTGAACCATCAACCTCAAGTGCGGGTGGAGGGTTGACTCCCGACCCGTACGCCACCCATGCCTCCGCGGGCCAGCCGCGGCGCGAGGAGCCGTCCATGTCGGCCATCCAGGTTTGCAGCAGGTGCGGCCACCAGAACGCCGAGGCCAGCCGATTCTGCTCGAACTGCGGAGCGCCGCTGCGGTCGGGTCTGACGCCGGAGCGCGCTTCGGAGACCACGTCGACCATCTCGATCTCTGGGCTGGAGGCCTATGAGGCTGAGGTGACCGGTCAGCACCCCGCGCCCACACTCTCGCCCGAGGCCCAGGCCGCCGTAGACGCACTGCCGCTCGGTTCGGCGCTCCTGGTCGTGCGCCGCGGCCCGAACTCCGGCAGCCGCTTCCTGCTGGACGGCGAGCTGACCACCGCGGGTCGCCACCCACAGAGCGACATCTTCCTGGACGATGTGACGGTCTCCAGGCGGCACGTCGAGTTCCGCCGGGAGGCCGACGGTGGCTTCACGGTCTCCGACGTGGGCAGCCTCAACGGCACGTACGTCAATCGGGAGCCGATCGAAGCGGTCGCGCTGACCAACGGCGACGAGGTGCAGATCGGTAAGTACCGACTGGTCTTCTACGTGAGCCAGAGGGGCATCTGACCCGTAAGGGAAGTCCATGCTGCGTACACCGACGGGCGGTGCCGGTTCCGGCACCGCCAGCTCGGCCGGGCGGTTGATGAGCATCGGTGCGGTGCTCGCTCAGCTGCGTGACGAGTTTCCGGAAGTCACGATCTCCAAAATCCGGTTTCTGGAGGCGGAGGGGCTGGTCGAGCCCCAGCGAACGCCTTCGGGCTACCGCAAGTTCCGTCCCGAGGACGTCGAGCGGCTGGCACGAATCCTGCGGCTCCAGCGGGACCACTACCTCCCGCTCAAGGTCATTCGTGAGCAGCTCGACGCCTTGGCACGCGGGGAGCAGGTGCGCATCCCCGCCCCTTCGCCACAAGCCGAGCCGGTGGCCACGGTGGTCCCCGAACGCCCGACCGCGACCCGGGTGGGGAGGGCCGAGCTGCTGGCCGCTGCTGACGTGGACGAGGAGCAGCTCGTGGAATGGGAGTCCTACGGGCTGATCGCTCCGGTCGCGGAGGGCGGCTACGAGGCCGAGGCGGTATCGGTGGCGCGTCTGGTCGCCGATCTGGGGCGGTTCGGACTGGAGCCGCGGCATCTGCGTGCGATGAAAGCGGCGGCGGACCGGGAGGCCGGCCTCGTCGAGCAGGTGGTGGCGCCGCAGCGTCGACACCGCAATCCGCAGACCCGGGCGCATGCCGAGTCGACCATGAGAGAGCTCGCCGGGCTGACCGTACGCCTGCACGAGGCGCTGGTGGGGACGGCGCTCGGAGTGCGTCTTCACTGAGGTGAGACCGGCCCGACTACCCAAACCTGCCGAGCAGGTCCTAGGGTTGCTGTGTGAACGAGCTCGACGTTGTGGGTGTCCGGGTGGAAATGCCCTCCAACCAGCCGATCGTGCTCCTGCGTGAAGTGGGAGGCGACCGGTACCTCCCCATCTGGATCGGTCCGGGGGAGGCGACCGCGATCGCCTTCGCCCAGCAGGGCATGGCTCCTGCCAGGCCGCTGACGCACGACCTTTTCAAGGACGTGTTGGAAGCGGTCGGGGAGGAGCTTTCCGAGGTTCGGATCACGGACTTGCGGGAGGGCGTCTTTTACGCGGAGCTGGTCTTTGCCAGCGGAGTGGAGGTCAGTGCCAGGCCGTCCGACGCGATAGCGCTGGCCCTTCGCACCGGAACGCCCATCTACGGGAGCGACGGGGTGCTCGATGACGCCGGGATCGCGATCCCGGACGAGCAGGAGGACGAGGTGGAGAAGTTCCGGGAGTTCCTTGACCAGATCTCGCCCGAGGACTTCGGGACCAGCAATCAGTAGCCGTGCCGTGTCGGCGCGCCTTTGGAATCCCCCGGGCTACAGAAGCCCATTCGGCTAGGCTTTCCCCGAAATAAGGCGGACGAAACCACTCTTAGGGTGATTATCACTCGGCGTGCCGAGTGTGGCGATCGTTGACGCACCCCTAGCGACTGCCTACCGTCATGGTGGCAGGTCAAGGACGGAGGGTCGGCGTGAGATTCAGCGGCGGCGGTACGGCGGAGGGCGGGCCGTATCCGCTACACGGCAGTGCGGTCGGCTCCACCGTCGGGAGTCCCATCGGCGGCTCGGTCTCCTCGGCGCGCGTCGCGGGCGAGCCGGTGAAGGTGAACGAGGACCCGGCGTCCGAGGTCATCGGCTATCGCGGGCCCACAGCCTGCGCCGCGGCAGGGATCACCTACCGACAGCTCGACTACTGGGCCCGCACCGGGCTGGTCGAACCCAGTGTGCGACCGGCCTACGGGTCGGGCACCCAGCGGCTGTACAGCTTCCGCGACGTGGTCGTACTCAAGATCGTCAAGCGTTTCCTGGACACCGGCGTGGCGCTCCAGAACATCCGGGCCGCCATCCAGCACCTACGGGAGCGAGGCTTTGCGGACCTGGAGCGGATGACCTTGATGAGCGACGGTGCCACTGTCTACGAGTGCACCTCGCCCGACGAGGTGGTCGGTCTGCTCCAAGGTGGCCAGGGCGTGTTCGGCATCGCGGTCGGCGTCGTCTGGCGGGACGTGGAACACGCCCTGTCCCAGTTGCACGGTGAGCGGGTCGACACCGGGGAGACCCTGGTGGGTAGCAACCCCCAGGACGAACTGGCGCGTCGCCGCAACAAGGCTGTCTGAGGCGCCACGGGCGCATGGTCGTAAGCGTGTTGTCAGTGGTCTGAGAGAGCATCGATGGTGTGAGATCCGCACCGACGATCCTGCATCTGGACATGGACGCCTTCTACGCTTCCGCTGAGCAGGCGGCCAAGCCCAGCCTGCGGGGCCGCCCCGTCATCGTTGGTGGCATCGGGCCCCGCGGGGTCGTCGCCACGGCCTCCTACGAGGCTCGCCGTTTCGGTGTGCACTCCGCCATGCCCACGGCGCAGGCCCGCCGGCTCTGTCCGAACGGCGCCTATCTGGTGCCGCGTTTCTCCCTCTACCGTGCCGTCAGCGAGCAGGTCATGGAGTTGCTGGGTCGCTGGTCTCCCCTGGTGGAGCCGCTCAGCCTGGACGAGGCCTTCGTGGACCTGGAGGCGGGCGGGCTGGAGCCGACCGTCTCGGCAGCCCGGCGGGCGGGTGAGCAGCTTCGGGCACAGATCCTGGCGGTCACCGGGCTGACCGGCTCGGTGGGGTTGGCGGGCTCCAAGATGCTGGCGAAGATCGCTTCGGAGCAGGCGAAGCCCGACGGGCTGCTCTTGCTGGAGCCCGGTAGCGAGCGGGACCTTCTGGCTCCGATGACCGTACGGACCCTGCCCGGGGTGGGGCCGGCCACAGGGGAGCATCTGCGTCGCGCCGGCATCAGCACGGTGGGGGAGCTGGCGGAGGCGGGGGAGGACGAGCTGGTTCGACTGCTCGGGCGTGCTCACGGTCTCGCGTTGCACCGGATGGCGCTCGGCCGCGATGACCGGCCGGTGGTCTCCGAGCGCGAAACGAAGTCGGTGTCCGTGGAGGACACCTTCGAGGTGGACCTTCACGACCGGGTGCGGATCCGCTACGAGGTGCAGAGGCTGGCCGACCGTTGCGTCGGCCGGCTACGTGCCTCGGGGCACTCCGGGCGGACGATCGTGCTCAAGGTGCGCCGGTACGACTTCTCCACCCTCACACGGTCCGAGACGCTGCGTGGCCCCACGGACGAGTTGTCGGTAGTGCGGGAGGCGGCAGCCCGGCTCTTGGAGTCGGTTGACACCACGGGTGGAGTGCGCCTGCTCGGCGTGGGTGTCTCGGGGCTGGCGGACTACACCCAGGGAGACCTCTTCGCCCAGGGGGTCCAGGAGGCCCCCGGTGAGGTTCAAAGATCCGAGGAGTCGGCCGCCTTGCCTCCGCTGGCGCCGGGGCCCGAGACGGACCGCGGCGCGGGGCCGCCGTCGGCTCCGGTGCCGGTTGCCGAGCGGCGCTGGTCGCCGGGGGTGGACGTGCAGCACGCGGTGTACGGGGCTGGCTGGGTGCAGGGCAGTGGCGTGGGGCGGGTGACCGTGCGTTTCGAGGGGCCGGGCACGCAGCCGGGGCGGGTGCGTACGTTCCGGGTGGACGACCCGGAGCTGGAGCCCTCGGATCCGCTGCCGCTGGTGGACCCTGGGAGGACCGGTGGAGCGGTGGCAGACCTCGGCGCTCCGCCGGTCCCGGGGTCGCGGTGCACGCACTGACGTCGGGGGTGCTAGACGTCGGGGCCGGCGAGCTCACCGAAGGAGGGGCCGGACTCCTCGTGGGATCCGGCGAGGTCGTCGGGGAGCGCGATGTCCAGACCGTAGTGGTGGTAGAGCTGGATCTCCTGCTCGGGAGAGAGGTGTCGTCCGACGCCGAAGTCGGGGGCGTCCTTGACGAGTGCCCGGTCGAAGGGCACGCGTAGGCCGCCCTCGAACAGTTCGCTGGGTTCCAGCGGGACGAAGGCGTCCCGTCCGAAGAACCCGGTGCGCACGGCGGCCCACTCGGGAGCACCGGTGGCGTCGTCGAGGTACACCTCGTCCACGGTGCCGAGCTTGGCGCCATTGCGGTCGAACGCCTTGCGGCCGATCAGGCTGCGCGGATCGATGTCGGTCTGCACGATCCCTCCATTTGGTCGCAACTAATCCGATAGAACTACGAAAGGGCAGAATCCTCTCACCGGCCACTCGAAAGCTCTCCCTAGAGCCTCGCTGGTAGGCTGGGCCCTGGCCGCTGACCCCGTGCGGGAGAGTCCTCCGACCAGCTTCCCGGAGGCGCCGAAGGAGCAAATCCTCCCCGGAATCTCTCAGGCACACGTACCGCACGGACGAGGTCACTCTGGAAAGCAGGACGGGCATCGGACGCGCGGCGACCGGTTCCCTTCCTCACCGACGGTGAAAGCCGGCAGTTCCCGGGCAACCCCCGGTGGCGCCGGTGAAGCTCTCAGGTTGAGATGACAGAGGGGGAGGCCGTCCGGGCGCCCGCGCCGTGGTGCCCCTCGCAGGTCGCGAAGACCAGGAGGCCTCCGTACATGACCGCCAACCGCATCCCGCTCTCCCAGCTTGAGCAGGGCATTCCCTTCGAGCAGCGCCACATCGGTCCGGATGTCGAGGCCCAGGCGAAGATGCTCGCCCAGGTCGGCTACGGCTCGCTCGACGAACTCACCGCCGCCGCGGTACCGGACGTGATCAAGAGCCAGCAGGCGCTCGCGCTTCCTGCCGCCCGCACCGAGGCCGAGGTCCTCGCGGAGTTGCGCTCGCTCGCTGACCGCAACCAGGTACTGGCCCCCATGATCGGCCTCGGCTACTACGGCACCTTCACCCCGCCGGTGATCCTGCGCAACGTCATGGAGAACCCGGCCTGGTACACGGCCTACACGCCGTACCAGCCCGAGATCTCGCAGGGCCGCCTGGAGGCGCTGCTGAACTTCCAGACCGTGGTCGCCGAGCTCACCGGCTTGCCCACCTCGGGTGCGTCCCTGCTCGATGAGGGAACGGCTGCTGCCGAGGCGATGACGCTGGCGCGCCGGGTCGGCAAGGTCAAGGGCGGGGTCTTCCTCGTCGATGCCGACACGATGCCGCAGACCATCGCGGTCATCGAGACCCGGGCCGAGCCCACGGGCGTCGAGGTGGTCGTGGCGGACCTGAGTCAGGGGATCCCGGCCGAGATCGCCGAACGCGGCGTCTACGGCGTGTTGCTCCAGTACCCGGGCGCTTCCGGCGCGGTGCGCGACATCAAGGCCGTGATCGACCAGGCCCACGAGCTGGGTGCGATCGTCACCGTCGCCGCGGACCTGCTGGCCCTGACCCTGCTGACCTCGCCCGGCGAGCTCGGTGCCGACATCGCCGTCGGTACCACCCAGCGCTTCGGTGTGCCGATGGGCTTCGGCGGGCCGCACGCCGGCTACATGGCCGTCCAGGACAAGCACGCCCGTTCCCTGCCGGGCCGCCTCGTGGGCGTCTCCGTGGACGCCGACGGGAACAAGGCCTACCGTCTGGCCCTACAGACCCGCGAGCAGCACATCCGCCGGGAGAAGGCCACCAGCAACATCTGCACCGCACAGGTGCTGCTGGCCGTCATGGCCGGAATGTACGCCGTCTACCACGGCCCTGAGGGTCTGCGCACGATCGCCCGGCGCACCCACCGTTACGCGACCCTGCTCGCCGCCGGACTGCGCGCCGGAGGGGTGGAGGTCACGGAGACGAACTTCTTCGACACCGTCACCGCCAAGGTGCCTGGTCGTGCCGCGGAGGTCACTGCTGCTGCCCGTGCGGCCGGAGTCAACATCCGTCTCGTCGACGCCGACCATGTCTCCGCCGCCTGTGACGAGACCACCGGGCGCGCCCAACTGGCCGCCGTGTGGAGTGCCTTCGCCATCGAAGCGGACATCGAGGCGCTGGACGCGGAGGTCGTCGAGGCGCTGGACGCCGGACTGCTGCGCTCGGACGAGTACCTGACCCACCCGGTCTTCCACCAGCACCGTTCGGAGACCGCGATGCTGCGCTACCTGCGCAAGCTCTCGGACCGTGACTACGCGCTGGACCGCGGCATGATCCCGCTCGGCTCCTGCACCATGAAGCTGAACGCGACCACCGAGATGGAGCCGGTCACCTGGCCGGAGTTCGGGCAGCTGCACCCCTTCGCCCCGGTGGAGCAAGCGGAGGGCTACCTGACGCTCATCCACGAGCTGGAGGAACGTCTCTGCGAGGTCACCGGCTACGACCGCGTCTCGCTCCAGCCGAACGCCGGCTCCCAAGGAGAGCTCGCCGGACTCCTCGCGGTGCGCGCCTACCACCGCGCCAACGGCGACACCCAGCGCACGGTCTGCCTGATTCCGTCCTCGGCGCACGGCACCAACGCGGCCAGCGCGGTGATGGCCGGAATGAAGGTCGTGGTCGTCAAGACCGCCGACGACGGTGAGGTGGACGCAGCCGACCTGCGCGCCAAGATCGACAAGCACCGCGACGAGCTCGCCGTACTCATGATCACTTACCCCTCCACCCACGGGGTGTTCGAGGAGCACGTCGCCGAGATCTGCGCCCAGGTGCACGAGGCCGGCGGCCAGGTGTACGTGGACGGCGCGAACCTCAACGCCCTGGTGGGCCTGGCCAAGCCGGGTCACTTCGGTGGTGACGTCTCGCACCTGAACTTGCACAAGACCTTCTGCATCCCGCACGGTGGCGGCGGCCCGGGCGTCGGCCCGGTCGGCGTCCGGGAGCACCTCGCGCCCTACCTGCCCAACCACCCGCTGCAGCCGACCGCCGGCCCTGAGACCGGCGTCGGTCCGATCTCGGCCGCCCCCTGGGGCTCCGCGGGCATTCTGCCCATCTCCTGGTCGTACGTCCGCCTGATGGGCGGAGAGGGGCTCAAGCGCGCCACCCAGGTCGCGGTGCTCGGCGCCAACTACATCGCCAAGCGGCTGGAGCCGCACTACCCGGTGCTCTACACCGGACCGGGCAACCTGGTCGCGCACGAGTGCATCATCGACCTACGTCCGCTGTCGAAGGCCACCGGGGTGAGCGTCGACGACATCGCCAAGCGGTTGATCGACTACGGCTTCCACGCTCCGACCATGTCCTTCCCGGTGGCCGGCACCCTGATGATCGAGCCCACCGAGAGTGAGGACCTCGGGGAACTCGACCGTTTCTGCGACGCCATGATCGCCATCCGTGCAGAGGTCGAGCGGGTGGCCACGGGTGAATGGCCCGGCGAGGACAACCCCCTGAGTAACGCTCCCCACACGGCAGCCGCGCTCGGCGGTGAGTGGACGCACCCGTACACCCGTGAGGAGGCCGTCTTCCCCGCCGGCGTCACGGCGTCCGACAAGTACTGGCCGCCGGTCCGCCGCATCGACGGTGCCTTCGGCGACCGGAACCTGGTCTGCTCCTGTCCGCCGCTGGAGGAGTACGACAACTGAGCTCGGCGGCGTCCTCCTCGCCCTGTTCGGGTGTGACGAGGAGGACGCCCTCAACGGTCGTGGGGGTCTGTCCCGGAAAGAACTTCCGGGACAGACCCCCACGGCCTTGCTGCGCCTGTTGCGTCAGGCCACAGCCCCCGCCCGCGGGCGGTGCGGCGCGATGATCTGTCCGTCCGGCAGCAGCTCACCGGTGTCCTCGAAGAGCAGGACACCGTTGCACAGCAGGCTCCAGCCCTGTTCCGGATGGTTGGCCATGGGACGGGCGGCCTCCCGGTCGGCTGAATCTGCTGATGGGCAAGGTGGCTGGTGCTGGCACATGGGAGTGTTCTTTCGCTGCGGTGTGGTGTGAGTTCTGCGGCCCGACGTCGCTGTCATGCCGCCCCCCGTATCAATCGGCTGGTCAGTCCCAACAGTCTTCCTCGCCCGCGGGCACGGGCGCGGATACAACCAGTGTTGCTCTGAGGGCGGCCATCCGCAGGGATTTCCCGCTAGCTGTCCTCATAGATTGATGACGCATCACCCGTGCGGGCGGTTCAACCCAACTACCCTGTCCTTTCGGATGGTTCGCAGGACCGGCCGGGCTAGTCCGATCGGGCCCCACCATCACCCGGGGCCGGCGGTGCTGCCGCGGCCACCGCGGACCCTTGCCCGCTCAGGGCCGGGGCGCCGCGCGTCGGCCCCGGTGCGGGCCGTCGCGGACAACTCATCGACGCGACACGCGAAGGTTCGTCAGAGGACCTAGCCCGGACGTCCCCTGCTGGTGCGCTGTCATGGACTGCAGCTACCAGGGGAGGGCCAGATGACAGTTGTGGACCGCTTGGGGCAGGGTCTGGGGCCGGCGTTCCGGGCCGCCGCGCGTCATATCGACCGACGGAGGTTCCTCACCGTCACCAGCGCCGCGGCGGCCCTCGCCTTCGCCGCCGAACTGCCCGCCGCCGGTGTCGCGGGCGCCCCGGAGCTGGACCCGAGAAAGATCACCCAGGACCCGTTCTCCCTCGGTGTCGCCTCCGGCGACCCGCTGCCCGGGTCAGTGCTGCTGTGGACCAGGCTCGCGCCGCGCCCCTACGAGCCCGACAGCGGACTGCCCCACCGGCGGATCCAGGTCCGCTGGGAGCTCGCTCACGACCCGCGGTTCAGCCGGATCGTGCGCCGGGGCTCAGCCACCGCGCACCCCGAGTACCACCACAGCGTGCGCGTGGAGTTGGACCACCTCGCCTCCGACCGTGCCTACTACTACCGCTTCCGCGCCGGTAGCTGGATCAGTCCCACCGGGCGCACCCGCACGGCCCCTGGTCCCGGCGCCGGCCCCACCCGTCTCAGCCTCGCCGCCGTCTCCTGTCAGGCGTACCACGACGGCTACTTCACCGCCTACCGACACCTCGCCGAGGAGGACCTCGACGTCGTCCTGCACCTCGGGGACTACCTCTACGAGTTCGCCGTGGACCCGGCCGGCGGCGCGCGCGGCTACACCGACCGCCGCCTGCCCGCGCACTACGGTCGTGAGGCGCGGACCCTGCAGGACTACCGGCTGCGCTACTCCCTCTACAAGAGCGACCCGGACCTCATCGCCGCCCATGCCGCCCACCCCTTCGTCGTCACCTGGGACGACCATGAGACGGAGAACAACTATGCGGGGAACTCCTCAGAGGACGCCGTCGTACCGGAGGAGTTCCTGCTGCGCCGGGCCGCCGCCTACCGGGCGTACTGGGAGAACCAGCCGCTACGCCACCACCAGCGACCGCAAGGTTCCCACATGCGGCTCTACCGCCGGCTGAGGTTCGGGCAGCTGGCCCAGTTCGACGTCCTCGACACCCGTCAGTACCGATCGGACCAGGCGTACGGGGACGGCTGGAAGGCGCCCGGCCCCCGGTCCGAGGATCCAGGCCGGACCATGACGGGAACCTTGCAGGAGCGTTGGCTGCTCGACGGATGGCGTGCTTCGCGCCCGGTGTGGAACGTCGTTCCCCAACAGGTGGTGTTCGCCCGGCGGCGCAGTGTCCCCGGTGACGGGGCCAAGCTGTCCATGGATGCCTGGGACGGGTACCCGGCCTCCCGCGATCGGATCCTGGCGGGAGCCACGGCCACCGGCGTGGAGAACCTGGTGATCCTTTCCGGCGACGTACATGCCGGCCTTGCCTTCGACATCAAGGAGGACTTCGACGACCCGGCTTCCCGTACGCTCGGCACCGAGCTCGTCACCACCTCGATCAGCAGTGGAAAGGACGGCTCCGTCCGCCCATCCAACTGGGCCGATCTCATGAGGGCCAACCCGCACCTGGGCTTCTACGACGGACGCCGCGGCTACTTGAGGCTCAACCTGACGCAGAACCGGGCCCGCGCCGACTTCCGTACGCTGTCCCGGGTGACGACCCCTGGCGCCCGGGTCACCACGGCCGCTTCCTTCGTCATGGAGGCGGGTGATCCAGGGCTCAAACCCGCCTGAGGGCGGGGCGGCCCCGGGGACTGGTGTCGACCCCCGCTTGAGCAGCCTGCTTTCCGCCCCGCGGCCGGGCCTACAGCACCGTGCCGGCCCCCGATCTCGGTGATGTCAGCACACGAGGGCAGGGGCCGCCCGGCTCCTCCGGGTGGTCCCTGCCCGTGACCTGCGGGAAGTCCGACGAGTCCCCCACCCCGGCGCTTCCCCTGCGATCACGCCGGAGTCGCCAGCACCTGTGCCGGGGCAAGCCGATGGGTCATCACCGGCAGTAGTTCGGAGACGGGGTGCGCGCGATGCGCGGCGATCCCGGGTGGCGCGGGCGCCAGCGGGATCAGCAGGTCCGTAGCGGCGGGAAGACCTGAGGCGGCGTCTGCCCCCACGGCTCCGTGCAGCCACAGCGTGAGCATGTACAACTCGGGTACGGAGAGCAGGCGAGCCTGAAGCGGGGCGCTGATCGCCTCCGCTTGACGCAACGCGCGCTCCGTCGAGGTCACGTACGGACCTTCGAAGAAGTGCGAGAAGGCCCACCCGTCCGGGGTGAGCATGGTGTCGGCTGCGGCGACGAAGCGGTCACCGCAGCGGATCAGGAACCGCCACCCGGTGAGCCGGGTGCGCGGCGGCCGACCTCCGTTGGTGATCCGGTCCAGGACGTGGACGGGAAGCGGCAGTTCGGGGGACATGGGCCCCTGCAGCGTGCGCAGCGCGGGGGTATGGGCCGCGTGGACGGCCGTGGGGGAACCGAGTGCCGCGAGAACGCTGCGCAGGGCGGGCGCGGGGGCTGGGGGGACATGCAGCGGCATGGTGGGTCGCCTCTCACTCAAGAGACCGGTGGAGCGGGCAGGTGCGGACGGCGCTGTCGCATTTTGGGGTCAGAGGCGGGCAGTGGGGCAATGGCCGCGCGCCAACTCTCTGCCTTGTTTGCGGAGTTTATACGACATGTGTTCGCACGACGTTTCCGCTAGCTGTCCCGCGTATTTCAGGCAAGGCTCTTACCGGACTCGTTCGTGCGGTATTCGTGCCGGCTACGCGCAGACAGCGCGCCCTGACCTCGCAGGTTACCCGACGGGGGGTCGGCTGGAAAGCGTTGGTATTCGAAATCTGGCAATGCCAATGGGAAATGAACCCCCACCATATGCCCTCTACATATGCGGAAGCGCCTCTCGGCCAATCCGGCGCACGCTCCCGGTGACATGAGCCGCGGGCACAGTTAGCGATCGCCCGCGCTGGGCATCATCGAGGTTACGCGAGCTGACCGGTGCTGGTCGGCTCCTTGAGGAGGGACGCTTCGATGGGGGAGAAGGTCGTGGCAGGCGGGTTCGACCTGTCCGATCGGCAGCGGTACCGCAGGAAGCTCCACGAGTGTCTTGAGGGGCTGGGGAGACTCCTGGCGGAGAAGCGATTCGACCGGCCCAGGAATCTCATGGGCCTGGAGATCGAATTGAATCTCGTTGGTTCCGACGGCCTGCCCAGAATGATGAACGGACAGGTGCTGGAACGGATAGCGAGTCCGGATTTCCAGACCGAACTCGGAATGTTCAACCTGGAGGTCAACATTCTCCCGCACCGGCTCGACGGGCGGGTTTTCGATCAGCTCGCCGAAGAGCTGCGAACGGGCCTGGGATATGCCCACCGGCAGGCGGCGGAAGTGGATGCCGGCGTCGTGATGATCGGGGTTCTTCCTACCCTCACCCAAGATGACCTGGTCTCGGCGAACCTTTCCGACGTCGACCGGTACATGTTGCTCAACGAGCAGATCATGATGGCCCGTGGGGAGGACTTCACCCTGGACATCGAGGGAGTGGAACGGCTGAGCTGCACCGCCGCCTCGATCGTTCCGGAGGCGGCATGCACATCAGTACAGCTCCATCTCCAGGTCACCCCGGCGCGCTTCGCCGACGTCTGGAACGCCGCACAGGTCGTGACCGCCGTGCAGATCGCACTGGGAGCGAACTCGCCCTTCCTGCTCGGTCGTGAACTGTGGCGGGAGTCCCGCCCCCCGCTGTTCACGCAGGCCACGGACACCCGCCCGCCCGAACTCCAGGCGCAAGGGGTCCGCCCCCGTACCTGGTTCGGTGAACGCTGGATCGGATCGGCGTACGAACTCTTCGAGGAGAACCTGCGCTTCTTCCCCGCGCTGCTTCCGATCTGCGACGAGGAGGAGCCCTTGCGCGTCCTTGCCGCAGGTGGGGTGCCCGGGCTCCGGGAGATGGTCCTGCACAACGGGACCGTCTACCGGTGGAACCGCCCCGTGTACGCGGTGGCCGACGGAATGCCCCACCTGCGGGTGGAGAACCGCGTGCTGCCCGCCGGACCGACCGTCACCGACGTCATCGCCAACGCCGCCTTCTACTACGGGCTGGTGCGCACCTTGGCCGACGATCCCCGTCCGCTGTGGCACCGGATGTCCTTCGCCACCGCCGAGGCCAACTTCGACGAAGCCTGTCGACGCGGTATCGACGCCCGACTCCGGTGGCCGCAACGCGGACGCTCCGGTGGGCTCGCCACCGTTCCCGCGGTCCGCCTCGTTCTCGACGAACTGTTGCCGCTAGCCGCCGCGGGCCTGGATGCCTGGGGTGTCGAAGCCGTAGACCGGGATCGCTACCTCGGTGTGATCGAGCAACGCTGCCGAGGACGTGTCAACGGTGCTTCCTGGCAGGTGGACACCTACCACCGGGCCTTGGAGTCCGGCCTCGGGCGGGATGCCGCCCTGGCCGCCATGGCGCGCCGCTACAGCGAGCTGATGCACGGGGGAACCCCCGTGCACGACTGGCCGACCGGACTCCCCGGGCCGTCCGGTGCCCCTGCGGCTGAGAGGTCCGTGGGGTCCCCACGGACCTGAGTGCCGTCCGGGACTCCCGTGGGGCCGCCACCGTAGGTCCCCTGACGTGGCCTACGGTGGCCGTGCTCGTTGCCTCCTAGCCCGGGGACCCGGAGGGGCGCGCGCAAACGTGTTGCCCATCACCGGGCCGGACCCGAGGAGCGGACGTGTACCTTACGTGCGCACCCCGATGGGTCCGGTGGGGCCACCGGGTCGGGCAGCGCTGGAACGGGAGTCAATCGTGCGGGTCGAGGCGGACAGGGTGACAGAACCATTGCGCGGGGCGGAGTCCGGTCGAAAGGTCTGGAGATCCGAGACGCTCCTGGTCCTCGCCCTCTCGCTCGGAGCCAGCGGTGTCTCCGCCCTGATCAGCTTCATCGGGTCGCTGACCAAGCCAGGGGGGCTCAAGGACCAGGCCGCCACCCTCAACGGCAGCTACGCGCCGGGTCGGCCGTGGCTCGATCTGGCCTGGCAACTCTTCGGCATCGCCAGCGCGTTGGTCCCCGTGCTACTCGTCGCCCACCTGCTGACCCGCGAAGGCGCCCCGGGGCTGCGGACGGTCGGACTCGACCGCACCCGCCCCTGGTGGGACCTCGGCAGGGGCACTCTGATCGCGGCGGGGATCGGCAGCGCCGGACTGGCCTTCTACCTGCTCGCACGGGCCAGCGGAGCCAATCTGACCGTGGTGCCGGAGAACCTCCCCGACGTGTGGTGGAAGATCCCCGTCCTGGTCCTCTCCGCGATCCAGAACGCCCTGGTCGAGGAGGTCATCGTGGTGGGATACCTGCTGCGTCGCCTGGGGCAGCTGGGATGGACACCGATGGCCGCCTTGGCTGCAAGCTCGCTGCTGCGCGGCTCCTACCACCTCTACCAGGGCATCGGCGGATTCCTCGGCAACGTGGTGATGGGAGTGGTCTTCGTGCTGCTCTACCGACGCTGGGGGCGGGTGGGGCCGCTGGTGGCGGCCCACGCCCTCCTCGACACCGTGGCGTTCGTCGGGTACGCGCTGTTGGCCGGCAGAGTCGACTGGCTGCCCACGGGCTGAGGTGTCGGGCCCGTCAGGCCGTGCGGCTTACGGAGAGCTGAGCAGTTCGCCGTCGATGACGGTGACCGCCCGGCCCGTCAGTTCGGTACGGTCGCCGCGCAGACCCACCTGCACCAGCCCGGTCCGACTTCCGCCCTGCCGGCCGGTGAGCTCGGTGCGGCCACCCAAACGGGCGGACCAGAACGGCGCCAACGCCGTATGCGCGCTGCCCGTGACCGGATCCTCGTCGATGCCGAAGGCCGGGAAGAACCCTCGGGAGACGAAGTCGTACCCACGGGCGGGGTCCTCGGCGAGGGCCGTGACGATCACCCCGCGGCGGGCGTAGCCGCGCAGTGCCGCGATGTCCGGCCGTAGTTCGCGTACCGTCGCCTCGTCCGCGAGCTCCACCAGGAGGTCACCCACGTGGTCGGCGGTGTCGTGGACGGAGAGGACCTCGGCGCCCAAGGCGCGAGAGACCTCGGTGGGGGCTTCGACCAAAGTGATCGTGGAGGTGGGGAAGTCCAGCGTGAGACTGCCGTCCCCACGGGCGGTGGCGAGGAGAATCCCACAGCGTGCCGCGAACCTGATCGTGCCGGTGGCGCGACCGGTGGTGTGCAGAACGTGCGCCATGGCCAAGGTGGCATGCCCGCACATGTCCACCTCGGCGGTGGGTGTGAACCAGCGCAGCGCCCAGTCCGCCTCCGCGTCGGCGGGCAGGGGATGGGCGAAGGCGGTCTCGGAGAGGTTCACCTCGGCGGCCACGTCTTGGAGCCACTGGTCCGAGGGGAAGGAGCCGGAGTCCAGGACGAGGACCCCGGCGGGGTTGCCGCCGAACGGGCGGTCGGTGAAGGCGTCGACGATTCGGATACGCATGCGGCGAAGCTACCTCCCACTCCAGGCCACGATCCAAGGCCAATCCAAGAGAATCGGACCTGATGCGTGCTGTCACCACTCGCCGAGCTGCCCCAGCTTCGCGCTGTGCGGGCGGGTCACTTCGCGGAGCGACGTCCACCGCAGGACGAGGAAGCGACGTCACCGTAACTCAGGGTGATTCGTTCAGGTTCACCGAGGCCACCACCGGAAAGGGGGTGAAGCCCTTCAGCTGATCCACCACCAACCGATGGCGGGGAGATTATCTGGCCGCCACCGGGGGCACCCACGAGGCCACCAGCGGGGCAGATCACTGGCCGCCCGCGGGGAGCGCTACGAGGCCGTTGACAGTCCAGGTTCAGCGAATCGACCGATGTTGTCCTGTGCCCCGGCTGACTGTCCTCGACGGGCCCGCCCAGCCGCTGTCCGGTGTCAGTGGCAAGCGGCAGACTGCGCGCATGAATGATGCCCTTGAATCTGATCGCAGTGACCGCGCTGAGCTGGCCTGGGTCAGCTCGATGGGCGGTCCGTTGATCGTGGTCCCCGAGTCCTGCATTGGCGCATGGGGCGGGTGCACGGAGGAGGGAGCCGTCCTGGGCGAGGACGGTGGCCGTGATGATTATGACCGGGCTTGCGAGGTCGACGACTGGGCTGGCGTGATCGCCGTGCGCGCGGAGGCTGCGACGGCGCTTGTCCTGGCCGATGAACCCGCAATGACCTGCTTCCTGTCGGAGGAGTTGGTCTTCGTGCGATGGCTGGCTGCGGATTCGGAGGAAGAATTGCTCGCCGGAGCGCAAGCAGTCGTTGCCGACCCGGACACTCCATGGGAGGACGGCGGCCTGTGGGTCACTGATGGCCCGGCGGTGCTGATGGACTCGGCCGTGGCCGGCGCGGATCTCGGAGTGGAGTATCCGGGTGGTGGCCAGCCGGAACAGGCTCCCGTGCAGCTTCCGGCAGGTCGGTGGAGGGTCCGCGCTGTCCATACGAAGAACGAGTTCGCGTGGGTTGGCGTGGTGCAGCTTGTTGCCGAGGATGGCTCGGTCTGAAGGCTGGCATCCCGAGCCATTCATACTTCGATGGCACGTGCTGAAAGTTCGCTATCGCCGGACAGACGTTCGCGGTAGGCCCGCTGGCGACAACGGTGAGAACACGTGCGGCGTCTGGCCTGGCCGAGGACTGCCGGGAGGAGCCCCTTGCAGACTGGGCAGGTCGACAGGCTCTGGGGTGGAGGCAGGGCCTCGGAGGGGGATTTCGGCGGAGGTGACGATGCTGCTGGCTGAGACCGATCTTGGGCCGGACTCACGCGCCTTCGGTATGCCTGCTGGCGACAGCGGTGAGAGCAGGTTCGCCGCTGTGCCTGGTTGGGGCCGAGGGGCAGTAGAGCCGAGCAAATCTCGCAGAGCCGTAGAGATGGGGGCGGCGACGGCGGTTCTGCTTCTCCAACCGGGGAGGTAACTGGGTGAGGCGGTGGTGCATTTCGCCAGCGGTATGCCCGCTGACGACACCGTTGGGAACACGTTCGCCGTCTCGAAGAGGGCAGGGGACGTTCGCAGATGGGACACGGGAGCGGTTCGGTTTCCTCGGTCTGGGCGGATCGTTCTTGGCGACGTCGCTGTCGTTCGAGATAGGCGTCCCGACGGCAGCGCGATGAACACAGGTGACGGCGCCGTCCGGGCCGTATCCGCATGATCTCGCCGCACTGCTTGCAGGGCACTCGCAGCCACTCGCTGAGCGGGTGGCGTCTGCGGTATGCCTTCTGGCGGCGAGCCTGCGAGCATCGCAGAGCTTGACGTCCGAGGATACCGAGGGGCGGCATGGCGGCGCCGCACTCCAGGCAGTGCCGGGTCTCCAGCGTGATCCGCAGGAAGTCCGGATCGCGGCCCGTGACGGCCGCCAGCCGCGACCAACTCGGGATGCCTCGATGATCCGGCGGTTCGCAGAGAAACATCCGCAGATAGCCCGGGATCAGGTGGTTGGCATGGGCGAGGCGGACGATGAACGACCGGACTCCTTCGCCGCCTCGCGGGCGGACCTGGACAGGCAACAGGCGGATGTTCCCGCTGATCACGCCGCTCTCGACGATGCTCATGAGGCCGGTTTGGACTTCCGGGTCTCGGCCGCGCGGTCGAGTTTCACGCTCTGCAGGGACTTGCGGGTGATCTTCTCGGTGCCGTCCAGGATGGCGTCGAGGGCGGCCCCGCGGATGAGGTGGGACAGCGAGCCGATCATGCCGCCGGTGCGGTCGTGGAGGTAGTGGGCCAGCCCTTCCAGGGTTCCCGGCCGGTGGTGGTGCAGCCGCAGAGCCTCTTCGAGGGTGGTGACCAGGCCGGTCCACTCCTCGGTGCGGGGGAACGCGACGGTTTCGATGACTCCGAACCGGCCCGCGATCTGCCGTCCCCGGGTGCCGTTGAACAGGCCATTTGCCTCCAGGTCGACTCCGGCATAGACGAAGGTGGCCGGGATGCGCTCGGAGAAGTACTTCAGGGTGTCGGAGACCTCGGCTCCGCTGCGGGTCGCAAGGGAGAGATTGTGCAGCTCGTCGACACAGACGACGGTGACCCGCGCGTCGATCAGGACCCCGCAGACAGCCTCGATGACGTCGGTGATGTTGGCGCGGACGGTGACGGGCAGGCCGAGGAAGCGGGCGAACTCCACGGCCAACATGCGCGAGGTCGCGGCGGGCGGGACGGTGACGTAGACAACGGGGATGCGACCGCCGACGCCGGGGTGCTGACGCCGGTCGATGGCTTCGATGGTCTTGCCGAACTGGGTCAGAGCGGTGGTCTTGCCGGTGCCGGCCGGGCCGGACAGGATCAGGCCCCGGCGGGCACTGATCGCGTGACGGTTGAGCAGGGTCAACCGTCGGCCAGTATGAACGACGGTCCGCAAGGTGGAGGTCGCCGCCACCGTCATTCTGGTGTGGTAGTCGAGGCGGGCGTCGTCGTAGTCCTGGCGCTCGTCCGGCCCCAGTCCGGCGAGGACGTCGGCGGGCAGCAGGTCCGGCGGGGCTGGATCTTGAGTGGTGAACTCCCGCCAGCCCTCAAGGGTGGTGAGGTGGCGGTGCAGTTCCTCCTGGTCCACGGCCCGCCGCCAACCGGCCTGCAGGCCGGATGGCGGCAGCTGTTCGAACGCGGGCCCAGCTGCGGTCACCATCGCTTGTCCGCCTCCTTGAAGGGGTCGAAGACACCAAGCGGAATGACCTTCGCGACCAGCTCGTCCTGCGTGTCTGCTTCCTCGTCGTCGTGAGGCAGCATGTCGTCTGGCGCGGCCGGCACCGGTTCGGGCTTCGGCGGCCGGGGACCGTTGCCTTCGGCGCCTGCCTTGGTCCGGGCGGCGACTCGCCGGTCGCGCCGGGACGGCCGCTTCTTCCCGCCGCCCTCGGGACCTTGGTTGGCCCTGATCAGAAGCTCGGACACAGCTTGGGCGATCTGTTCCTCGGTGGGATCGCTTTCGCCCTGCTGACGCAGGTCGGCCGCGGCATGGTCCCAGGCCAGATCCCCGAACGGCTGCGGGACAGTGCCGAGGTGTTTCCAGGGGACGGGGATCCAGCCGCCCTCCCAGTGGTTGCGGACCCAGATCCAGTTGGCGTCGTAAGGGTCGCGGTGGATCTCCCACAAGTTCTTCTTGCGGGCGACCCCGGAGGGCTGGCGCCGGAAGGGGCCCAGGTCCGCGCAGTCGTAGATGCGGTGGCTGATCTTGATGCCGTAAGAGTTGACCGCCCGCCAGGTCGCGGGCAGCAGTTCGACGTAGTCGTCCCCGGTCAGGGCCAGGGGAACGTAGCCGGCGCTCTCGAGCAGGCTGGCGTACTTCTGGTTCGGCGTGAAGGGGCGGCCGGGACTGCCGGGGTCCCGCAGCCCGTCGTGCGGCCTGTTCTGCCACTTCGCGATGAGCCATTCGTCCAGGAGTTCCTGGATCTCCAGCATTGACCACAACGGCTCGTCCTCGACGTTCCGTCCGCGGTGCTCGGCCGTGCGGCCCAGGTAGCCGGGGAGGAACTGGCAGAGCATCGTGGCCACCGATTCGAGCGTCCGCTCGATGTGGGGCTTCTCCGCGGGCGAGCGTGGGTGGCAGGGCTGGAAGTTGATCTCCAGAGTCCGGCAGGCGGCCCGGAAGTTCTCCGGGATGATCACCGGCTGGGCCGCGGCGTGCTCCAACCGTTCGTCCAAGGACAGCAGCCTGCGATGCGGCAGGACCGAACGGGACATCCTCAGTACGTCTGACCAGCCCAGCCGCATCGGCTCCGGGGTCAGAGCACGGGCCAGCAGCAGCGAAGCGTCCACCGACTTGGTGGTCGGCCGCACGACCGCGGCGGCGATGGTGCGGGTGGCGACATCGACCAGGCCGCAGAGCTCGACCCTGCCAGGCACCCCCTCATCCAGCCGCACCAGCACGTCCAGCGGGGTGGAGTCGATCTGCATCAACTCGCCCGGCGCCGCGACCTGCTCGTAACGGAACGGCCCCTCCGGCTGGTTGGCCAGCGACTGGCGAGTGCGGGCCGACCCAGTCACCGGGATGCCGCCGGACAGCTTCGCGAACAAGCGGTAGAACGTCGCCCGCGACGGCATCTCCACCACGTCCTCGCCGTGCTCGGCAGCCAGGATGCGGCCGGTCCGCCAACGCGCGTACTCGATCGTGCGAGTGGAGGCCGGGACACTCTCGGCAATGGCCTGACGCATCGCCGCCACCACCCGAGGATCAGCCCGGCCCAGCAGCGACGCGCGCGGAGCGAGACGGCGGTCCGCCACCGCGGCGACCCCGCCGGCCTCGTAACGCTGCCGCTTGCGCTTGACCGTCCGTGCACTGACCTCCTCGCCCCGCGCGGCCAGTTCCGCGGCCTTCGCCCGCTCGCGTTCCGCCAGCGACCGGCGGGCCGGGTCGTATTCGGGCCGGGGCAGAGCCCCCGCCGGAGCGTCCGGCGGCAGCCCGGTCAGGATCTCGATCAAGTGGTGCTGCCACCACAAGGCCCGCTTCGCGGCCTCCTCCGGGAGATGGTCCAGAAGCGCGGCCGAGCCCAGTGTGGCCCGTTCTGCGGTGCCCAGGACGGCGAAGTCCTCAGCCCCTTGGAGGTGAACCTGGTCGACGAGCATGCCCGTGCCATGGACGTCGGCCAGGCGGACCCGCATCCCGGTGAGCGCGACGACCGTGTACGTGCTCTTCTCGAACCTGACCCGGTCACCCAGCCGCAACCGTCCTGGACGCGCAGACCTCACGACGCCCTCCCCGCCGCCAGGCCGACGACCGTCCCGCCGTCCAGCGGAGCCGAGACCAGATCGGCTGTCAGCTCGTTCCGCCAGAGCAGGTGGTAGAGCGCCGGCAGCACCGCATACTTGTCCCCGACCCGGTCAGCACCGGTGAACAGCAGCTGAGGCTCGGCGAACACCTCCCGCAGGGCATCCGCCACCGAGGCCCGGTGGCAGCGCAGGTGGCGATAGCGCGCCAGCCACCGCAAGTTCGTCCGGAACGTCTGGTCCAAGTCCCCGACCAGCCGAAACTGCCACCCCACCGTTGCACAGACCTCCGCGGTGAACGCGAAGACCTCGGCGGCCTCCTCGTCGACGAGACCCTCCGGCCGGACATCGACCACCACGCCGGTGCCGTCGGCCAGCCATGCGAAGTAGTCCGGAGTGTGCTGACGATCCCGTTCGCCGTCCCACCAGGACAGGCAGAACGGCTGCGAGGCCAAGGCCACCACCGAAGGGTCGAAGTCCAGGGCCATCGCGGCATCCCGCTCGACCCACGACTCGTAACCCACCAGGTCACGCGAGGACGCCGCCCAGTACTCACCCGTGAAGTTCTTCTGCCCCTTGAACGAGATGAACTTCCGGACCGGGGCTGCACGCTCGAAGGGCTCGTCCCAGCAGCGGGCCAGTGACCCCAGCCGCCCGAACCCGTCGACGCCGACGAAACCCACCTGCACGTCGGACGCGTACTCCCATGCGGATCCCGACCTCACCGGCTCGCTCACGGCCACCTCCCCGACGCCCTCGCTGCCAGCGTCGGCCACCCGGTGCGAAGCCATGTCCCGGAGTCACGAGGCGTCACCCCATCGAGCGACCACCCGTTCCGTACACCACGAGGACCAGATCACTTGAGACCACAAACCAGGTCCTCTCGTGCGGGGACACGTTCACAGCCCTCAGTCGATGCAGAACTCGTTGCCCTCGATGTCAAGCATCGGGATGCACGCATCGTTGCCGTCATACAGCGTCTGCACGTGTACCGCGCCAAGCGGGACCAACCGTGCGCATTCGGCCTCAAGTGCGGCGAGGCGCTCTTCCCCCACGAGTCCGGTGCCGACCCGCACATCAAGATGAACCCGGTTCTTGACGGCCTTCCCCTCAGGGACGCGCTGGAAGTACAGCCGCGGGCCCACACCTGAGGGATCAATGCAGGCGAACCATGAATCCCGCTGCTCAGGTGGCTGCGAGCCCCTGAAGTCATCCCAGGTGGCGAACCCCTCTGGCGGCGGCGGTATGACGTACCCCAACACCTCGCACCAGAAACGGGCGAGGCGCTCAGGTTCTGCGCAGTCGAAGGTGACTTGGAACTTCTTGATCGACGTCATCGGCCCACCATATTGGCGTGTCCCGTTCACCGAAATCCCGGGGATCCGCGGCGTGCGGGTCGAGGTCTCGCGTGGCATGAGCAGCGTCAACGGGCCAGGCCGCCTGAGACGACGAGCGAACCGGACCAGATCACCTGAGACAGGGGCCAGGTCGGCGTAGGCAGGACACCCGCGTGGGGTCGGCCTGTTGTCGAATCCATCGCTCCGATATATCGTTGGAGTATCGCGATAGTGCGACTATGTGAAAGGTGTGGTCATGTACTCCAAGGGACACGCGGATGGATTCGGCCCCTGCGGGCGTCGCTGGGGCATTCGGGAGGCGGAGTTCGAGGGTCGACGTGCGGCCTTTGGCCCGTTCGGCCCGCCGTTCGGTGGCGGCGGCGGTCATTTCGGCCCCGGGTTCGGTGGTCGGGGTGGTCGTGGTGGGCCGCGCGGCAGGGCGCGTAGGGGTGATGTGCGGGCGTCGATCCTGGCGCTGCTCGTCGACCGTCCGATGCACGGCTACGAAATGATCCAGGAGATCGCGGAACGCAGTGGTGGCGTGTGGAAGCCGAGCCCCGGCTCGGTCTACCCCACTCTTCAGCTGCTGGAGGACGAAGGGCTGATCGTGAGTCGCAGTGAGGGCGGCAAGAAGTTGTTCACGCTCTCCGAGGCTGGACGCGTCGAGGCCGAGGCTGGGCCACGGGCCCCGTGGGAGGAGGTGGGGCAGGGGGTGGACTGGGAGGCCATGAAGGAGATCCGGGCGGCCGGCTTCGGTCTGACCGAGGCCTTCGGTCAGGTATGGAAGACGGGTACGTCTGAGCAGCGACAGCGCGCCATCGCGGTCGTCAATGACGCGCGCAAGCGGTTGTATCTGATTCTCGCCGACCAGGATTGAAGCCGCGTGGCGGGGCGTGGGGCGGTCCCGAGCGGCGTCGAGGCTCAGCCCAGGAGGCCGGCGAGCTTGCGCAGGGACTCGTTCAGGGCCGCTGTGGCTGAGTCCTTGAGCTTGCCGGCCATGAGCGATACGGCGCCCCCGGTGAACTCGCCGTCGATCCGTACCAACGTGCCATTGTCTTCGGGGGTGAGTTCATACCGGGTGGCGACGGTCACGCCCATGGGGCCTCTGCCTCGGATCGCTAGTATCCGCCCGGCTTGCAGCTCCTCGATCGCCCAGGTCACCTCCGCGGGGAATCCCATCATCTTCATGTTCTCCGTGAAGGTGGCGCCGACCGCCAGCGGCCTGGGCCCACCCCCGGGGAACCCGGCGTGAGTGGTGTTCCAGCGCCCGTAGGAGCTCCAGTCGGTGAGTTGCGACCGGACCCGGTCGGCGGGGGCCTCGATATGTGATTCGGCGGTCACTTCGGCCATGGCACGGCCCCTTTCTTCGGTTGTGTGCCGCAAGGTAGCCATGACGTGGCGAGGAAGCAAGGATGATGGATCGTCAGATGTCGGCTGTGGGCGACTAGTTGTTCCAGCCGTCTCAACAGGTGTAACGGGGGTGACGGTCCTTACTGGAGCTGTCATCATGGCCGGATGCAAGCGTCAGGGAGAAACGCCGGTCTGGGCCTCGCCCTGCTTTCGGCTGGAGCGTTCGGTGGTTCCGGGGTCGCGGCCAAGCCGTTGATTGAGGCAGGCCTCGACCCGCTCCACGTGGTCTGGCTTCGGGTGGCCCTGGCAGCCCTGGTGATGTCCCCGGTGGCGTGGCGCCACCGGGGTCTGGTCCGTCGGGAACCGGCGCTGCTCCTGGGTTTCGGGCTGCTCGCCGTGGCCGGCGTCCAGGCCTTCTACTTCGCTTCGCTCTCCCGTATCCCGGTCGGCGTGGCGCTGCTCATCGAGTACCTCGCGCCGGCCCTGGTGCTGGGTTGGGTCCGCTTCGTGCAGCGCCGCCCGGTCACCCGGGCCGCGGCCCTCGGTGTCGTGCTCGCCGTCGTCGGCCTCGCCTGCGTGGTGGAGGTCTGGAGCGGGTTGCGCTTCGACCTGCTCGGGCTCCTGCTGGCGCTCGCAGCCGCCTGCTGCCAGGTGGGCTACTTCATCCTGTCCGACCAGGGCGGCAAGGGTCAGGGCGCGCCGGACCCGCTGGGGGTCATCGCCTACGGCCTCCTCATCGGCACCGCGGTCCTCACCGCGATCGCCCGTCCGTGGCGGATGGAGGGGAGCGTCCTGGCGGGGGAGGTCGGACTGAACGGCACCGAACTGCCCGCGGTGGTCCTCCTGGTCTGGATCGTCCTGATCGCCACCGTGCTCGCCTACGTCACCGGTGTGGTCTCGGTGCGCCGCCTGTCCCCGCAGGTGGCCGGGGTGGTCGCCTGCCTGGAAGCGGTGATCGCCACCGTGCTGGCCTGGGTACTGCTCGGCGAACACCTCTCGGCGCCACAGCTGCTCGGTGGCGGACTGGTGCTGATCGGCGCCCTGATCGCGCAGACCTCGACCCCCAAGTCTCCGCCCCCCGCGCCGGTGGCGCACGGAGGGCCACCCCCGACCTCGGCCGGGCAGCTCGTGGCGGACCGGGAAGCTTCGGCGCCCTGAGGACTGTCCGGCTGTCCCCGGTGGGTGTGCGAAGCCGGCCACGACACCTCGCCGCGCGCCGGATCATCCGAACACGCCCCGCACGCGAGCGCTCCTTCGCCTCTCGATGCACCGTGCGCGCTGACCACCACAGCTGACGCGGCGGCCCCGAGCGGCGGCGACGCGGAACCAGTGGCCGGTTCCGGGCGCCCCAAGGCCGGGCCCGCTGTCCGCTCTCAGCGTCCCGCAGCCCCCGCACCTCCGCCCGTGGAGACGTACGTGTCGAACTCCTTCCTTGCGCCGTCCATCGAGTCCACCGACCAGGCTGCTCCCTGCGGCCCTCCTGTCGGGCGGAGCCTGCTCCGCCTGGCCGTCGCCGGGGCGGCCTGGGGCACTGCGGGCGCCGCGGCCTTGCTGCTGTACGGCGCCAGCGACCTCGGCCCGCTCGCGCTGTCCTTTTGGCGTTGTGCCGGTGGGTTGACCGTCCTGCTCGGCGTGCTGGCCCTGCGTCCCGCCCGCTCGGACGGCCGCCCTGCGCCGCTGCGGCGGCGGCTGCCCTTCCTGCTGGTCACCGGGACGCTGTTCACGGTCTTCCAGTCCGCCTACTTCGCAGCCGTACGGGACACCGGCCTCGCAGTGGGGACCGTCGTGACGCTGGGGGCCGGCCCCGTCCTCATCGCGCTCGGCGCCCGACTGACGATGGGGGAGCGACTGGGCAAGGGGGGTCTGTGTGCCGTGGTGGGAGCCCTCGCCGGGCTGGCGGTCCTCGTCCTGGGCAGCGGCGCGAGCGCGGTGCGTCCCGCCGGGGTGGGGTACGCGCTGGTGTCCGCCGCAGGCTATGCGGGGATGACCCTCCTGACGCGTCGCGCCGGGGTGCGTGGTTGTGCGCGGGATCCGTTGACCACCACGGCCTGGGCGTTCGGGATCGGGGCGCTGGGCCTGCTGCCCCTGGGGCTCGCGGAGGGCCTGTGGCCGCAGGTGGAGGAGGTCGGGCGGGTGGTCTGGTTGTTGGTCTACTTGGCCACCGTGCCGACGGCTTTGGCCTACGCGCTCTACTTCACCGGGGCCGCGTTGGTGCGGGCCGCCACGGTGTCCGTGGTCATGCTCATCGAGCCCGTCTGCGCGGCGGCCATCGGCGTCCTCGCGCTGGGTGAACACCTGACCCCCGCCGTCGTGGTCGGGACGCTGCTGTTGTTGACCGCGGTCGCGGGGCTGGCAGTGTCTGAGACGAGGTCGACCGCGCCCCTCGCGAAGGCCTGAACCGGGCCGGTGCGGCCGGCCTCACCGGCCCGGTCACCGGCCTCACCGCTGGGTCAGGTAGGGGGGAGCCTTGATCTCCGGGTTCAGGTCGTCCGCGGGGATCGGCTCGCCGTAGCCCTGGGTCAGGGGCACCACGCCGGTCCAGTGGGGCAGTTCCAGGTCTTCGGGTTCGTCGTTGGGCCCCCCGGTGCGCATCTTGGCCGACACCTCGTCCAGGTCCAGGCGGAGCACCGCGGTGGCGGCCAGTTCCTTGGCGTTGGCGGGGCGGGAATCCGCCGAACGTCCGGGGACGACGTGGTCGACCAGCGCGTCGAGGGCCTCACGCAGTTCCTGTGGGTCGGTGACCTGATGGGCCGTGCCGTGCACCACCACCGAGCGGTAGTTCAGGGAGTGGTGGAAGGCCGACCTGGCGAGTACCAGCCCGTCGACCTGGGTGACGGTGACGCACACCGGCAGACCGGGGTCGCTCTGGGAGGCCATCCTCAGCGGACGCGATCCGGTGGAGCCGTGCAGGTACAGCCGCCTACCGACCCGTCCGTAGAGGGTCGGTAGGACGACCGGCGCACCTTCCCTGATGAAGCCCAGGTGGCAGACGTATGCCTGGTCGAGGATGGCGTGCACCGTCTCGTGGTCGTAGTGGGCACGGTCCCTGGACCGGGTGGGGACGGTGCGGTCGGTGGGTGCGTACGCGGCTGGGGCGGCGGCGGACATTGCGCTCTCCATTGCACTAGTGCAAAATATCTTTTGTGCTAGGAGAGTATATGATCACTGGGCGTCGCGCATCGGAGATTTCCGCGAGCGTGGAAGCGGGCGTGGGTAGCGAAGAACTGGCTCCTGGTGCCGTGCTGCCACCCATGCGCGAACTGGCGGCCCGTCTGGGTGTCAACCCCAACACGGTGGCCGCCGCCTACCGCAGCCTGCGTGAGCGCGGTGTCATCGAAACGGACGGGCGGCGTGGCAGTCGGGTGCGCACCCGACCCGCCAGCACACTCCACGGGTCCATCAGGGCTCATGTGTCGCCGGGCGTCCGTGATGTCTCCTCCGGAAACCCGGACCCCACCCTGCTCCCCGACCTGAGCGGGGCGCTGGCCGCAGCCGCGCGCCGGCACGCCGCGCGGCCGGCTCTGTACGGCGAGGGAGCGGTCCTGCCGGAACTCGCCACACTCGCCGGCGAAGGACTGGAAGCGGACGGTGTGCCGGTCGGCAAGATCGCAGTCACCTCCGGTGCGCTCGATGCCGTCGAGCGGGTGCTCGCCGCCCATCTCAGGCCCGGAGACGCAGTCGCCGTCGAGGACCCCGGATGGGGCGCTCTGCTGGACCTCGTTCCGGCACTCGGGCTGCGGCTGGAACCCGTGGCCATCGATGAGGAGGGTCCGCTGCCCGAGGCCGTGGAGGGGGCCTTGCGGCGGGGCGCGAGAGCCCTGGTGGTCACCGATCGCGCCCAGAACCCGTCGGGCGGGGCGCTGAGCGAAGCCCGTGCCGAGGTGCTTCGAGGCGTGCTGGCCGGGCACCGGGAAACCCTGGTGATCGACGACGACAACGGTCACGCGATCTCATCGGTTCCGCTGCACAGCCTCTGTGGAGCCACCCGGCACTGGGTGTTGGTCCGTTCCACGGCCAAGGTCCTCGGCCCCGACCTGCGGCTGGCGGTCCTCACGGGGGACGCCGTCACCGTGGACCGGGTCAGTGGCCGCCAGCAGTTGGGGCAGGGGTGGGTGAGCAAACTCCTCCAGTACACCGTGGTGGACCTGTGGGCCACGAGGGCCGTTGACCCCGTGGCGGTGGCCCGTTCGTACGACGGTCGTCGCGAGGGCCTGGTCGCCGCCTTGCGGGAGCGCGGCGTTCCGGCGGTGGGGAGGACCGGGATGAACGTCTGGGTGCCGGTTCCGGAAGAGACCGGCACGACGACCCGGCTGCTCGCCGCGGGCTGGGCGGCGGCCCCGGGAGCGCGCTTTCGCACGCGGGCCTCGCCGGGGCTGCGACTGACCGTCTCCTCGCTTCAGCAGCGGGAGGTCGAAGAGCTGGCGGCAGCCGTCGCGCTCGCCACCGGGCCGTTGCCCGGGCTCCGCTTCGGCTGAGAGCCGGTTTGTGCTGGTGGCCTGGCCTGGGTGAGGAAGGCGCCGGCGAGGATGATCACCGCACCCACCGGGGTGTTCCAGTGCAGGGTCTCGCCCAAGATCGCGACACCTGCGGCGGTGGCGATCACGGGGGTGAAGTAGGTGACCATCACGGCAGTGGTGGGACCGACCTCGGCGACCAGGCCGTACTGCAACATCATCGCGAGCCCGGTGCCCAGGGCGCCCAGCGCCACCACCGACAGCGTCGGCCACAGCGAGAACGAGCTGGGCGCGGTGCTGAAGAAGGCCGTGAACACCAGGAGTTGGCCCGTGGCCAGCAGGAGCTGGCCGCAGGTCAGGGCCACGTGGGAGTGACTGCTGCCGGCCAGGGTGCGACGGACGTAGATCCAGCCGACCGGGTAGCTCAGTGAAGCGAGCAACGCCAGGAAGGTGCCGGTCGGGTCCACCCCTGAGAAGCCCTGCCAGGCGCCGAGCACGGTCAGGACGCCGAGGAACCCTATGCCCAGCCCCGCGACCCTACGGCGAGTCGGACGGTCCTCCGAGAAGGCGGCCAGCGCCAGGACCATGCCCCACAGGGGCGAGGTGGCGTTGCAGATCCCGGCCAGGCTGGAGGGGATGGTCAGCTCGGCGTAGGCGAAGAGCGAGAAGGGCAGCGCGTTCAGGAAGAACGCGGCGATGGCCAGGTGTCCCCAGGTGCGGGCGCCGCGCGGGAGCCGCTCGCGCCGCACCGCCAGAGCAACAGCGAGGACCGCGGCCCCGAAGAAGACCCGGCCCAGGGCGACTTGAAAGGGCGCGAAGCCTTCGGTGCCGACCTTGATCAGCAGGAAGCTGAAGCCCCAGATCACGCAGAGGGTGGCGAAACGAGCCCGCCAGTCCAGGTGGGGGCGAAGTGCGGGTCGGGCGTGACGGGATGCTGCCGGAGTGCTCATGCCGGCAACCCTGGCCCAGGCAAACTTCTTAGCACAAGTGAAATTTAGTGCACTAATTGGCGTAGTATCGCTTACATGTTGAATCTGGAGCGCCTGCGCACCCTCGACGCCCTGGCCCGCCACGGCTCGGTCAGTGCTGCCGCGGAGGGCCTGCACGTGACCACCTCGGCAGTCTCCCAGGCGATGGCCAAACTCGAACGCGAAGTGGGGCAGCAACTGGTCGCCAAGCGTGGGCGTGGTATTCGGCTCACCGATGCGGGTCGGCTGCTCGCCGACCACGCGGCCCGGATCATCTCCCAAGTGGAGATCGCCCAGGCGGACGTGGAGGCGCGCCGCGGCGAGCCGGTCGGGGAGCTGCGGATGGGCGCCTTCCCGACCGCGCTACGGGGGCTGTTTCCGGCGGCCCTTCGCACCCTACGCGCCGAGCACCCCGAACTACGCGCCCAGACGCAAGAGCTGGATCCGGCTGTGAGTATCGAGGCGGTGGTGCGCGGCGATCTCGACTTGGCCGTGGTCCTCGACTGGCACAACAAGAGGATGCCGGTCCCAGCCGGGTTGCTCCGGGCGCCACTACTCGACGACACCGCGGACGTGGCTGTTCCGGCCTCGCACCCACTCGCCGGGCGGGAGGCCGTGACGCTGGCCGACTTCGCGCAGGACGAGTGGGTTTCCTGGCCGGAGGGGCAGTTCTGTCACGAGTGGTTGCTCTTCACGCTGCGTGGGGAGGGCGTCGAACCGCGGATCAGCCACCGGGCGGAGGAGCACCACACCCAGCTCGCCCTCGTCGCCGCCGGACTGGGTGTGTGCGTCGCGCCGCGACTTGGTCGGGGGCCGCTTCCCGCGGGGGTCCGTCTGCTGCCGGTGCGGGACACCGTGCGGCGGCACCTCTACGTGGTGTGGCGCGCGGATGCCGACCGGCGCCCCTCGATCAGGGCCGCGGTGGAGGCGCTACGGGCTGCGGCGGCCCGGCAGGTGGAGCCCTTGGTGGCAGGGGGCGACGAGCGCCCGCAGTAGGAACGAGCAGCGGGTCCGACTCGGAGGTGGCCGCTCAGAGTTTGCGGAAGTCCCAGGAGGCGATTGCCTCCGGGGTGAGGCGGATCCAGGCGTGCCGGCCGTCGTGGGGCATGTCGACGAGGCCGAAGTTCTTGCGGGCGAACAGTGTTTCCGCCTCGTCGAGGTCCGGGCAGGGCTCTCCGGTGCGAGGAGCCTCACCGACGAAGGCGGCGCGGCCCGACAGTTCGACGCCGCGCAACTGACCGTACTCCTCGCCCGCGTCCACGAGCGCCGATATCCGTGGATCCTCGCGCAGCTCTGCCCAACGTCGGCTGCGGGTGAGTGAGTACAGCCACATCGAGTTCCCGTCCCAGGCGAACCACAGTGCGCTGACGTGTGGGCGACCGTCGGGGGAGACCGTGGCCACCCGGCAGGTGCGCTGCTCGGACAGGAAGTCGTCCAGTTCCCGCGGGGACATCATGATCCGCCGCCCTCTCAGCTGTTCCCGTGCAGCCATCCGCCCCACACCCTTCATTTCTGACTGAGTGTCAGAAATAATGATGCCATGCCGGCCATCGGAACGCTCCCGCTCGACCCGGCCACCAGCTGCCTGCTCACCGTCGAGTGCCAGGAGGGCGTCGTGGGCAAGGCCGGCGCGCTACCCGAACTCGCCCGAGAGGCCCACGACTCCGGGATGCTCGGCCGCGTCGCCCGGCTCGTCGACGCCGCCCACGGATCCGGCGTCCAGGTGCTCCACGCCGTGGCCGAGCGTCGCCCCGACGGGCGAGGGGCCAGCCGCAACGCCCGCCTCTTCCGTGCCGCGGAGCGGCTGGCCGTGCAACAGCTGACCGGAACGGAGGCCGTACGGATCGCCGCCCCTATCGCGGTCGCCGAGGAAGACCTCCTCCTGCGGCGGCTGCACGGCCTGTCCCCGTTGGCCGGAACCGAAGCGGACGCCCTGCTGCGCAACCTCCGCTGCCGCACCCTGGTGGTCGCCGGCGTGTCATCGAACGTCGCCATCCCCAACACCGTCTTCGACGCCGTGAACCTCGGCTACACCGTGGTCTTGCCCGCCGACGCCATCGCCGGAGTGCCCGCCGCCTACACCCGCGAACTCGTCCGGAACACTCTGGCCCTGGTATCGACCGTCACCACAACGAGTGAAGTCCTCGCCCACTGGAACGTTCCCGGGGGCGCTGGGCGTCGTTGAAGGAGGGAAGACGGCCCGTGGTCGGGGCCGTGCCTGGAGCACAGGGGGTGCCTGATGGGTCTACGGGTGGTGCTGGAGCGATTTCCTGCGGGAAGCCCCCGCGGGAGCTGGCCGGCCGAGGAGTACGCCGCGGAGCGGCTGCGCGAGGGGGTGCCGGCAGAAGTGGTGATGGATCTCGCCTCGGACGCCTTCCTCGTCGTGGTGCGGCAGCGGGATCCGGACAGGCGAAGTTGATCGGCGCGGGGCCCTTGGCCTGGTGGGCCCGCTGTCCCACACTGAGCCGATGACGCAGCGTGTAGAACTCGCGACCGTACTGGACCGGCTGGCCATCGACGCGGTCATCACCGGATACGCGGTGGCCGTGGACGACGGCGACTGGGAATCCTACCGCGCCCTTTTCACAGCCGACGGCCGGGCTGACTACCGCTCCGCCGGTGGGGTCGACGGCACGGCGCACGAAGTCACCCAGTGGCTCACCGACACCATGCGGCGCTTCCCGGTCCGCCAGCACCTCATCGTCAACCGTAGGGTGACCTTCGCGGACCCCGCGGGATATCCCGGGGATCTGGCCGAAGTGTGCGCGGACTACCTCAACCCGATGCGCCTGGCCGAAGAGGGCGACCGAGCCACCCAGCCCAATTTCCTCTCCGGGGGCCGCTACCGGTTCGACCTGGCGCGCACCGACGAGGGCTGGCGCCTCCACCACGTCAGAGTGCATGAAAAGTGGCGCCACGCCCCCGGCCTGTCCACCACGCCCTGACCAGCCGCCGACCGCCACACTGGGACGTGCATCCCCTAAGGGGCCCATTGGCTCCGGGTGCCCGAGGAGGCGAGCGATGCGAACCCCGAACGGGCGGGGACTTTGGACCTCCCCCAGGTGGCGTATGCCGGGCGCGGTCGCGGCCGGCGCGGTGCCCGCTCTCGCGTTCCCCGCGCCCGCTCTGTGGTGGATCGCCTACGTGGCGCTCGTTCCCTGGCTCCTCCTGCTCCGTTCCGCTGGCTCCGGGCGCCGGGCAGCACTCGAAGGTTGGCTCGGCGGGATCGGGCTGACCCTCGCTGTCCACCACTGGTTGCTGCCGAGTCTGCACGTTTTCCTCTTCCTGCTCGCGGCGCTCCTGGGGCTGCTGTGGGCGCCCTGGGGGTGGCTGGCCCGGCGTACCCTCAGCGGCCGGCCCTCAGCCGTGGGCGTCCTGAGCGCCCTTTTGGTCCTGCCCGCAGGCTGGATGCTGCCCGAGCTGGTCCGGTCCTTCGAAGGGCTCGGTGGGCCGTGGGGCATGCTGGGCGCCAGCCAGTGGCAGGTGCCGCTGGCGCTCCGCCTGGCATCGGTGGGTGGCGTGTGGCTGGTGAGCATGCTGGTGGTGGCGGTGAACACCGCCGTGGTCCTGGCGCTCACCGCGCCACGGTCAGCTCGGTATGTCGCGCTCTTCGGGCTGCTCGTGCTGGCCCTGTTGACCGGTGGTCTGGCCGGCTTGAGCCCACAGCCCGTCGTGGACGGGCAACTGAGGCTCGCCATCGTCCAGCCGGGGGTGGTGTCCGGTCCGAACGGCGTCGAACGCAGATTCGATCTCGGTGAACGCCTTACCCGGCAGCTGGTAGGACAGTCGGTCGACCTGGTCGTCTGGGGGGAGAGCAGCGTCGGGGCGGACCTGGAAGCGCGGCCCGACCTCGCCCGGCGCCTTGCCGCCCTGTCTGCCGAGACGGGTGCACCGCTGCTGGTCAACGTCGACGCACGGCCTCCCGGCGGGCCGGGCATCTACAAGAGCTCCGTGTTGGTGGGCCCTGACGGTCCGACCGGAGAGCGGTACGACAAGATGCGCCTGGTGCCCTTCGGAGAGTACGTCCCGGCCCGCTCCCTGCTGGGCTGGGCCTCCTGGGTCGGCAAGGCCGCTGGCGAGGACCGCATCCGAGGTAGCGGCCCGGTGTTGATGAGACTCCCAGGGGCGAGCAACCGTGGCAGCCCCCTCCTGCTGGGGCCGCTCATCTGCTTCGAGTCGGCCTTCCCCGACATGACCAGACGGCTCGTCCGGGACGGCGCGGGGCTGATCGTCGTCCAGTCCTCCACCTCGACCTTCCAGCACAGCTGGGCACCGGCCCAGCATGCCGCGCTGGCAGCGCTGCGGGCCGCGGAGAGCGGACGTACCACGGTGCACGCCACGCTCACCGGCGTCAGCACCGTCCACGGTCCCCGGGGCGAACCCATCGGCGGGCGACTGGGCACCGGGAGCAGTTCGGCGGCCGTCTACGAGGTTCCCCTGGCACAGGGCGTCACGCCCTACGTCCGCTACGGCGACTGGGCGGTGTACGCGGCCCTCCTGGTCCTCGCGGGCTACTTCGGCGCCGCCGGCGGCCGCTCCCTCAGGAGCACTGCTCCAGAGCCTCCAGCACGACCCGCTCGCACAGTTCGTGGGTCAGCAGGGCGTCCCGGGCGCTGAGCGTCCGCCCGGCAGCCACGGCATCCAGGAAGACGTGCACCACCTGTTCGATGCCCCGTTGCCGGGCCACCGGCACCCAGTCCCCTCGACGGCGCACCGTCGGCTGGCCTCTGTGGTCCACGACCTCGGCCAGGTTGAACACCTGGCGCTTGGCGTCCTGGCCGGAGACCTCAAGGCTTTCCTCCGTGGAGCCGCTCAGCCGGTTCATCACTCCGATGGCGGTGAAGCCGTCCCCGGCGAGTTGGAGCACGACGTGGTGCATCAGACCGTCCCTGATACGGGCCCGGGGACCTTGACCCCGGATTTTGGACACCGGAGACACTTGGATCTTGATGGTCCAGGAGAACGGAGTCCCCGTGGGGATGAAGCATTACCCGGCCGA
>NZ_JBIAGC010000054.1:0-4919 GCF_042869595.1 Streptomyces sp. NPDC006879
CAGCAGCCTGGGCTACCGCAGCCCCGCCGACTACGAGACCACACTCGCGGTCTGACCACCACAACGAGGGTGTCCGTCAAAGCGGAGCAAGCTCAGGGGCCTGCGCAGAGAGGCGGAGTTGACAGGGCATGAGCTGGCTCTTCGCTGTGGCTGGAGTCCGGCCAAGTCGTCACGCATCGAGCGGGCCAAGACACCCGCGTCTGACGCCGACATCCGCGCCTGGTGCAAGGCGTGCGGAGCCGAGGGCCAGGTAGAGGACCTGATCGCGGCGAATCGGCAAGCCGATCAGATGTACGTGCACTGGCAGAAGCTCCACCGGCACGGCATGCGCCGGGCACAAGAGGAAGTCGTTCCCCTGTACGAGCAAACGCGCCACTTCCGCGTGTATTGCTCGAACGTGGTCCCTGGGATGCTTCAAACCGAGGCGTACGCAGCGGCCCTGCTCTCGACCATCGCGGCCTTCCAAGGAACCCCAGACGATTCGGAGACGGCCGCCGCCTCCCGGATCGAACGCTCACGCGTTCTCCACGAGGGTGACCACCGGTTCGCTCTGCTCCTGGAAGAAACGGTGCTCCGCTACCGGATCGGCGACGAGGCCACCATGGCCGGTCAGCTCGGGTATCTCTTGGCAGTCATGGCCTTGCCGAACGTGAGCCTTGGAGTCATCCCGTTCACGACTCAGCGCCGTGTCTGGCCCCTGGAAGCCTTCTACCTGTTCGACAGCCGCCAAGCGAGCGTCGAGCTGCTCACAGCCGCCGTGAACGTGACTGCCCCCAGCGAGGTTGCCACCTACGCGAAGGCGTTCTCACAGCTGTCCAAGATCGCGGTACACGGTGCTGCCGCTCGGGCTCTGATCTCAGAGGCGATTACGTCTCTCGGGTAGTTCCCGTGCAAGTTCGTGCAAGAGCGTAGCCGCGTGGATTCGCCACTTCCTAGGGTCGTTCCATCGACTTTGGAAGCGATCGGGAGGGGCGCGGCGCGATGAAGACGGAACCCACTCAGAGGCATGAAGACCCGGGGACCGTCCCCTTGCGCCCCCGCCCCCGGCCGGTTCCGGGTTGCCCGGAGTGCGCGCGGTTGGCACAGCTCCGTAAGGCCGCAGAGCTGGAGAGCGACCAGACGACTTCTACGGACTGCGACATCCTCATGCGGATGCACGGTACGGGTCACTGATGGAAATGCAGACGTGGCGGGACTCCTGGGGCCGAGCCGAAAACGCTTCGGAGTCCATACGCACGGCCTTGGCCGCCCTCGGCATTTCTGAGGCCGTGCAGAACAGTCTTCGGCCCACGGTGACCCACAACGGAGGGGCCTACGTGGACTTCGGCAAGATCCCGGCCGATGTGGTTGAGCAGATCGCCGAAGCTCTTCGCCTGCCCGCAACTCCCCTCTGACTCCCGCCCCTTGCGGGGGCGGGACCTCGGCCGGCACACGCACCGAGAGGAGGCGTAGCGATGACCGACCCCGGAGAGAAGGACGGCGGCCAGCGGTTCCCGGCCCCGCCCGCCGCCTGACCGGCCAGTCCTCAACCACAGAAGGGAACCATCAGTGACGACGATGCTCGAAAGTCCCGTTGCCTTACGGCGCGGGCGGGACCTCGTCAGTCCCGAGCTGTTCGAGAAGGTGTCGGAGTTCTGCGCGGAGGAGTACGGACACGAGCTGTCCACCGCCCGCAGGATCGTGGACCAGGCCCTTGCCTTCCTCAAGGTCATGGGTGACACCCGCGCGTTCGACATGACCCCCTCCGACGCCGTTGACCCCGGATGGCACTCGTTCGTGCTCCACACGCAGGCCTACGCCGCCTGGTGCGAGGAGCAGTTCGGGTTCTTCCTCGGGCACGAGCCCAAGGCCACCGTCCGCACCCGTCCGCTCATCGGCTCAGTGGTGGATCGCGTCAGGGCCGCTGGGTTCCACGTGGATGAGCGGCTGTGGGGCTCGGCGAAGGAGTGCAACCCGCCCGCGTGCTGCGGTGACGGCGACGGCTGCTGATCCACTCTCACAGAACGGAAGCGGTCCGGGCGTGGCTAAGGCGCCCGGACGGCCACAGCCAAGGGTTCCAAAGATGAGCAGGAATGACGAGGGCCTGACGGGACGAGGTCGGGTCACGGTGTTCGCGATGTTCGGCACGGTCTTCGGCTACGCCACCCACCATCTTGACGAACGACGGATCGGGGACGTGGCTGTGATCGGCTCCCTGACCCCCGGTGTCGAGTGGCCACGGCTGTGGCAGATGGCCCGTTCCTGTGGCAGGCCCGCAGCCCAGGAAACCGAACTCGCACAGTGGATTCTGATCCAGGCGACCCGGGCGTTCGTCTGTGGAAGCGACCGCATCGCGCAGTTCCCTGACCAGGGCTGGAAGCTGGAGCCCGGTGGGAAGCGCGTCAGCTTCGAAGCCACCTACGCCAACCGAGATCATCTGTGGACCGGCAACCTGACCGTGGACGGTCTCAGCCCGGATCAGGTAGCTGAGCGTCCTTCGTTCTACCGAGCGTAGTTCAGGTTGCAGTAGCCGAACCAACGAAAGAAGCCCCGGCCGATCGGCCGGGGCTTGCTTGGTTTGTTGGGAGGTTCAGAGCAGTGCGCGGAACGGGTTGGAATCGGAGAGCGGGGCGGAGGCGGGCCGCTTCACCGGCATGTCCGCAGGCACGGGCTTCGGGGTCGGGTGATAGGAGTCCAGGCGAACCACTGTGGCGCGGTTCTCCTGACGCTCCGCGCTGGCCGGCTGCGGCTCAGGGAGGCCTGTCAGTCCTGGTCTGGCCTGGGGATTCGCTGGGCCGCCGGTCACGTGATCGGTCACGCCACCGCCCAGAAACGCAAAAAACCCCAGATGAACTGGGGTCTCAGCTGGTGTCCGAGGGGGGACTTGAACCCCCACGCCCGATAAAGGGCACTAGCACCTCAAGCTAGCGCGTCTGCCATTCCGCCACCCGGACTAGGTGTGTGTCTCACGGCCTGGGCCGTTCCGACGAGGAAAACCATAGCAAACATTCGGACCCCCTCGATCACACCCCCGTGTCAATGCGCGGGGGCGGGGGAGAGGATGGGAGGGACCGTCGACCGGGGCGGTCCCGAAGGTGGGAGGAAGCGGCGTGAGCGAGTCGAACGCGCACAGGGTCAGGGGCGAGGACGAGGTCGTGGACCTGTGTCGGGACCTGATCCGGATCGACACGAGCAACTACGGGGACCACTCGGGGCCGGGTGAGCGGGCCGCCGCCGAGTACGTGGCGGAGAAGCTCGCCGAGGTGGGCCTGGAGCCCCAGATCTTCGAGTCCCACCCGGGGCGGGCCTCGACGGTGGCGCGGATCGAGGGTGAGGACCCTTCTCGGCCTGCGCTGCTCATTCACGGCCACACGGACGTGGTCCCGGCGGACGCGGCCGACTGGACGCACCACCCCTTCTCCGGGGAGGTCGCGGACGGCTGCGTATGGGGTCGGGGTGCGGTCGACATGAAGGACATGGACGCGATGACGCTGGCGGTCGTGCGGGACCGGCTGCGCAGCGGACGCAAGCCCCCGCGGGACATCGTCCTGGCCTTCCTCGCCGACGAGGAGGCGGGCGGGGTCTACGGGGCGCGGCATCTGGTGGACAAACACCCCGGTCTCTTCGAGGGCGTCACGGAGGCCATCGGTGAGGTCGGAGGGTTCTCCTTCACCGTGAACGAGAACCTGCGGCTCTATCTGATCGAGACGGCCCAGAAGGGCATGCACTGGATGCGCCTGACGGTAGAGGGCACAGCGGGTCACGGCTCGATGACCAATACCGACAACGCGATCACCGAGCTGTGCGAGGCCGTGGGACGACTGGGCCGCCATCAGTGGCCCGTGCGCGTGACCAAGACGGTGCGGTCCTTCCTCGACGAGCTCTCCGACGCGCTTGGTACCGAGTTGGACCCGGAGGACATGGACGCCACGCTCGCCAAGCTCGGTGGCATCGCCAAGATGGTCGGAGCCACCCTGCGGAACTCGGCCGCCCCCACCATGCTCGGAGCCGGGTACAAGGTCAACGTGATCCCGGGCCAGGCGAGCGCCCATGTGGACGGGCGGTTCCTGCCGGGGTACGAGGAGGAGTTCCTGGCGGATCTGGACCGGATCCTCGGCCCGAAGGTTCGGCGCGAGGACGTGCACGGTGACAAGGCGCTGGAGACCGACTTCGACGGGAGGCTGGTCGATGCCATGCAGTCGGCGCTCAAGGCGGAGGACCCGATCGCACGGGCCGTCCCGTACATGCTCTCCGGCGGTACCGACGCGAAGTCCTTCGATGACCTCGGCATCCGCTGCTTCGGCTTCGCGCCCCTTCAGTTGCCGCCGGAGCTGGACTTCGCGGGGATGTTCCACGGGGTGGACGAGCGGGTGCCGGTGGACGGGCTGAAGTTCGGGGTCCGGGTGTTGGACCGGTTCATCGACAGCTGCTGAGGCAGCCGGCGCGTGTGTGCGGCGGCGGAGCGCCGGCGCGTTCGCTCGCCCGTGCGGCTGTCACTGGGAAGGGTGAATGCGACCATAGGCTCGTAGCTCGAACTCCCCCCTCCTCGTTGCAGGTGTTGCGGTCCGCGGCTGGGACCGCAATGCCAACTAGGAGGAACAATGATCAAGAAGGTTGTCGCCGCTGCGGCTGTCACCGGTGGTCTGGTGCTCGCCGGCGCGGGTCTCGCCGTCGCCGACTCCGGCGCTCAGGCTGCTGCCATCGGCTCCCCCGGCGTCGCCTCCGGCAACGTCGTAGAGATTCCCGTCCACGTTCCCGTGAACGTCTGCGGCAACACGGTCTCCGTGATCGGCCTGCTGAACCCGGCCTTCGGTAACACCTGCGTCAACAACTGACGTCAGTGCGTGCCTGAGTTCCGTCGGCCCCGGAGCGCCCTAGCGCTCCGGGGCCGACGGGCTGTCCAAACCCGGCGTTCCGGCAGGGGTGCCCGGCGCGCATCG
>NZ_JBIAGC010000054.1:4929-38804 GCF_042869595.1 Streptomyces sp. NPDC006879
CCACCCCCCCCTCCCCCCCCACACCATCCCCACCACCCCCCCGGGGCGGGCCGCCCCCCCCCCCCCCCCCCCCCCCCCCCCCCCCCCCCCCCCCCCCCCCCACGGGCTGTCCATCCACGGCGTACGGGCAGGGGAGCCCGGCGCTCATCGGATCGCACGGGGCGCACGCGACGGCGCACGTGCACAAGAGCAGGGGGAGCAACACAGATGCGAAAGGTCACCAGGCAGACGCTGATCACCGTGGCAGCCGCGGGGGGCGTACTCGCACTCGGCGCCGCCCAAGCGCAAGCCGATTCGGGAGCCCACGCCGACGGCGCGACCGCGCGCTCTGCGGGCGTACTGTCCGGGAACACCGTGCACGCGCCGGTGCACGCGCCGGTCACCGTGTGTGGGAACACCGTCAGCGTAGTTGGTCTGCTCAGTCCGGCGGCCGGGAACCAGTGCGCCGGAAGCCGGTCCCAGGGGACGCGGACCAAGGCGGCCGCCGCCGACGCACCCGGCATCGGATCGGGCAACCGCGTCGAGGCGCCGGTGCACGCGCCGGTCACCGTGTGTGGGAACACCGTCAGCGTAGTTGGTCTGCTCAGTCCGGCGGCCGGGAACCAGTGCGCCGCAGGGTCGGGTGGGCGGACTGGGCCTGGCAAGTCCGATGCGCCGGGAGGTTCGGCTCATCACGGCTCCCCAGGGGTCCCAGCCGTTCCGGGACAGCCGGGCAAGCCCAGTGCTCCCGGTGGAGACGATCCGGTTCCTGACCGGGGAACTCCCGAGGGTGCCTTCGGCGGTGAGGAAGGCTCAGGCCCCGTTGAGGCGGTGGACCGGTCGGGTCACGCCGGCCGGAATCTGACGCCGCAGTCGCCACTCTGGCGGGGAGTTGCCCCGGCGACCGAAGCTCTGGCGACGGGCGGTGCTCAGGCGGCGCGCGTCGGTAGGGGTTCGCTGGCCACCACCGGAAGCACGGGGCTCGGCATCGCACTGCCGCTCGGTGGGGGCCTGCTGCTGGGCGGTTCCCTGCTGTACCGCCGGGCTCGGCGCGCCGCTTCGGGCATCTGACGCCGGGCCCACTCCCATGTACACGGTGGCCCGGCGCTGGGCGCGGGGCCACCGCCCTACCAGGTAGCCCGCAGTTGGCGGATGATCCGCCGGCGCAGTCGCACCCTGCGGCTGCCGTCCCGGCGCAGGCTCAATCGCTCCAACTCCCAGTTCCCGTACTCTGCGTGGTCGGTCAGCAGACGGGTTGCCTCTTTGCGGCTCACACCGCGGGGCACGTACACGTCGACAAATTCGTATTCCGGCATCGAATCTATTGTGCGGGCACCTGCCCGCTACGGATAGCGTCTGCACTATGTCTGATGCTGCTCGACCCACTGCTGCCGAGGTACGCGCCGCTGCCGAGGCCGTCAAAGCCGCGCTCGATCACCACCTCGACGCCGTCGAGCGCCGTGCCGGGGACGACGACCCGGCTGTGTACGCCGCATTCAACGAGCTGGCCGCGGCGGCCGAGGAGTACGACGAACTGCTCTACGACCGCTATGACGAGGTCACCCCGTTTGAGATCCCCGGAACGGAAGATTCGGTTCCGTATACCGGGCCCAGCGAACCGAGCGCCTTCAGCGTGCTCATCCGCCGGGACTACGTGGTGGCCGAACCGCCCCGCCTGATCGCCCAGGCCGAGCGGGTCAGCGAAGTCGAAGGAGAACTCGAACCCGGCGGAGGGGCCGGGACCGCCGCGGCGCTCGGCGTGCTCTTCGGCGAGTACGAGCCCGATGAGATCGCCTCACGGCACAAGGAGTTCGGCCTGGAGGAAGGCGACTCCACCCTGTGGATCGCGGTCACCGAAGACGCGCCCGAGCCCGGGGAGTGGCTGGCCGCGCCCTTCGACCAGGCGGACCCACAACACGTCCTGTGCCGCTTCGATGTCAGCTCCGTCTTCGACGACGAACTCGACGAGGACGAGGGCGGGGACCTCGCGGATCTCGAAGGGACCCCGCGGGGGAAGCCGCTCCGGCAGCTCGACGTCGAGCGTCGCTGACCCCGAGGGCGAGGCCATCGGCCCGGGGCACCCAGCCCCGGGCCCGCGCTGTGTCCAGAGGGCTGCCAGGGATGCGGCTCCCCGTCAGCCAGCTACGGCGCTGTCTGCTATCAGGCCGCGCAGGAGCGCCGTCAGCCGCGTGCTCCGTTGCTTCGGGCCGACCTCGCGGACCGCTCGCCCCAGAGCCTGATCGACGCCGTGCACCACGGACAGGTGCTGCTCGGCCCGCCCGAACGCCGTGTACACCCAGTCCCGAGAAAGCCCCTCGGCGGCATCACCAGGAAGAACGACGACCACGGCAGGCCAACGGAAGCCCACGGCCTGCGCCGCGGTCACGGCCCAGCCGTGCCGCAGCACCCGCTCCACTTCGCCCTTGGGCACGAACACGGAACCGCTCGCGCACTCCAACCGCAGCCCGTCCGGCTCGGCGCCCACGACGCTGGCTGGCACCACACGGTGTGCCGTCGGTGTGTACACGACCCGGTCGCCCGGATCGAAGCCGGCGAACCGACCGGGGCCGGGATTGAGCCGCTCCTTCAGGGCGCAGTTGAGCACGCGCGTGCCGGCTGAACCGCCGTGGCCCACGGTCACCACCTGAGTCCGTGGTGCCGGGATGTCCAGAGCCCGCGGCACCGAGTCGGCGACCAGTTGCACGGTCCGATGCACCGCTTCCCCGGCGTCCTCAACGGGGACGATCACGATCTCCTTGCCGGGGGCATCGACCTGGACGAGCTCGCCGATGCCGATTGCGGAGACCAGTTCCCCCAGCGGACCCGGGTCCGGGGTGCGCGAGACGACCTGCGGGCAGGCCCGGGCGGCCAGGAGGTCCGCGAACACCCGGCCCGGGCCGGGGGATCCGAGCGTTGCGGGATCTCCACTGAGCACCAGCCGGGCGCCGTCCGGGACGGACTCCACCAGCACCGCCGCACCTTCCACATCCAGCTGCTGGGCATCCAGGACCACCAGCAGATCGATGGCGAGTGCGCCCTCCGTGTCCCGCCCGGGGCCTTCGGTCGTGGCCAGGAGCCCGAAGGTGGTGACCGCCGCCTCGCCGAGCCCGGCCGCCGCCGCCCGGTCACGGCCGTCGACGGTGTGGGACGCGGCGAAGGCCCTCAGGCCCAGCGCACGGGCGGCCCGTACCAGCGCCACCGGCTCCGCCCGAGCCGCCTCGCCGCCGGTATGGGTGACCAGGCCATGACCGGCAGCCGCCCGCAGGAGTTGTGCGGCGGAAGGGGAGGGTGCCTCGGCCTCAGACCTTCGCCAGCCCTCCGGGAGCCCGGAGCCCGCGGTGGCCGCGTCGAACGTGTTGATCAGTCGGGCCAGGCCCTCGGCCAGGCTCTCCTCGGCCAGGGCCAGGCCTTCCGCGCCCAGCAGGGTCCGTACGGGCTGTTCCTGAGCGCCCTCGCCCTGCGCGCTGTCCACCGGTGCGCGCTCGTCGGCCGGCTCCTGGAAGACCAGGACGGCGCCGTCCGTGACCGCTGCCCGAACTGCCCGATCGGGGTCGGGCACCGAGTACCGTGCCAGTGCGGCTTCCAGCACGGATGACTCCAAGACCGTATGGCCCTTGAACGCTGCCTGTTCCAGCAGCCAACTCACCAGGTCCGCGGAGCGCCGTACGTCATCCGGTCGACAGCCTGCGCCCAGCAGGGCCCGGGCGAAACCGTCGGCCTGGGCCGGTCGGACCCCGGGGACGGCCAGTAGCCGCCAGGGGTCTTCGCGTAGCAGCTGCGCTGCGCCCTCACCGAACACCCGGGCCGCCGGTGCGGCGAGCGAGGCGGGCGCCTGTCCCTCCGTCAACACCAGGGTCACGGCCTCGACCAGCGCGGTGCCGGGTGCCACCGGTCCGTCCTGCCCAGACGGTGCGAGGTGGCGGCCGACCGGCTGTTCCGCCGGTGCGGGGGCGGGGCGGGATGGGGCGGGAGCCTCGACGACGGGGCGTTGTGGGGTCCTGCCGCTCTCCACCGCGCGCACGGCAGCGAGCAGGTCCGCGGCGGTCCCGCTGAGCTTGGCCCCCGCCTCGACGGGGCCCGCGCGCTCCGCCTTGCGGCGGGCGATCCGCTCGCGCTCCACTCGCTGGGCGGCGAGCTCCGCCTCCGCCTCGCTGAGGGGGGACGGGGCGCTCGTGCCGGTCTGTTCGTCCTCCTCAGCGCCGTGCTCCGGGCGGGGCCCGGTCGGCTGGGCGCCTCGCGGATCCGGTCCGTCGGGCTGCTCGCCGCCCCGGTCCGGGCTCCGATCGGTTCCGGCCTTCGATTCCGCTTCCTCCGGCCGCGACTGTGAGACGTCCGGTGCTGGCGGCTGCGGTTGGGCCCGGGCTTGCTCAGCGGCGGGTTCGGCAACGGCAGCGGCCTCGGCGGGTTGCGCGGCCTGGTGCTCCGTGCTCACAGCGTGCTCCAGTCGTGATCGGGGTAGCGGTGGACGGGGGCCGAGACATCGTCCAGCGCCCGGCAGATCTCGTCAGGAAGACTAAGGGCCTCCACTGACAGGGCGGCCGTCAGCTGCGTCGCTGTCCGCGCGCCCACGATCGGCGCCACCACCCCGGGCCTGTCCCGGACCCAGGCCAGCGCGACCTGGAGGGCGGTGGCCGCCAGCCCGTCCGCAGCGGTCTGCACTGCGTCCACGATCCGGGAGGCCGGCTCGTCCAGGTACGGGGCGACGAAGGGGGCCATGTGCTCGCTGCCGCCGCGGGAGTCGGCCGGTGTGCCGGCGCGGTACTTGCCGGTGAGGACTCCCCGGCCGAGCGGTGAGGACGGCAGGAGGCCCACGCCGAGGTCCAGGGCGGCCGGCAGCACTTCGCGTTCCACCCCCCGTTGGAGCAGTGAGTACTCCATCTGCGTACTCGCGAGCCGGGTACGGGCCCCGGGCGCGGCGAGTTGCCAGGTGGCCGCTTTCGCCAGTTGCCAGCCGCAGAAGTTCGACACACCCGCGTAGCGGGCCCGTCCGCTGCTGACGGCCAGGTCCAGGGCCTGGAGGGTCTCTTCCAGTGGGGTCGTGGGGTCGAAGGCGTGCACTTGCCACAGGTCGACGTAGTCCGTGCCGAGCCGCTGCAAGGAGGCGTCCAAGGACGACAGGAGGTGGCCGCGGGAGGCGTCGAAACGGCGGTCGGGGTCGGGGACGCTGCCCGCCTTGGTGGCGATGACCAGGTCCTCGCGTGGCACCAGTCCGGCGGTCAGTTGGCCGAGCACGTATTCGGACTCGCCGCCTCCGTACACGTCGGCCGTGTCGATGAGCGTTCCGCCGGCCTCCCAGAAGAGCTTGAGCTGTTCGGCGGCTTCGTGGTCGTCGGTGTCACGGCCCCAGGTGAGGGTGCCGAGGCCGATCCTGGATACGCGCAGGCCCGTGCGGCCGAGGTGCCTCTGCTCCATGAGCGCTGAGGGTACTGGCCGGAACTCGGTCCCCAGAGGGGGTGGGGGCGGGTGGTCCGTGGGCGTCGTGACCTCCCCGATCGGGACCGCGCGCGCTAGAGTCCCGCACAACAGCACGTTACTCATGGGTAAGGGGACGGTATGCGACTCGGGATCAACCTCGGCTACTGGGGCGCGGGCATGGACGCGGACAACCTCGCGGTCGCCCGGGAGGCCGACCGCCTCGGCTATTCGGTCTGCTGGGCCGCCGAGGCCTACGGTTCCGACGCCCCGACCGTACTGTCCTGGGTGGCCGCACAGACCGAGCAGATCGACATCGGCTCGGCGATCATGCAGATTCCGGCCCGTCAGCCCACCATGACGGCCATGACCGCGGCCACCCTCGATTCGCTCTCCGGCGGTCGTTTCCGCCTGGGACTGGGAGTATCCGGCCCTCAGGTCTCGGAGGGCTGGTACGGGGTGAAGTTCGACAAGCCGCTCGCCCGCACCCGTGAGTACGTGGAGATCGTGCGGCGCGCCATGAGCCGCGAGCGGCTGTCCTTCGAGGGCGAGCACTGGACGCTTCCGCTGCCCGGCGGGCCGGGCAAGCCGCTCAAGCTCACCGTGCACCCCACACGAGCGGAAATCCCGCTCTACATCGCGGCGATCGGTCCCAAGAACCTGGAGCAGACCGGAGAGATCGCCGACGGCGCGCTGCTGATCTTCCCCGCAGCAGAGCATCTGGAGGCCACCGCGCTCGTGCCGCTGCGCGCGGGTCGGGAGAAGGTCGGCAAGACGATGGAGGGCTTCGACGTCTGCCCGACCCTGCCGCTGGCGGTCGGTACGGACGAACAGGTACCCGCACTGGCCGATATGTTCCGTCCCTACACCGCCCTGTACGTCGGCGGGATGGGCAGCCGCAAGCAGAACTTCTACAACCAGCTGGCGCAGCGCATGGGTTACGAGAAGGAAGCGGTGGAGGTCCAGGACAAGTACCTGGCGGGCGACAAGGAGGGTGCTGCCGCGGCCGTCCCGCACCAGCTCATCGACTCCACGGCACTTCTCGGGTCGGTGGAGCGCATCGCCGACCGGATGCAGGCCTATGCGGAAGCCGGGGTCACCACGTTGACCCTGGCGCCGGCCGGTTTCACCCTGGAGGAGCGTCTGACGGCGTTGCGTGCCGGAACCGAGGCGATGGAGCTGGCCGGGCTCGCCTGAGGAGCGCTCGGGTGATCCGTTGATCGCTGGGGGATCGAGTTCCTCGGTGAGGCACCGGGCCGCATCGGTCTCGATGGGCCATGGCAGGCGGTGCCGCGGACGTCTTCCTGGGCGTCTTCGTCACCCTGCCGGTGGCGAAGACGCCAGGGCCCTGGCCGCGGAGGCGAGCCCGGGTCCCAAGCCCGCGGCCGTGGTGGGGGCTCGGGGGATCTTCCCCGCCACGGCCGTCACCCGCTACAACGCGCGTGCGGGGTGGCCGGTTACGCGCCGGCGGCCCTTGGGCGTGTCATTCGTTCGGCGCAGTGGCGCGAGCCCTGTGTTGCCTGCTGCGACCGTTCGCATTTGACTGGTTCCTCAGACAACCGTGCGCACCGCGCGGGTTGGCGACCCCGCGGCACGAGACCAGCGGGAGACGCGTGCGAAACCGCGGCGTGGAGGTGGCACCGATGCTCTCGGCCAGGAGCTTGTTCCAAGAGATCCTCGATGATGACGAGTCCTTCCGGCTCTTCTGTTCGATCGCGGCGAGCGGCGAGGCGCAGGGCGGGTGGGAGAACGCACGTATTGCGGCCCTGGTGCCCGAGGGCATGCGCTCCCTCGCCCCCAAGATTGCCCGGCACGGTGCCGACGAGGACAAGCACGGCAGGATCTTCCAGGCGCTGATGCGCAAGCGCGGGTTGGAGCCGGTCCCGGTGCCGCCGGAGACGGACTACACGATGCTGCTGGAGCGCCGGGGGATCGGCCTTGCCCACGACAAGCTCCGGCGTCAGGAGCCGCTGACGGAGGAGGACATCGTCGTCTACCTCTCGCACAGCCGTGTCACCGAGCAGCGGGCCGCCGACCAGATGGTGATGCTGGTGCGGCACTTCGGTGACCATCCAGAAGTCGGCAAGGCAGTACGGATGATCAGTCAGGACGAGGACAACCACCTCGCCTACTGTCACGAGGAACTGCTGGGCCTGGTCCATGCCGGTCACGGCCGGACCATCCATCGGGTGCTGCGCCAGAGCGCCCTCGCCGAGATCTCCGTCTACCGCGACGTCAGCCTCGCCGTGATGGCGCACATGGGGCGCATCCTGCGCTGGCCGAGGGCCAAGTCGGGTGCCCTCGCCGCCGGTATTCGTGCCGCGTACGCGTACGAGAGATTCAGCGGATGGCACCGGATGATCGACCTGCGGCTGCCCGAGCGCAGGGACGCGCTCGGCGGGCGGCCGACCGCGGCGCCCGAGTTCGTCTGAGCCCGGAGCCCGGAGCCGGGCGCGACGGGCTTCGTCGCGGTGGCGCCAGGGACGAGGCGGGGTCCAACACCACCGCCGACCGGCAGGCGATGGCTGCCGACGTTCCTTCGGCGCGTTCTTCCCTGGCCCGATCCGACCCGCACCGCAGGACCGGCGGCTACGGTGTCCCCATGGCCACGCTGATCCTCCTACGCCACGGGCGCTCCAAAGCCAATACCGCGGGACTCCTCGCCGGATGGACCCCCGGCATCGCCCTGGACGAACGGGGCGCGGCACAGGCCGCGGCGCTGCCGGATCGGCTGGCTCAACTGCCGCTCGCCGCGGCCGTGAGCAGCCCGCTGCAACGCTGTCAGGAAACCCTGAGCCCGCTGCTCGAACGTCGCCCCGGACTGCCGTTGCACACCGATGAGCGGATCGGTGAGTGCCACTACGGGGATTGGTCCGGCCGCAAACTCGCCGAGTTGGCTGACGAACCCCTGATGGATGTCGTCCAACAGCACCCCTCGGCCGCGGCCTTCCCCGGCGGGGAGTCCATGCGGGCCATGCAGGACCGGGCTGTCGAGGCGGTGCGGGACTGGAACGCGCGGATCACGGCGGAACATGGTGAGGACGCCACCTATCTGATGTGCTCGCACGGGGACATCATCAAGTCCCTGGTCGCCGACGCGCTCGGCCTGCACCTCGATCTGTTCCAGCGGATCTCGGTGGAGCCCTGCTCGGTCACGGTGATCCGCTACACCAGGCTGCGGCCCTTCCTGGTGAGGCTCGGCGACACCGGGGACCTCGGCTCGCTCGCTCCCCGCGAGCCGTCCGGCGAACAGCCCGCCGATGGCGGGAACGCGGTCGTCGGGGGCGATGCGGGCGCGGCATGATCGACGGGCGCAGTAGGGTAGATGGGCCGGAAAAGAAGGCAGCCTGGCCCCGCTAGGCGAGCCCCGGCCGCCCTACCGCCGAGACGCAAGCCCCGGACCCGGCCCGCCCCGAGGGCCGGAACCAGCCCGGAACCCCTTATCCCGACCGAAGCCGAATTGGAGACTGGACGTGCCCCGTCAGGTGTTCCTGTACGACCCGCCGGACCGCTTTGTGGCCGGTACGGTCGGTCTGCCTGGGCGCAGGACCTTCTTCCTCCAGGCCTCCTCAGGCACCCGAGTGACCAGTGTCGCCCTGGAGAAGACACAGGTGGCGGCGTTGGCGGAGCGGATCGACGAGCTGCTGGATGAGGTGGTGCGCCGGACCGGGGGCAACGCCCCGGTACCAGCCGTCGCCCCGACCGAGGTCTCCGACACGGCGCCGTTGGACGCGCCGGTGGAGGAGGAGTTCCGGGTCGGCACGATGGCGCTGGCCTGGGACGGCGAGGAACAGCGCATGATCGTCGAGGCGCAGGCGCTCGTCGAGCTCGACGTGGACTCCGAGGAGGACCTCGCCGAGGCGGAGGAGCGGTTGCTGCAGGACGAGGAGAACGGTCCGCCGATGCTGCGGGTCCGCCTGACCGGTGCGCAGGCCCGGGCGTTCGCCAAACGAGCCCTGGACGTGGTCAATGCCGGTCGCCCGCCTTGCCCACTGTGCAGTCTGCCGCTCGATCCGGAGGGACACGTATGCCCGCGCCAGAACGGATACCGTCGCGGAGCCTAGCCCCCGCGGGGGAGGCGCGCGTGCTGCTGGACGGTGAACTCACGGTGCGTGGTCGCATCCGGGGGGCGTCCAACGCGGTGCTGTACTGCACCGTGGCCCACCAGGGGCAGGAGCTCACCTGTGTCTACAAGCCCGTCGCGGGTGAGCGACCGCTGTGGGACTTCCCCGACGGCACCCTGGCAGCCCGTGAGGTCGCCGCGTACGAGGTATCGGAAGCCACCGGGTGGGGTCTGGTGCCGCCGACCGTCCTGCGGGACGGTCCCTACGGCAGGGGCATGGTCCAGTTGTGGGTAGAGACGGAGCAGGCTCCGGCCCCTACCCTGGCCGGGGCCGTGGAAGCGGATGCCGCTGAAGGGCCCACGCCGGTGCCCGGCGCTGCGCTCCTCGGGTTGGTCGAGGGTGAGGAAGCCGGTCAGGGCTGGAGGCCGGTGGGCTTCGCCGAGGTCGGTGAAGGGCGTACGGCACTGTTGGTGCACGCCGACGACGATCGTTTGCGCCGTCTTGCGGTACTCGACGCGGTTATCAACAACGGGGACCGCAAGGGAGGCCACCTGTTGCCCGGGCGGGACGGTCGGCTCTACGCCATCGACCACGGGGTGACGTTCAACACCGAGGACAAGCTGCGCACCCTGCTGTGGGGGTGGGCGGGCCAACCGCTCACCGCGGAGGCGGTCAGGGTGCTCACCCGGCTGGCCGATGGGTTGGCCGGGGGCGGGGATCTCGCCACCCGACTGGTCGGGCTGATCACCCCGGCCGAATTGCAGGCCTTGCGCGGGCGGGTGGGCATGTTGCTGTCCTCCGGCCGACACCCCGAGCCCTCGGGGCAGTGGCCTGCCATTCCCTGGCCTCCGGTCTGAGGGCGGTTGCTGGAGGGCGTCGCCGGCTCGGGTGGCGCGGCTCAGGGGCCGTGGCTCCCAGGCGGGCGTTCCCCACAGAGGTGGGTTCTGTGCGCGTGGGTCGGTGCGCCGTGGTCGTTCTGGGAGCCTTGCCCGCTCGCCGGGTCCGGTGGCGGGCTCGCGAAGATCGTTCTTTAGAGCCTGACGGGCCTCGACGCAAGAGGGCCAGTTCGGCCATACGCTCGGATCCGGTTCGTTTCTCCAACACCCGTGCGGTTAGGCTCAAGGCATGTATGCCTGGCCCGCTTCTGAGGTCCCCGCCCTTCCTGGCAAGGGACGCGACCTCAAGATCCACGACACCGCGACCCGCGGGACGATCACCCTCGTCCCCGGTCCTGTCGCCCGTATCTACGTCTGCGGCATCACCCCGTACGACGCGACCCACCTGGGTCACGCGGCGACCTACAACGCGTTCGACCTCGTCCAGCGCGTGTGGCTCGACACCAAGCGGCAGGTCCACTACGTCCAGAACGTGACGGACGTGGACGACCCGTTGCTGGAGCGAGCCGAGCGGGACGGTCAGGACTGGGCGCAGCTGGCCCAGCGGGAGACCGCGCTGTTCCGCGAGGACATGACCGCCCTGCGGATGCTCCCGCCACAGCACTACATCGGAGCCGTTGAGGCCATACCCGGCATCGTTCCGCTCGTAGAGCGGCTGCGGGACGCCGGAGCAGCCTACGAACTCGACGGTGACGTCTACTTCTCCGTCGAGTCCGACCCGGACTTCGGGAAGGTCTCCGGTCTCGACGCCGACGCGATGCGCCTGCTGTCCGCCGAACGCGGCGGTGACCCGGACCGCCCGGGCAAGAAGAACCCGCTGGACCCGATGCTGTGGATGGCGGCCCGTCCGGGCGAGCCGAGCTGGGACGGGGCCTCGCTCGGCCCCGGGCGACCCGGTTGGCACATCGAGTGCGTGGCGATCGCGCTGGACCACCTCGGCATGGGCTTCGACGTCCAGGGCGGAGGCTCCGACCTCGTCTTCCCCCATCACGAGATGGGTGCCTCGCACGCCCAGGTGCTGACGGGTGAGTTCCCGATGGCCAAGGCCTACGTGCACGCCGGCATGGTTGCCCTGCACGGCGAGAAGATGTCGAAGTCCAAGGGCAACCTGGTCTTCGTCTCCACGCTGCGTCGTTCGGGCGTAGATGCGGCAGCCATTCGTCTGGCCCTGCTCTCACACCACTACCGGGCCGACTGGGAGTGGACCGACTCGGTGCTGGAGCAGGCCCAAGCCCGTCTGGGCCGTTGGCGGGCCGCCGTCAGCCGGCCCGACGGGCCGGCCGCCGACGAGCTGGTCGAGGAGATCCGGGCAGCGCTCGCCGAGGACCTCGACGCCCCCGCTGCGTTGGCCGCCGTGGATCGTTGGGTCGAGCTCCAGGAGTCCGTGGGCGGCACGGACGACTCGGCTCCCGGGCTCGTCACCCGCGCGGTGGACGCGCTCTTGGGTGTGGCCCTGTAGGGGGTGCCCCCGCTGGTCTTGGCTCCTCAAGAAGCACAGGCCGGGCCGGACGTTCTCCGTCCGGCCCGGCCTGCGTCATGTTCTCAGGTGCGATCAGCCCTCCGGGGCGCCCTCGTCACCGGCGCCCTCCGGCCCCGCCCCCGGTTCCTCGTCCCCGCGGGCGCGCTGCGGTGGGCGGGTGCGGCCACTGGAAGTGTCCCGCAGGTAGGAGTTGTCGCCGGATTCCGTGGCGTGGCCGCCGGGGCTGGCCGGCCCCGGGCCGCCGTCCCGGCGGCGCAGGTACCGTTCGAACTCCCGCGCGATGGCTTCGCCGGAAGCCTCGGGCAACTCGGCGGTGTCCCGCGCCTCTTCCAGGCTCTGCACGTACTCGGCCACTTCGCTGTCCTCGGCGGCGAGTTGGTCCACGCCCACCTGCCAGGCCCTTGCGTCCTCCGCGAGTTCACCCAGCGGGATGCGAAGGTCGATCAGGTCCTCCAGCCGGTTCAACAGGGCCAGCGTCGCCTTCGGGTTCGGTGGCTGCGAGACGTAGTGCGGCACCGCCGCCCACAGGCTCACTGCGGGGACACCGGCGTGGGTGCACGCTTCCTGAAGGATGCCCACGATTCCGGTGGGCCCCTCGTAGCGCGTCTCTTCCAGGTCAAGACGGCGCGCGAGGTCCGTGTCGGAGGTGACCCCGCTGACCGGCACCGGACGGGTGTGCGGGGTGTCGCCGAGCAGGGCGCCGAGGATGACGACCATCTCCACGCCCAGTTCGTGTGCGAACGCCAGCAGTTCGTTACAGAACGACCGCCAGCGCATGGATGGCTCGATGCCGCGCACCAGTACCAGGTCGCGCGGTTTGTCTCCCCCCACGCGGACCACGGACAGACGGGTGGTGGGCCAGGTGATCTTCCGCACACCGCCGTCCAGCCACACCGTGGGCCGGTTGACCTGGAAGTCGTAGTAGTCCTCCGCGTCCAGTGCCGCGAAGACCTCGCCCTTCCACTCCCGGTCCAGGTGCGCCACCGCACCGGAGGCGGCGTCACCCGCGTCGTTCCAACCCTCGAACGCGGCCACCATGACCGGGTCGATCAGCTCGGGCACGCCCTCAAGCTCGATCACCCAGGTCTCCTTCCGAAGTTCCCCTTGCGTACGGGCCCAGCCTACGGCTTGTGGCACCCTCGGCCACAGCCCGCGACGGGCCCGTGACGGGGGACCGCCGAGGGGCGGCCCGGAACCGGACCGCCCCTCGGCTGGGCGCGCTCGCGCCTTCAGCTCACGCCTTCTCGCGCAGCATCTCCTCGACCCGGCCGCGTACGACCTCGTCGTCGAGCCCGCGAATCGTCACCGTGGTGCGGCGACGCAGCACGTCGTCGACGGTCTCGGCCCACTCGTGGTCGCGTGCGTAGACGACCTGCGCCCAGATCTCCGGGCCGTCCTCGTGGATCCGCTCGCCCAGTGCGGGGTCCTCGTTGACCAGGCGCGCGATGTCGAAGGCGAGCGAACCGTAGTGCGAGGCCAGGTGTCGCGCGGTGAGCAGGTCCATCCGCGTACCGGGGTCCCGGTCCACCAGCAGTCGGTGCGCCACCGCGTTCGGGTTGGCGACGCCAGGCAGCGGGACGCGGCGTACCAGCGACTTCACCGGCTCCATGTCCTCGGTGAGCGGACTGCCCGGCAGCTTGGCCAGCTTGTCCATGACGACCCGACCGATGTGCCGGTACGTCGTCCACTTGCCTCCTGCGACCGACAGCATCCCGCCGGCGCCCTCGGAGACCACGGTCTCCCGCTTGGCCTTCTCGACCCCGCCGGGGCCGCCGGGCAGCACCCGCAGTCCGGCGAAGGCGTAGGTCATCAGGGAGCGGTCCAGGTCGGCGTCCTGCACGGAGAAGGCGGCCTCGTCCAGGATCTGTTGGACGTCGGACTCGGTGGCGCGTACGTCCGCCGGGTCGCCCTCGTAGACCTCGTCGGTGGTGCCGAGGAGGAGCTGGTCCTCCCAGGGCAGCGCGAAGGTGATGCGGTACTTGTCGATTGGCGTGGCCATGGCGGCCTTCCACGGCGACTTGCGCTTCATCACGATGTGGGCGCCCTTGGACAGGCGGATCGACGGCATCGAGTGCTTGTCTTCCATGCGCCGCAGGTGGTCCACCCACGGGCCGGTGGCGTTGAGCACGACGCGAGCGTCGATCCCGAACTCGGTGCCGTCCAGGCGGTCCTTGAGCTCGGCGCCGGTGACCCGACCCTGCGTCATGCGCAGTCCGGTGACCTCGGCGTGGTTGAGGACGACCGCACCGGACTCCACGGCGGCGCGGACCGTCATCACGGCGACCCGGGAGTCGTTCATCTGGTGGTCGTAGTACACGGCGACGGCCTTGAGGTTGTCCGTCTTCAGGCCCGGGTTGTCCGCGGCGGCCCGGGCCGGCGATATCACCTTGCCGATTCCGTCGCCGAAGGCCGACAGCGCGGAGTAGGCGAAGACGCCCGCTCCCAGCTTGGCCGCCCCCACCGGTCCGCCCTTGTACACGGGCAGGTAGAAGGTGAGCGGGTTGACCAGGTGCGGTGCCACGTCCTTGGCGAGCACCCGCCGCTCGTGGTGGTTCTCCGCGACCAGCTTGACCGCCCCGGTCTGGAGGTAGCGCAGACCGCCGTGGACCAGCTTGGAGGAGGCGGAGGAGGTGGCGCCGGCGAAGTCGCCGGCGTCCACCATGGCCACCCGCAGGCCCGACTGCGCGGCGTGCCAGGCCACCGAGGTGCCCAGGATTCCGCCGCCGATGACCAGCAGGTCGTACGTGGCCTTGGCCAGCCGTTCTCTGGTCTCGGCACGGCTCGCGTTGGAACCGGCGGTCGGGTGCGTCCCAAGGGCGGGAACGCTCTGCAGGCTGCTCATTTCTTACTCCTCGTCAGCTCTTCGGCTACGACGGTGATCCGGGCCTACCGACCAAGGTCAGCTGGTCTCGTCCTCGTCGATCCAGCCCATGGTCCGCTCGACGGCCTTGAGCCAGTTCTTGTACTCACGGTCCCGCTGGTCGGCGTCCATGCGGGGGGTCCACTCGGCTGCCCGGCGCCAGTTGGCGCGCAGCGCGTCGGTGTCCGGCCAGAAGCCGACGGCCAGGCCGGCGGCGTAGGCGGCGCCGAGGCAGGTGGTCTCGGCGACCATCGGGCGCACCACGGGGGCGTCCAGGAAGTCCGAGAGGGTCTGCATCAGCAGGTTGTTGGAGGTCATGCCGCCGTCGACCTTCAGGGCGGCCAGTTCCACGCCGGAGTCCTTGGTCATGGCGTCGGTGATCTCGCGGGTCTGCCAGGCGGTGGCCTCCAGTACGGCACGGGCGATGTGCGCCTTGGTGACGTACCGGGTGAGGCCGGCGATGACACCGCGGGCGTCGGAGCGCCAGTACGGGGCGAACAGGCCGGAGAAGGCGGGCACGAAGTAGGCGCCGCCGTTGTCCTCGACCGAGGAGGCGAGCGTCTCGATCTCGGCGGCGGACTTGATCAGGCCCATCTGGTCGCGCATCCACTGCACCAGCGAACCGGTGACGGCGATCGAGCCCTCCAGGGCGTAGACCGGCTTCTGGTCGCCGATCTGGTAGCCGACCGTGGTCAGCAGGCCGCTGTAGGAGTTGATGATCTTGTCGCCGGTGTTCATCAGCATGAACGTTCCGGTGCCGTAGGTGGACTTGGCCTCGCCCTCGGAGAAGCAGGTCTGCCCGAACAGCGCGGCCTGCTGGTCACCCAGTGCCGAGGCGACCGGGACGCCGGCCAGGACGCCGTCCTTGACCACCCCGTACACCTCGGCGGAGGAGCGGATCTCGGGAAGGACCGAGGTCGGGACGCCCATCGACTCCGCGATCCGCTCGTCCCACGCGAGGTCCCGCAGGTTCATCAGCATGGTGCGGGAGGCGTTGGTGACGTCGGTGACGTGTACGCCGCCCTCGGTACCGCCGGTGAGGTTCCAGATGACCCAGGAGTCCATGGTGCCGAAGAGGATGTCGCCGGCCTCGGCGCGCTCCCGCAGGCCCTCGACGTTGTCCAGCAGCCAGCGGATCTTCGGGCCGGCGAAGTACGAGGCCAGCGGGAGGCCGGTCTCGCGGCGGAAGCGGTCCTGGCCGACGTTGCGGCCCAGTTCCTTGCAGAGGGTGTCCGTGCGGGTGTCCTGCCACACCAGCGCGTTGTGCACCGGCTCACCCGTGTTCTTGTCCCACAGCAGGGTGGTCTCGCGCTGGTTGGTGATGCCGACGGCCTTGACGTCCGCGGCGGTGATGCCGGCCTTGCTGATGGCTCCGGCGACGACCTCCTGGACGTTGGTCCAGATCTCGGAGGCGTCGTGCTCCACCCAGCCCGGCTTGGGGAAGATCTGCTCGTGCTCCTTCTGGTCGACGGAGACGATGCGTCCGTCGCGGTCGAAGACGATGCAGCGGCTGGAGGTGGTGCCCTGGTCGATGGCCGCGATGAACGGGCCGGTGCTCGTGGTCATGAGGTCTGCTCCTGGCAAGTCGAGTGGAGAAGTCGAATCTGGCTGATCGTGCGGCGGAATCAGACGAACGCGATCTTGTACAGACCACCGGCGAGTGCGGCACCGAGCAGCGGGCCGACCACCGGGATCCAGGAGTATCCCCAATCCGAGCCGCCCTTGTTGGGCAGCGGCAGCAGGGAGTGGACGATACGCGGACCGAGGTCGCGCACCGGGTTGATGGCGTAGCCGGTCGGGCCACCGAGCGAGAGGCCGATGCCGACCACCACGAAGGCGGTGATCAGTACGCCGATGACGCCGAGGCCCTTGCCGTCACCGTTGAGGCCCTGGGTCAAGATGGCCAGCACCAGGACGGCGGTGCCGATGATCTCGGTGGCGAGGTTCTGGACCGTGTTGCGGATCTCCGGGCCGGTGGAGAAGATGCCGAGCACGGGGCCGGCGGGCTGGCTCAGGTCCGGACGCAGGTCGGGGTCGTTCAGGTGGGCGCTGAACTGTCCGTAGTAAGTGATCCACATCAGCACTGCGCCGATCATGGCGCCCAGCAGCTGACCTGCGAAGTAGACGGGAACGTCGCCCCACTCGCCGGTCTGGATGGCGATGCCGACGGTGACCGCCGGGTTGAGGTGGGCGCCGGACTTCGGCGCGGCGACGTATGCGCCGATGAGCACCGCGAAGCCCCACCCGAAGGTGATGGCCACCCAGCCCGCGTTGCGGGCCTTGGAGCTCTTGAGGGTCACGGCGGCGCAGACGCCACCGCCGAGCAGCACGAGCAGGGCGGTACCGATGGTCTCGCCGATGAAGATGTCGGAGCTGGACACCCGCGACTCCTTTGCCTACGTCCAGGGGGTGGGCGGTTCACCGGGTCCCGTCCGGTGGCCGCGCACTCGGGTGAGTGCGATCCGGTCCTTGGCGTCGCCACACTCTAGCGCGTATTGCCGTTAGGTGTTCGACAATGCCGACCGGTGAACGGCAGTTTTCCGCCCGGTTAAGGAGTGCGTCAAGGGTTCGAACCCCCAAAATTCCGGATCGTTACCAGGGGGTGTGACGGTCAAACCCCCGGGTCGCGAAGGTCCCCCGTCGTCGAGGGTGCGCAAACCCAGGGTGCGCGCAGACCCCCCGTCGGTGGCCGAAACTATTCGGTCTGGTGGGTGAGTCCCGCTGTGGGGTGTAAAGGGACGGGCGACTTCGAGGGTCAGAAGCGGCCGGCGCCCAGGTCCCGGGAGACGGAGCGGGCGCAGTCCCGCACGGAGGCGATCAGGTCGGAGCGCAGCTCACCGTCGAGCCCGCAGACCCGTTCCACCGCGCCGGCCACCGCCACCGCGCCCACCGGCATCCGGCGGCGGTCGTGGATGGGGGCCGCGATGGAGGCGACCCCGTCCCAGGTCTCCTCGACGTCGGATGCCCATCCCCGGGCGCGGGTCAGGTCCAGGAGGGACTCGAAGCCCGAGGGCTCCGTCACCGTCTTCGGCGTGAAGGCTGCGCGCTCGTTCTCCAGCGCCTGACTGTGGGCTACCGGGTCGTAGGCGGACAGGACCTTGCCGAGGGCCGTGGAGTGCAGCGGCTGCATGGCGCCCACCTCCAGCACCTGGCGGCTGTCGTCCGGCCGGAAGACGTGGTGCATGATCAGCACCCCGTTATTGTGGAGCACGCCGACGTAGACGCTCTCTCCGCTGGCCCGGGCGAGATCGTCCGTCCACACCAGCGCCCGTGCCCGCAGCTCGTGCACGTCGAGATAGCTGTTCCCGAGCCGGAGGAGCTCGGCTCCCAACTGGTAGCGCCCGGAAGCGGCGTCCTGTTCGACGAAGCCCTCGGCCTGCAGGGTGCGCAGGATCCCGTGGGCCGTGCCCTTGGCCAGCCCGAGGGCGGATGCCACGTCGGACAAGCCGAGCCGGCGCTCACCGCCCGCGAGGAGCCGCAGCATCGCAGCAGCTCTTTCGAGCGACTGGATGTTCCGTGCCATCGCGCAGCCTCCTGATGATCTAGCGCAAATACAGTTCGACAATGCTGAACAGTATCGGTCGATGTCGACCTCGCGCACTCTTGGGAAAGTCTGTCAAGGCCGCGTCCCGCTGCACACCCCCTGTGGCGCGCCCGGCCACAGAATGCCGTCCGGCCCGTGGGACGCCTTCACCGGCTCGCGGCTCACGTGGTTACTCTGAGCCCGTGCACCTTCGAGCAGAAGGTGCAAAGCCGACAGCCGTCGCATTCCAGGGAGCACATCCATGGCCTCGTTGCCGACCTCGCCCACCGACGCCCAGACCCGGGCGGACGCCCTCCGCGAAGCCCTGGCCACCCGTGTGGTGGTGGCCGACGGGGCCATGGGGACGATGCTCCAGGCGCAGGATCCCACCCTTGAGGACTTCCAGAACCTCGAAGGGTGCAACGAGATCCTCAACGTCACGCGCCCGGACATCGTACGTTCCGTGCACGAGGCGTACTTCTCCGTGGGTGTGGACTGCGTGGAGACCAACACCTTCGGAGCCAACCACTCGGCGCTGGGCGAGTACGACATCCCCGAGCGCATCCACGAGCTGTCCGAGTCCGGCGCGCGGATCGCCCGCCAGGTCGCCGACGAGTTCACCGCCGCCACCGGACAGCAGCGCTGGGTACTGGGCTCCATCGGCCCGGGCACCAAGCTGCCGACGCTCGGCCACATCTCCTACGAGACAGTCCGGGACGCCTACCAGGCCAACGCGGAGGGCCTGCTGGCCGGCGGCGCAGACGCGCTGCTCATCGAGACCACCCAGGACCTGCTGCAAACCAAGTCCTCGGTGGTCGGTGCCCGCCGCGCCCTCGACGCCCTCGGGCTGAGCGTGCCGGTCATCTGCTCCGTCACGGTGGAGACCACCGGGACGATGCTGCTGGGCTCGGAGATCGGTGCCGCACTGACCTCGCTGGAGCCGCTCGGCATCGACATGATCGGTCTGAACTGCGCCACCGGCCCGGCCGAGATGAGCGAACACCTGCGCTATCTCGCCCGCAACGCCCGGATCCCGCTCTCCTGCATGCCCAATGCGGGCCTGCCCGTGCTCGGCAAGGACGGCGCGCACTACCCGCTGACCGCCCCCGAGCTCGCCGACGCCCAGGAGACCTTCGTGCGCGAGTACGGGCTGTCCCTGGTGGGTGGTTGCTGCGGCACCACCCCCGAGCACCTGCGACAGGTGGTCGAGCGGGTCCGTGGCCTCACTCCGGGGCAGCGTCAGGCGCGGCCGGAGCCCGGCGCGTCCTCGCTCTACCAGACCGTGTCGTTCCGCCAGGACACCTCGTACATGGCGATCGGCGAGCGGACCAATGCCAACGGCTCGAAGAAGTTCCGTGAGGCGATGCTCGACGCCCGCTGGGACGACTGCGTGGAGATGGCCCGCGACCAGATCCGCGAAGGCGCGCACATGCTCGACCTGTGCGTCGACTACGTGGGGCGTGACGGCGTCGCCGACATGGAGGAGCTGGCTGGCCGGTTCGCGACCGCCTCAACCCTGCCGATCGTGCTGGACTCCACCGAGGTCCCGGTCATCAGGGCCGGACTGCAAAAGCTCGGTGGCCGCGCCGTGATCAACTCGGTGAACTACGAGGACGGTGACGGCCCGAACTCCCGTTTCGCACAGGTCACCAGCCTCGCCCAGGAGCACGGTGCGGCCCTGATCGCGCTCACCATCGACGAGGAGGGCCAGGCCCGAACCGTCGAGCACAAGGTGGCCGTCGCCGAGCGGCTCATCGCCGATCTCACCGGCAACTGGGGGATCCGCGAGTGTGACGTCCTCATCGACTGCCTGACGTTCACCATCTGTACGGGCCAGGAGGAGTCCCGGGGTGACGGCGTCGCCACCATCGAGGCGATCCGGGAACTCAAGCGTCGCCACCCCGATGTGCAGACGACCCTCGGCCTGTCGAACATCTCGTTCGGCCTCAACCCCGCCGCCCGCATCGTCTTGAACTCCGTCTTCCTCGACGAGTGCGTCAAGGCCGGCCTCGACTCGGCGATCGTCCACGCCTCCAAGATCTTGCCCATCGCCCGGCTGGACGAGGAGCAGGTGCGCACGTGCCTGGACCTGGTCTACGACCGGCGGGCGGAGGGATACGACCCGCTGCAGAAGCTGATGGAGCTCTTCGAGGGCGCCACCACCAAGTCGATGAAGGCCGGGCGGGCCGAGGAACTGCTGGCCCTGCCGTTGGACGAGAGGCTTCAGCGCCGCATCATCGACGGTGAGAAGAACGGTCTGGAGGCGGACCTCGACGAGGCCCTCCAGACCCGGCCGGCCCTCGACATCGTCAACGACACCCTGCTTGAGGGGATGAAGGTCGTCGGTGAACTGTTCGGGTCCGGTCAGATGCAGCTCCCCTTCGTGCTCCAGTCCGCTGAGGTGATGAAGGCCGCGGTCGCCTACTTGGAGCCGCACATGGAGAAGGCGGACGCAGAGGGCAAGGGCACCATCGTGCTGGCCACCGTCCGCGGTGACGTCCACGACATCGGCAAGAACCTCGTCGACATCATCTTGTCCAACAACGGCTACAACGTGGTCAATATCGGTATCAAGCAGCCAGTCTCGGCGATCCTGGAAGCCGCCGAGGAACACCGGGCCGACGTCATCGGCATGTCCGGGCTGCTCGTGAAGTCGACGGTGATCATGAAGGAGAACCTGGAGGAGCTCAACCAGCGCAAGTTGGCGGCCACCTACCCGGTCATCCTCGGCGGCGCCGCCCTCACCCGGGCCTATGTGGAACAGGACCTCCACGAGATCTACGAGGGCGAGGTCCGCTACGCCCGCGACGCATTCGAAGGGCTGCGGCTGATGGACGCGCTCATCGCAGTCAAGCGCGGAGTGCCCGGTGCCACCCTGCCCGAGCTGAAACAGCGCCGCGTCGCACGGCGGGACACCCCGCTGGCCGCGCCCGAGGAGCCGCAGGAGCCCGGCGGCCGGTCCGACGTGGCCGTCGACAACCCGGTACCCACGCCGCCGTTCTGGGGCACCCGGGTCGTCAAGGGCATCGGTCTGAAGGACTACGCCTCCTGGTTGGACGAAGGCGCGCTTTTCAAGGGCCAGTGGGGGCTGAAGCAGGCTCGGGCGGGCGGCCCCAGCTACGAAGAGCTCGTGGAGACCGAGGGGCGCCCCCGGCTGCGCGGTCTGCTGGAGAAGCTCCACACCGAGAACCTGCTGGAGGCGGCCGTGGTTTACGGCTACTTCCCCTGTGTGTCCAAGGGCGAGGACCTGATCGTCCTGGATGAGCAGGGCAACGAGCGCACCCGGTTCACCTTCCCGCGCCAGCGGCGCGGGAAGCGGCTGTGCCTCGCTGACTTCTTCCGTCCCGAGGACTCGGGGGAGACCGATGTCGTCGGCCTGCAGGTGGTCACGGTCGGCTCCAGGATCGGTGAGGCCACCGCCGGGCTCTTCGCGGCTGACTCCTACCGGGACTACCTCGAACTGCACGGCTTGTCAGTGCAGTTGGCGGAGGCGCTGGCCGAGTACTGGCACGCCCGGGTGCGTGCCGAACTCGGCTTCGGCGGTGAGGACCCGTCCAGGGTGGAGGAGATGTTCGACCTCAAGTACCGGGGCGCACGCTTCTCCCTCGGCTACGGGGCGTGCCCCGACCTGGAAGACCGAGCCAAGATCGCCGAGCTGCTCGGGCCCGAACGGATCGGCGTACACCTCTCCGAGGAGTTCCAACTCCACCCGGAGCAGTCCACCGACGCCATCGTCATCCACCACCCCGAGGCGAAGTACTTCAACGCCCGGTAGCCGCCCGACGGAGCTCCCGCCGGCCCCCGGTCCCAGGGGGCCGGCGAGTCCATGGGGAAGCTACCGCGCACCACGCGACGGTCGGACGTACACTTGTCGGTCCCACACAGGCCGGTCGCCTGTTCCCCCGGGGGTCCCCCGCAGGGGAAGGCGGCCGGCCTGTTCGTTCCCCTCACGGAGGTGTGCCGCATGACCAGCACGGTCCCCGCGCCCATGGCCAGAACGGCCGACGGCTCGGCCCTCCAGGCCGTTCTGCTCGACATGGACGGCACCCTCGTGGACACCGAGGGGTTCTGGTGGGACGCCGAGGTGGAGGTCTTCGCTGCTCTTGGGCACCCCCTCGACGAGTCCTGGCGGGACGTCGTCGTGGGCGGCCCGATGACCCGCAGCGCCGGCTACCTGATCCAGGCGACCGGCGCCGAGATCACCCTGGCCGAACTGACCGTGCTGCTCAACGAGTCCTTCGTGGACCGCATCTCCCGCGGTGTGCCCCTGATGCCCGGTGCCGAGAGGCTGCTCGCAGAACTGGCCCGGCACAACGTGCCGACCGCACTGGTCTCGGCCTCCCATCGCGAGATCATCGACCGGGTGCTGCGGTCGCTGGGCCCCGAGCGGTTCGCTCTGAGCATCGCCGGAGACGAGGTCGGTCGCACCAAGCCGCACCCCGACCCGTACCTGCTGGCGGCCAAGGGGTTGGGCGCACACCCTTCGCGGTGCGCCGTCATCGAGGACACCGCCACCGGTGTGGCCGCGGCTGAGGCTGCCGGCTGTCGGGTCGTGGCGGTGCCCTCGGTGACCGGCATCCTGCCGGCCCCGGGCCGTACCGTGGTGGGCTCTTTGGAGGACGTGGACCTGACTTTTCTCCGAGGGCTGATCGCAGGGATGAACTGACCTCGACACCTTCGATTCATCGGAATGCCGCCCGTCTGGCACCCAGGTCTCCCGCAATTCGTGCGGTCCAAGCCAGTGCGGACCGGAATTCTCCATTCGATCCCCATCCGTGGCGGGTGACCTTGGTCACCCGCCACGGGGCGTTCGCTCCGGTTTCGGCGGCTCAGAGTATTCCCTTGTGTCCGCATTGATTGATCGCTGTCCCAATCCTTCCGCTGTCCGACATCAGCAGCGAGGAGCGCGGTCATCACCGTGCGATTACGGGCGAACTCGCAGCCCTTCCGGCTAGTTCCAGCCACCCCTGCCGGGCCCACTAAGGTCATTAGTGGGTACTTCGCCGCACCTCCGTGGCCCTGACACACACCCCGTGCAGGTCTGCGTGGACCGATCGTCTTGCACCGGCCCGATCGTTGCGCCCTGAACGGGCGGTCCGCAGCGAAGTGCCCTTTTCGCCGCAGTGAACCAAGTGCCGGTTGAGGGAGAACTCCGTTAGATGAACCGCAAGATCCTGGTGCTGGCCACCGCCGGCCTGCTCACCCCCGTACTGGCCGGCTGTGGCACGGCGACCGGTGGGGCGTCGAGCGACGGCGCGATCGTGGTGGGCACCACCGACCGGTTCCAGACCGCTGATGACGCTCCCGCTCCCTTCGACCCCGCGCACGCCTATGACGCCGGCGCCTGGAACGTCCTGCGCCAGACCGTGCAGACGCTGATGCACATACCCCGCGGCGGCGGGGAGCCGGTGCCCGAAGCGGCCTCGCAGTGCCGCTTCACCGACCGGACCAACGAGAGCTACCGCTGCACCCTGCGCAAGGGCCTGGAGTTCGCCAACGGCGACCCGATCACCGTGCAGGACGTCAAGTTCTCCATCGAACGGGTCCTCGCCATCAAGGACGAGAACGGCCCGGCAACGCTGCTCTCCACCCTCGACGCCATCGAGATCAAGGGCGGCGACGAGGTGGTCTTCCACCTCAAGAGCCCGGACGCGACCTTCCCGTACAAGCTCTCGACCCCCGCCGCCGGGATCGTCAACAGCAAGACCTATGAGGCCACGAGGCTCCGGGCGGGCTTCGAGGTCGACGGTTCCGGCCCGTACACGATGAAGGCCGAAGTCGACGGGGACGAGATGGTCCGCGCGGTCTTCACCAAGAACCCCAAGTACCGGGGTGACCTGAAGGTCAAGAACGACAAGGTCGTGCTGCGCAGTTTCGCGGACTCCGAGGCCATGAACGAGGCCGTCTCCTCCGGAGCCGTTCACGTCGCGGCCCGGAGCCTGTCGCCCGAGCAGATCAAGCAGCAGCAACAGACGCCCGCCCAGGGCGTCAAGCTCGTGGAACAGCACGGGCTGGAGATCCGCTACCTCGGCTTCGACACCGAGGACGAGGCCGTCGGCGAGAAGGCGGTCCGGCAAGCGATCGCCGCGGTCGTCAACCGCCGCGAGCTCACCGAGGACGTGTACGGCAAGACCGCCGAACCGCTGTACTCACTGATCCCCTCCAGCGTCAGTGGCCATGTGAACTCCTTCTTCAACCAGTACGGCGAGGGGGGCGACCAGCAGAAGGCGGCGGCCCTGTTGCGCGAGGCCAAGGTGAAGACCCCGGTCAAGCTCACGCTGCACTACACCACTGATCACTACGGTGACGGTACCGCTGCCGAGTTCGAGCTCCTGAAGAAGCAACTCTCGGCGACCAAGCTGTTCGACGTGGACGTGCAGGGCACCGCCTGGGCGCAGTTCCGACCGGCGCAGAAGGAGGGCGAGTTCGCCGTCTACGGCCTCGGATGGTTCCCGGACTTCCCGGATCCGGACAACTTCGTCGCGCCCTTCCTCGACACCGACAACTTCCTCGGCACGCCCTACGTGAACAACACGATCCGCGGCAAGCTGATCCCCGACTCCCGGCGGGCCGTTGACCGGAACGCGGCTGCCGGCGCCTTCAACAAGATCCAGGACCTCGTTGCCGAAGACGTGCCCGTCCTGCCGCTGTGGCAGGGCAAGCAGTACGTCGCGGCCTGGGAAGGCATCACCGGGGTGGAGTGGTCACTGAATACCATCTCCGAACTCCAACTGTGGGAACTCGGCCGCGGCACCAGCTGATGAACCACCGACAAACGGCCGCGGGTCCGCGCGCCGGCAGCAAACAAGAAACAGTCAGTCAAGACAGTGAGGCACGTCCGTGAAGACTCGTAACCAGTGGCTGGCGGCTCCGCTCGGAGCAGTGCTCGCGGCAACCGTTCTCAGCGGCTGTGGCACCGAGAAGGATGCCGCGGCCGGAGCCGGCGGCGCGATGCTCATGGGCATGTCCGACGAAGTCAAGGCCACCGACCCGGCGACGGGCTACGACCCCGGTTCCTGGCTGCTGTTCAACAACGTCTACCAGTCGCTGCTGAGCTTCCCCAAGGGCGGCACCACCCCGGTTCCCGACGCGGCCGAGAACTGCGCCTTCGAGGGCGGCAACAGCACGGTCTACCGCTGCACCCTGCGCAGCGGTCTGACCTTCAGCAACGGCAACGACCTGACGGCCAAGGACGTCAAGTACTCCTTCGAGCGCACGCTGAAGATCAACGACGAGAACGGCCCGGCCGTCATGCTCGCCTCGATCAAGAGCATCGACACCCCCGATGACAAGACCGTGGTCTTCCACCTGAAGTCCTCCGACGCGACCTTCCCCAGCAAGATCGCCTCGGGTGCCGGCTCGATCGTCGACCACACCGAGTACCCGGCGGACGAACTGCGCACCGACGGCAAGGCGATCGGATCGGGCGTCTACAAGCTCGACTCCTACGGCGAGCAGGAGGCGGTCTTCTCCGTCAACGAGAAGTACAAGGGCGGTGCCAAGCCCAAGAACAAGGGCGTCACCCTGAAGTTCTTCAAGAACGACGAGGAGAACCTCAAGGCCGCCCTGGAAGACGGCGACATCGACTTCGCCTTCCGCGGCCTGGCCGCCAAGGACATCGCGGCCCTCGGCAAGGGCGGCTCCAACGAAGCCAACCTCGACGTGATCCAGGGCACCGGCGCCGAGGTCGAGTACCTCGTCTTCAACGTCAAGGCCCCGATCGTCAGCCAGCTGCCCGTCCGCAAGGCGATCGCCTACCTGATCGACCGTGAGGCCCTGGTCAGCGAGGTCTACCACGACACCGTCACCCCGCTGTACTCGATGATCCCCTCGGGCATCGCCGCCCACAACACGGCCTTCTTCGACCGCTACGGAGACAGCCCCAAGCCCGACCAGGCCAAGCAGGTCCTGCGCAAGGCCGGTATCACCGACAAGGTCAAGTTGACCCTGTGGTCCACCCCGACCCGGTTCGGGCCCTCCACGGACCAGGAGTTCGCCCTCATCGCCAAGCAGCTCAACAGCAGCGGGCTGTTCGACGCCGAGGTCAAGTCCGTCGACTACGAGAAGTACGAGAAGGACATCTCCGCCGGCAAGTACGGCGTCTACGTGAAGGGTTGGGTCCCCGACTACCCGGACCCTGACAACTTCACCCAGCCGTTCTTCGGTAAGGGCAACGTCCTCGACAACAACTACGACAACAGCACGATCACGGGTCAGATCATCCCCAAGACGTCCGCGCTGTCCGACCGCTCGGCTGCCGAGACGGACTTCGGGAAGCTCCAGGACATCGTCGCCGACGAACTGCCCGTCATCCCGCTGTGGCAGAGCAAGTCGTACGCCGTCTCCCGCGAGAACGTCAGCGGCCTGCAGTGGTCGCTGGACGCCTCGACGGTCTTCCGGTTCTGGGAGATCAGCAAGGGCTGACGGCGCCGCCCGCGGCTGGCGCCGCCACGCCGAGCCCGCCGGCCTGGTGCGGCCGTGGAACCTAGCTGTTCCCCGGCCGCACCAGGCCGCTCTCGTACGCGTACACGGCCGCCTGCACACGGTCCCGTAGCCCCAACTTCGTCAGCACATGACCGACGTGCGTCTTCACGGTGGTCTCGCTCACGAACAGGTCCGCCGCGATCTCCGCGTTGGACAGCCCGCGGGCCACCAGCTTCAGCACCTCCACCTCGCGTTCGGTCAGTGTCCCCAACGAATGGGGGGCCGACTCCTCGCCGGTGGGCAGGTGATCGGCGTACTTGTCCAGCAAACGCCGGGTGATGCTCGGCGCGAGCATGGCCTCGCCCGCCGCCACCACCCGGATCGCCTGCACCAGCTCGTGGGCCGGGGCGTCCTTGAGCAGGAATCCGCTGGCGCCCGCCCGCAGCGCCTCCACCACGTACTCGTCCAGATCGAAGGTGGTCAAAACCAGCACCTTCGCCGGCCCGGACCGGTCAGGGCCGGTGATCTGACGGGTGGCCTCCACCCCGTCCATCCGGGGCATCCGGATGTCCATCAACACCACGTCGGGCTGCAGCGCCCGTACCTGGTCCAGGGCCTGGAGGCCGTCTCCTGCCTCACCTACCACCACCAGTTCCTGCTCCGCCTCCAGGATCATCCGGAAACCGGTGCGCAGGAGCGGCTGGTCGTCCACCAGCAGGACGCGGATCGCCACGGAAAACTCCTTCGTTAGACCGCGCCCATTCTGCCCTGGAGACCTGCTCAGGGCTGCGCCGGGCGCTCCGAGCCGTCCCGCGGGGCGATCACCAGCGGATACGCCGGGGGAGTACCGCCGAACTCCGGACACAGCGCGCGGTGATCGCACCAACCGCACAGCTTCGTCGGTCGGGGTCGCCAGTCACCGGTCGCGGTCGCCTCCGAGATCGCCTCCCAGAGCGCCAGCAGTTTGCGCTCGACCCGTTCCAGGTCCGCGATCACCGGGTCATACGTCACCACGTCGCCCGAGCCGAGGTAGACCAGCTGCAGCCGCCGCGGCACCACGCCCTTGAGTCGCCAGACCACCAGTGCGTAGAACTTCATCTGGAACAGGGCGCCCTCGGCGTACTCCGGGCGGGGTGCCCTGCCGGTCTTGTAGTCGACGATCCGCACTTCGCCGGAGGGAGCGACATCCACCCGGTCGATGATCCCGCGCAGCCGCAGCCCCGAGTCCAGCTCGGTCTCCACGAAGAACTCCCGCTCCACCGGCTCCAGCCGCGTCGGGTCCTCCAGCGAGAACCAGCGCTCCACCAGCGACTGCGCCTCCTCCAACCACCGTGCCAGGCGCTCCCCGCCCGGATCCTCGGCGAACAGCTCCGCCAGCTCCGGCTTCGACTCCACCAACCGGGTCCACTGGCCCGGGATCAAGGACGCGGCCCGGGGTGCCGTCCGCTCCTGAGCCGGGTGGTCGAAGAGGCGCTCCAGCACCGCATGCACCAGGGTTCCCCGGGTAGCCGCTTCACTGGGCTTCTCCGGCAGTCTGTCGATGACCCGGAACCGGTACAGCAGAGGGCACTGCATGAAGTCGCTCGCCCGGGACGGGGAGAGCGAGGTGGGCCTGGCGGCGTCGGCGGGTCCGGTACCGGGACTCTTGGTCATGGCACAAGACCCTAAGGCCGGACACCGACAGCGCGCACATACCATCGACGCCGAACCCCCTCGCACTGCATGATCGAGGTATCACACCGTGCGACCCTGAGGGACAGCGATCCAAAGATCCGAATGATCCGAATGAAGGGGCATCGTGGCCAATAGCGCCGACAGCAACCGCAGCGGCGAGAACCAAGGGCCCCGCTCCGGCGGCAAGGGAACCGGCGGCAAGTCGCCCGGCGGCGGCATCCTGATGGGCCGGCCCTTCGGTGTGCCCGTATACGTCGCACCCAGCTGGTTCCTCGTCGCCGCACTGATCACCTGGGTGTTCGGCGGCCAGCTCGACCGCATCCTGCCCGAGCTGGGCGCGGCCCGCTACCTCGTCTCGCTGTTCTTCGCCGTCGCCTTCTACGCGTCCGTCCTCGTCCACGAACTGGCCCACACCGTCGCCGCGCTCCGCTTCAAGCTGCCGGTGAGGCGCATCCAGCTGCAGTTCTTCGGCGGTGTCTCCGAGATCGAGAAGGAATCCGAGACGCCGGGGCGCGAATTCGTCCTCGCTTTCGTCGGCCCGTTGCTCTCGCTGGTCCTCGCGGGAGTCTTCTACGCCGGCATGCAGGCCGTCGAGCCCGGGACCGTCCCCGGCGTCCTGCTCGCCGGTCTGATGATCTCCAACCTGATCGTCGCCGCCTTCAACCTGTTGCCGGGTCTTCCCCTGGACGGAGGCCGGATGCTCCGCGCTGTCGTCTGGGGCATCACGGGCAAGCCCATGCACGGTACGGTCGCCGCTGCCTGGGTCGGCCGTGGCCTGGCCGTGACGGTGCTGCTGGGACTGCCGATGCTGACCCACACCGGCCTGCTCGGCAACGACACCGAGGCCATCGGCGGCATGGACACCGTCACCGATGCCCTGTTGGCCGCCATCCTCGCCGCGATCATCTGGACCGGGGCGGGCAACAGCCTCCGGATGGCCCGGCTACGCGAACGCCTCCCCGACCTGCGCGCCCGCACCCTCACCCGTCGTGCGGTCCCAGTGGAGTCCGCCACCCCACTCTCCGAGGCCCTGCGCCGCGCCAACGAGGCCGGGGCGCGGGCCCTGGTGGTCGTCGACGGGCTCGGCGACCCCACCGCGCTGGTCCGCGAGAGCGCCATCGTGGGCATCCCGGAACACCGTCGACCCTGGGTCGCGGTCAGTTCCCTCGCCCAGGACCTCACCGAGGGCATGAAGGTTTCCGCGGAGCTCGGCGGCGAGGAACTCCTCGACACCCTGCGCACCCACCCGGCCACCGAATACCTCGTCCTGGAGTCCAGCGGAGCCATCTACGGGGTGCTCTCCGCGGCGGACGTGGAGAAGGCCTTCGTCCGGGCCATGGCACGACCCACCACCTAGTGCCCGGTAGGCTGGTCGTATGTCCGAACCGACCGGTGCCGCCCGCCGACGCGGGCCCTTCAAGGTCGGGGACCAGGTCCAGCTCACCGACCCCAAGGGACGCCACTACACGTTCACGCTCGAAGCCGGGAAGAACTTCCACACCCACAAGGGTTCCTTCCCGCACGACGAGCTGATCGGCGCTCCCGAGGGCAGTGTTGTCCGTACCACGGGGAACGTCGCCTACCTTGCGCTGCGCCCCCTGCTCCCCGACTACGTCCTGTCCATGCCCCGCGGCGCCGCCGTGGTCTACCCCAAGGACGCGGGCCAGATCCTGGCCTTCGCCGACATCTTCCCCGGCGCCCGCGTCGTCGAGGCGGGGGTGGGGTCCGGCTCGCTCAGCAGCTTCCTGCTGCGTGCCATCGGCGATCAGGGCATGCTCCACAGCTATGAGCGCCGGGCCGACTTCGCGGACATCGCCAAGGAGAACGTCGAACGCTACTTCGGCGGCCCCCACCCCGCCTGGCAGCTGACCGTCGGCGACCTCCAGGACAACCTGTCCGACACGGACGTCGACCGCGTGATCCTCGACATGCTGGCCCCCTGGGAGTGTCTGGAGGCCGTCTCCAAGGCGCTCGTCCCCGGTGGCATCCTCTGTGCCTACGTGGCCACCACCACGCAGTTGGCCCGGACCGTCGAGTCCATCCGGGAGATCGGCTGTTTCGCCGAGCCCCAGCCCTGGGAGTCGATGATCCGCAACTGGCACGTCGAGGGCCTGGCGGTCCGCCCGGACCACCGGATGATCGGCCACACCGGCTTCCTCGTCACCGCCCGGCGTCTGGCCGACGGTGTCGAGCCCCCGCTGCGCCGGCGTCGCCCGGCCAAGGGTGCCTACGGCGAGGACTACGAAGGTCCCGGCAGCCAGTCCGGTGGTTCCGGCTCGCGCGGCTGACTTCCCGGCAAACACCCGACGTCGCCGCCCCGTTCCCGTCTCACGACGGTGAACGGGGCGGCGACGTCCTTTCGTTGGGCGGTCAGGCGCCTACCGTCGCCGAGCTTTACAAACCCGGGCGTTCCACGGCGCAGGGGGGTGTGGCACGATGCTGACTCGCCCCTCAGCACTGGAGACTCCGAGCGTGCACAACCCCGCCGTCCCGGAACTGGCCCACACCCGCGCCACCGCCGTGCACTGGGTCGCGACCGCCGCGGCCCTGGCTGCCGTCGTCGCGCTCGCAGGGTTCGTCCAACCCGATCAGGCGACGGCCACGGTCTCCGAGGCCCGCCCCGGCTCCGGGCGGGGGCCGACGCCCGTGGTGACCGCCCCCGATCCGGCCGGCATCGCGTACCCCTTCGACTGTCACGGAGCCCCGCAGAAGGTCAGCGCCGCGACCAGCGGTGACCTCGACGGTGACGGCAGGCCCGAGACCGTGGCCGTGGTCGGCTGCGAAGCGGGATCCGGAACCCCACCGGACGGGGTGTACGTGCTGACCAGGGGCGAGGCAGGTGAGGCCCGGGTGGTGGCCACCCTGCTCGATCCCGCCGAACGAAAGAACGCGACCGGTGTCGCGGTACGCGACGGCGCGGTCACCGCCACCCTCCTTGGCTACTCCTCGACCGAGGTCCCGCGCTGCTGCCCTGATGAGGTGCTGGCGGCCAAGTGGCGCTGGGACGGAGGGAAATTCCTGAAGGAGGCGGCTCCCGACGGATCCCAGGGTGGGTGATCGTTCACTCTGGGTGCCGGAGTTCGCGGAGGATCGAGCCGGCCTCGCTCAGTCGGCCTCGGGTCCGTAGACCTCGACCTGGTCGGTCACGCGCCGCACGTGGATGCACTCGCCCGGGCAGTCCTTGACGGAGTCCACGACGTCCTGGAGGAGCGGCAGTGGAACGGGTGTTGTCGCGCCGGGGGCCTGTAGCAGTTCCTCTTCGGTGCCCTTGACGTAGGCGAGCCCGTCGATGTCGAGTTCGAAGACCTCCGGCGCGTACTGCACGCAGATCCCGTCGCCCGTGCACAGGTCCTGGTCGATCCAGACTTCCAGCAGGTCCTGCCCTTGCTGCACGCTCATGTCTCCTGCCGTTCCCTGCTGGTTCTGTGACCTTGTCTGACGCAAGTCGCGCCAGGCTTGATGGGTGTTGAACGGTTCGACCTTACAACCGGCTGCTTTCCGATGTTGATGGGTGGGTATTTCCCTGGCGTGAGGGAGTACGCAAGGGTGAAGATCGGACACGCCCCTACCGTCTTTGTGATCTAGGGGTTTCAATCACCACCAGCCCAGGTAGGGTCAGGAAGCGTCCAGCTCCCCTTGGAGGAGGTGAGGACCGTGGCAGCCCACGACGACGACATCAACCGCGGCATCCGGCCGGGGCGGGGGTCTGAAGACCCCGCCGGTCAGGTTGCCTATCTAGAGCAGGAAATCGCCGTCCTGCGACGTAAGCTCGCCGACTCTCCGCGGCACACGAGAATTCTCGAAGAGCGGATCGTCGAGCTCCAGACCAACCTGGCCGGCGTATCCGCGCAGAACGAACGGCTCGCCAACACGCTCCGTGAGGCCCGCGACCAGATCGTGGCCCTCAAGGAGGAAGTCGACCGGCTCGCCCAGCCGCCGGCCGGATTCGGTGTCTTCCTGCAGGCGAACGAGGACGGCACCGTCGACATCTTCACCGGGGGCCGCAAGCTCCGGGTGAACGTCAGCCCCAGCGTGGACCCGGAGGACCTCCGGCGTGGCCAAGAGGTCATGCTCAACGAAGCGCTGAACGTGGTCGAGGCCATGGAGTTCGAGCGCGCCGGGGACATCGTCACCCTCAAGGAGATCCTGGAGGACGGCGAGCGCGCCCTGGTGATCGGGCACACCGACGAGGAGCGGGTGGTGCGGCTCGCCGAGCCGCTGCTGGACGTCACCATCCGCGCCGGCGACGCCCTGCTGCTCGAACCCCGCTCCGGCTACGTCTACGAGATCGTGCCCAAGAGCGAGGTCGAGGAACTGGTCCTCGAAGAGGTCCCGGACATCGACTACGACAAGATCGGCGGCCTGGGCAACCAGATCGAGCTGATCCGTGACGCGGTCGAGCTCCCCTACCTCTACCCGGACCTCTTCAAGGAGCACGAACTGCGCCCGCCCAAGGGCGTACTGTTGTACGGCCCCCCTGGCTGCGGCAAGACGCTCATCGCCAAGGCGGTCGCCAACTCCCTTGCCAAGAAGGTCGCCGAGGTGACCGGGCAGCCCGCGGGGAAGTCGTACTTCCTCAACATCAAGGGCCCCGAGCTCCTCAACAAGTACGTCGGCGAGACCGAGCGCCACATCCGCCTGGTCTTCCAGCGTGCGCGGGAGAAGGCCAGCGAGGGCACCCCCGTCATCGTCTTCTTCGACGAGATGGAGTCGCTCTTCCGCACCCGTGGATCGGGCGTCAGCTCGGACGTGGAGAACACCATCGTCCCCCAGCTGCTGGCCGAGATCGACGGTGTGGAGGGCCTGGAGAACGTCATCGTGATCGGCGCCTCCAACCGCGAGGACATGATCGATCCGGCCATCCTGCGGCCCGGTCGCCTCGACGTGAAGATCAAGATCGAGCGCCCCGACGCCGAAGCGGCCAAGGACATCTTCGCCAAGTACCTCAAGGCGACGCTGCCCCTACACGGAGACGACCTGTCCGAGCACCAGGGTTCGCCCGACGTCGCCGTGCACAGCATGATTCAGACGGTCGTCGAGCAGATGTACGCCGAAACCGAGGAGAATCGCTTCCTTGAGGTGACGTATGCCAATGGCGACAAGGAGGTCCTGTACTTCAAGGACTTCAATTCCGGAGCGATGATCCAGAACATCGTCGACCGGGCCAAGAAGATGGCCATCAAGGACTTCCTCGACCACAACCAGAAGGGTCTTCGGGTCGCCCACCTGCTCCAGGCTTGTGTGGACGAATTCAAGGAGAACGAGGACCTGCCGAACACGACCAACCCCGACGACTGGGCTCGGATCTCCGGTAAGAAGGGCGAGCGGATCGTCTTCATCCGCACCCTGGTGACCGGAAAGCAGGGCGCGGACACCGGGCGCTCCATCGACACGGTGGCCAACACCGGTCAGTACCTCTGACGAGTGGGGCGGGGGGGGGGGGGGGGGGGGGGGGGGGGGGGGGGGGCGCGGCGCCCGGCGGGGGGGGCGGGGGGGCCCCCCCCCCCACAAAAAGAAAAAAAACAAAACAAACACACACCCCCACCACCACAGAGACGCACAC
>NZ_JBIAGC010000055.1:0-35579 GCF_042869595.1 Streptomyces sp. NPDC006879
GGCTTCTTCTTCCCCATGCTCTCCATGATGGACATCATCCTTCCGGGGGCGAAGCCCCTGATCAGGAGTGTCCGTCAAAGCGGATCAAGCCCAGGGGAAAAGACACGGCGGTGTGAGACAACTCATTGGCCAAGCCATGAGAGAACCACCGAAGTCGCAGGTCACAGCGCCGAGCTATGCCGCCGGCGGCGAGATCCTACTGGCTGCCAGTTAGAGGGCGGCGAGGCGCACTCCGCTCGGATTGTCGATCTCTCGCAGGCGGGTGTGTGTCGCGTGGGATCGGCGAAGTCTCGGTGGGCCTCCGTCGTACGGCCGGGAAATGGAAGCCCTTTGACACCAGGCTGGCGAGGTGAGGTGCACGCCGACCGCGATCCACAGCGCGGTTGGCGCTCCGAGGCGGCGGCTGGCAGCCGGCCGCTTTGGGGAAGGGGTCTCCTGTTGGGGCGGGCCGAGACCGAGAGCCGGCATGGTCGGCCGTGGGGACGCGCTCGACCACTGATCTCTGCGGGGTCGTCTGCTGCGCGCCCTCGCTGACCAACTGGCAGAACGTAGGATGCAAAGGCCGTACAGCGGAAGGGACCGAAGGAAGGGGACGCGGTGCGGGACTGGGAGTTGTCCAGGACGTTTCGTAGTACGTCAGGAGACGTCCGTTGGGAGCGCCTCGGAGACCCCTCTGCCCCCGCGGTGGTCCTGCTGCACGGGACCCCGTTCTCCTCCTACGTCTGGCGCGGTGTCGCGCGTGCCCTTGCGGTCGATCACCAGCTGTTCGTCTGGGACATGCCTGGCTACGGCGTGTCGAGCAAGTTCGATGGCCAAGACGTCTCGCTGTCCGCGCAGAGCCGGATCTTCACCGAGCTCCTGGAGCACTGGGAACTGTCCGAGCCGCTCGTTGTCGCGCACGATTTCGGAGGGGCCGTCGCCCTGCGCGCCCACCTCCTGCACGGTGCACGCTACCGTCGGCTTGCCTTGGTCGACCCGGTTGCTCTGGCACCCTGGGGATCGCCCTTCTTCCGCCTGGTCGGCGAGAACGCCAAGGTCTTCGAGAAGCTGCCGCCGAGCCTTCACCGCGCTCTGGTACGCGAATACGTCAGTTCGGCCAGCAGCCCCGGACTACACCCGGCCGTCCTCGAACGGCTTGTGGAGCCCTGGATCGGAGAGCGGGGACAGCCGGCCTTCTATCGCCAGATCACCCAGGCCGACCAGCGCTTCACCGATGAGATCCAGGGACACTACGGATCCATCGACATCCCGGTCCTTGTCTGTTGGGGCCAGGATGACGAATGGATCCCCGTGCACAAGGCTCATGAGTTGGCCTCCGTGATCCCGGCAGCAGATCTCGTGCTGTTTCCTGGTGCGGGCCACCTCGTGCAGGAAGACACTCCCGCTGAACTCACCGCAGCCTTGATGACCTTTTTCTCCTGACGGACAACCGGCCGAGGAACTGGCAGAACTCCGCGGCAGGCACGGCACCGTACAGCTCTAGAAGCAGCGCGATCCAACTCATGGGGCGAAGTGGAACGGCCCGAAGGGTTCTGAGGCATCTGGGTCTGGCGGGCCAGGACTTACCGCCCCGGTGAGCACTCCTGCCCCGAGTGCCGAGATGCACGGAGGGCCCTGGCGTTCCACGGAAATGCTGCGAAATCAGCGGACGTGTGCAGAGACAATGACCGGGATGGGTTGAGAAGCCGCTGGACAGCGCGATGCGCTATGAACCGGAATGCGAGATCCTCTGTATGACCGTTGAGCAGGACGTATCTGGGCAGCACGTGTTTGTTGGTCTTCTGGGCGCCACACAAAGGGCGTTGGCGCATCGCCTGGCGGTGGCCCAGGCAGAGGGCCGGGCCCCCTCGGTGGTCGCTGCCGTGGTGCGAGACGGACACACCGTTTGGCAAGGGGCGCGGTCGTCGGTGGCCGGCCAAGGGCCGGACGGTGATGTGCAGTACCGGATCGGCTCGATCACCAAGACCTTTACAGCTGTGCTCATCCTGCGTCTGCGTGACGAGGGCTTGTTGAGCCTCGAAGACGCCCTGGAGAAGCACTTGCCCGGTACGGGCGCGGGTGAGGTGACCATCGCCCAACTGCTTTCGCACACCGCGGGTTTGGCGGCCGAGACTCCGGGCGAGTGGTGGGAACGCTCGCCCGGGGCCTTGCGTCCGGAGCTGGCGGACGTGCTGGGAGGCGAGCCGTTCCGACATGTTCCTGGACGGCGTTTCCACTACTCCAACCCCGGCTTCACACTGCTGGGTTCACTGGTGGAGGCGGTTCGAGGCTGTTCCTGGGAGCAAGCCCTGCGGGCGGAGGTGTTGGAGCCGCTGGGGCTGAGGAGGACCACGGTACAGCCGGTGAAGCCGCATGCGGCGGGCTGGGCCGTCCACCCCTGGGCGGACGTGATGTTGCCGGAGCCGCTTGAGGACCTAGGGCTGATGGCCCCGGCCGGGGTCCTTTGGTCCACGGCTCAGGATCTGGCGCGCTTCGCGGTCTTCCTCTCCCGTGGTGATGAGCGGGTGTTGTGCGCGGAGTCCGTCGCGGAAATGCGTGCTCATGTGGCTCCACCGGAGGGCGGCGTGGTGGAGTCGGGCTACGGTCTGGGGTTGCAGCTGTGGAGTGTCGGTGGTCGGGCCATGACCGGCCACAGTGGTTCCCTTCCAGGGTTCATGGCCGGACTGTGGGCCTGTGAGGCGGATGACGTGGCCGCCGTGGTGTTGGCGAACTGCACCTCTGGCTTGCCTGCTGCCACAGTGGCTGCCGATCTGGTGCGGATCGTGGCCGAGGCAGAGCCGCGGATCCCGGAGCCCTGGCGACCTGCTGCGGGTCTGGATGCCGCGCTGCTGGAGCTGACCGGCCCTTGGTACTGGGGGACCGCCGCCTACCTCCTGAAGGTGCTGCCGGCCGGTGGGCTGGAGTTGGGTCCGGTGGCGGCCGGAGGCAGGGCCTCGCAGTTCCGCGCCGAGGCGGACGGCTCCTGGACCGGACTCAACGGCTACTACGCGGGGGAGACGCTCCGTGCGGTGCGGCGCCCAGATGGTTCGCTGAGCCATCTCGACCTGGGCTCCTTCGTCTTCTCCCGACTGCCCTACGACCCGCAGGTGCCCATTCCGGGTGGGGTGGACCCCTTGGGCTGGCGCTGAGGGACGGCTGCTCACACCTGGCCCGTCGATCCGGCCAGGTGTGAGCAGCCCGTGAAGGTTCCCCAGGGCCTGGCCGGTGGGTGGTCAGAGTGCGAGCTTGAAACCGAGGTGCGAAGCAGTGAAGCCAAGCCGCTCGTAGAAGCGGTGGGCGTCCTCACGGGTGGCGTCCGAGGTTAGCTGGACCAGCTGGCAGCCCTCTCGACGCGACTCCGCAATGGCCCAGTTGATCAGCTGACCGCCCAGCCCCGAGCCCCGTTCGTCGGCGTGGACGCGTACCGCCTCGATGATCGAGCGGGTGGATCCCTTGCGGGAGAGGCCGGGCACGATGGTGAGTTGCAGGGTTCCGACGACCCGCCCGCCACGTTCGAGGACGATGAGCTTCTGGTTCGGGTCGCCTGATATCTGCCGGAAGGCCGCACGGTACGGGGCGAGGTCGTCCAGGCTCTCGCGGGTGGCTCCGAGTTGGTCCGCGGCGAGCAGAGCGATGATCTCCGGAAGGTCCGTCTCCGTAGCCGGACGAATGTTCAGTTCTTGATCGATCATGGCTGCCATCCTAGAAGCGGCTCAGCCTGCCGCGACCGTGAGGGGAGCGAACCGCCGAGTCCAGTCGCCGGGCAGTTCCCCTGCACCCTTGACCATGACGGCATTGGTGGCGACGGTGCGCAGTCCGTGGTCCTTGAGCCAGGCCAGCAGCTTGCCGTGGCGCTCGTCGACGTCCGTCCGCAGTGGCCGTTCCGTGCGGGCACCCAGGGCGGAGATGAGCGATTGTGCGGTGCCGGAGTCCTGCGAGACGAGTGGGCCGACCACATGGGTTTCCCCGTTGGGCCACGCTGCCAGATAGCCGGTGAGTCGCCCTCCGGCCTCGGCCACCAGAAGGTGGTCGGCGAATGCCGGGAGGCGGGCGAGCATGGAGGTGCGGTCTGCACCGAAGACCTCGTGGTCAAGGCGAAGGATCTCGGGAAGGTCCTCGGCCACGGCCTGCCGGATGGAAGCGTCGGCCGGGCCGGGGTCCGGGATGAAGTTCCCGAGGAGCATTTCGGAGCGTCCGGTGACCTGGAAGCCGAGCTGTTCGTAAAGCGGCTGCCCGTTCGGGGTCGCATGGAGGGTCACGGGTACGGGGTGTGTTTCCCGCAGTACATGGGCCATCAACCGCCTCCCGAGCCCTTGGCGCGCATAGCGCGCCGCGACCAGGACCATTCCGATCGCGTGCAGCGAGGGTTCTCTGCCCGGGGTGCCGTAGCTCGTGACCACGCAGCAGGCTGCAAGTCCTGCTCCGTCGGGGGCGTCGAGTCCGTAGCCGAGCCCGGCGGAGAGGAGGAGCCCCCACTTGTGCTCCTCGCGGGGCCACCCCCGATCTTCGGAGAGATCGGAGCAGTGGCTCAGGTCTTTGATGCTGAGGTGGCGGAAGTCGAGCGAAGTCAGGGGCTGTGTCGGCACGGAGGTAGGGTCCCTCACCCGGCAGGGGTTGGTCCAGCGTATTTTGGCTGGCACCAGGTTGCGATATGCCCTCTTGAGGGCTGTTTCACGTGAAACACGACTGGGTCCCTGGCGACAGGAACAGGCCAGAGGTGTGACCGAGACATATGTAACTGGCTGTTTCACGTGAAACAGCCGTACTAGCCTCACGCATATGACGGCACTCCACCTCTTCGATCTCGACGGCACGCTGATGTACGGCTCGGCCGCTCCGGTGGAGATCTCCAAGCAACTCGGTTTGAGTGCCGAGATCCAAGGGGTCGAGCGGGAGTTCTCGGAGCGGCTCATCGGTCCCCCGGAGTATGCCGAGCGGGTCCATGAGCTGTGGGCCGGCCTGACGCCGGCACAGGTACGGGCGGCTTTCGACGGGGCCCCTTGGTTGGCGGGTATCCGTGAGGTGTGGCGGCAGATCGAGGAGGCCGGAGAGTTTTGCGCTGTCATTTCACTCAGTCCCTCCTTCTTCGTGGAGCTGCTCCTGGAGTGGGGGGCGCACGCCGCATACGGGTCCCGCTTCCCTGCGGTTCCCTTCACCCAGCCGTTGGACGTGGCGGGGGTCCTCACTCCACAAGCCAAGGTCTCCATAGCGGACCAGCTCTGTGAACGGTTCGGTGTGACCCGGGCCCAGTGCGTGGCCTATGGGGACTCGATGACAGATGCGGCCCTATTCGCCGCCGTGCCCACATCGGTGGCGGTCAACGCAAAGGTGACGCTCGCACGAGTGGCGACCCACGTTTACGAGGGGCGCGATCTACGTGAGGCCTATGCGTTGGGCCGATCCGGAATGCCGTGCACGCATGGTGGCGTACCGGAAAACAAGGGATGGTAACGAGAAAAGGGGTTCGAAAGGCGGGAATTTCACTTTTCCCTCCCACGTCGCCCCTCCGCTGGCATGCTGCGACGACCGGTCCTCCGGCTCCGTGAGTCATGACCGCAGGCAGATCGACCGAGATGCTCGAAGCGAGGCACTGGATGGATCCGCTCGACCCGTCGCCCGATGCCGTGCTGATCCGCCGCACGCTCGCGGAGATCGCACCGATCGCCGACAAGGTCACGTCGTACTTCTACGCTCTGGTCTTCACCGGGCATCCTGAGCTCCGCAGCCTGTTCCCCGCTGCGATGGACGTGCAGCGGGACCGGCTCCTGCGGGCGCTGCTGATGGCCGCTGAGCACATTGACAGCCCCCAGGTGCTCGCCCCCTACCTGCGTGGGCTGGGACGTGGCCATCGAAAGTACGGCACCATGGCCGCGCACTACCCGGTGGTCGGCGAGGCACTCATCGGGGCGTTATCACGGTACGCGGAGCAGAGCTGGGACCCTGCCGCCCAAGGAGCCTGGGTCCGTGCGTACACGACGATCTCACAGATCATGATCGATGCGGCGGCGGAGGAGGAGTCCCGGACTCCCGCGTGGTGGCAGGCGGAGATCGTCAGCCATGAACTGCGCACCCCTGAGGTAGCCGTGGTGACGGTCCGAACGGACCAGCCCTATCCCTTTCTCGCCGGGCAGTACACGAGCTTGGAGACCCCGTGGTGGCCACGCGTGTGGCGGCACTATTCCTTCGCCTCCGCCCCGCGCGCAGATGGTCTGCTGTCCTTCCACGTCAAGGCCGTTCCGGCGGGGTGGGTGTCCACCGCACTGGTGCGGCACGCCCAGCCGGGGGACGTCCTCAGACTCGGGCCGCCCAGCGGGTCGATGGTGGTGGACCACAGCACCGACAACGGCCTGCTCTGTCTGGGCGGCGGTACGGGGATCGCGCCGATCAAGGCTCTGGTCGAGGACGTGGCCGAGCACGGCGAACGACGGCCCGTGGAGGTCTTCTACGGGGCGCGCAGCGATCACGACCTCTACGACATCGACACCCTGTTGGGCATGCAGCGTTCCTACTCCTGGCTTTCGGTGCGTCCGGTGATCTCAGACGGCCTGACTGGTCAACTGCCTCAGGCGGTGGGCACGAACGGTCCGTGGAGCGACTACGACGCCTACATATCCGGCCCGCTGGGTCTAATCCGCAGTGGTGTCGACGCCCTCAGGCGCATCGGCATCCCGGACGAGCGGATTCGACACGATGCGTTGGAGGAGTTGGTGGCGGCGGGTCGTTGAGGGCGGGCCGTCTGGGTGTCCAGGGGGCGCCGTCATCTGGCTGCCCTCAGCCGAGGTCGGGTGCGTGCATGGCGCGAACGCCCTCGATGTTGCCGTCGAGGTAGTGGCGCAGGGACAGCGGGACGAGGTGGACGGCGGCGATGCCTACCCTGCTGAAGGGCACCCGGACGATCTCGTACTCCCCTGCGGGTTCGTCCACCTCGGGACCGTGCCGCAGACCCGGGTCCATGGACTCCAGCCGGCAGACGAAGAAGTGCTGCACTTTGACGCCGGTGACTCCGCCACCGGCGATGTGCTCGACGGTATCGACGAAGCAGGGCACCACGTCGGTGATCTTCGCGCCGAGTTCCTCGTGCACTTCGCGGTGGAGTGCGTCCACCACCGTGCTGTCTTCGGGTTCCACTCCCCCGCCCGGGGTCACCCAGTAGGGATCGACCCCGGGCTTGGTGCGCTTGATCAGGATGAGGTCGCTGCCGTCGAGCAGGATGGCGCGTGCGGTGCGCTTGACCACGGGCCGTTCGGTCATGGGAGAAGAGTGGCCCGGTCAGGCACTTTCCAAACTCCAGGCATCGGCCGAGGTCGGATTCCACGCCGTCTTTCGGCAACCGGTCACCAGGCGCTCGCGGCGCGTAGTAGCCGCTCATGAGCCCAGGCCAGGCAGCGTCTGCCGAGGGTGCCGGTGCGCACCACCAGGAAATAGGTTCGCAGGGGTGGTACGGCAGGCTCCAGCAGGGCTATCAGTTGGCCTTGGGCGAGATCCGCTTCGCAGAGGTAACGGGGCAGTACGGCGACGCCCGCCCCGGCCCGTACACAGGCGCGGACTGCTCGTAGATCGGGTGCGACCACGGCGGCGGGGGCCGTGGCGCAGGTGTCGAAGACGGCGGCCCAGTAGCGGGCCACCAGCGGTAGGGAGGCGTGCACTTCGATCACTGGCACGCCGTCTAGGGCGGCGGGGCCGGTCGTGGCCAGCGAGGCGAGGTCGATCTCCTTGGCGCGAGCCGGGGAGGCGACCAGTACGTGCTCCTCGTCGCAGAGCGCGGTGGCGGTGAAGGGGCCGCTGCGGGGGCGCGCCGTGGTGATCGCCAAATCGTGGAGACCGCCGGCGAGGCCTTCCACGGCCTGGTTCGCCTTGCTCACGAAGGAGACGCGCAGCCGTGGGCCGCGCGCCTGGGGGTGGGGCGTGACATGCAGGAGGGTGTCCGGGCCGGTCAGCGTGGGCAGCACTCGCAGGGTCGTGAACTCGGGTGGTCCGACCAGGTGCAGGGTCCGGGTGCCTGATTCCTGGTGCACTCCGGCGTCGGCGATCTCCAGGAGTGCATCCAGGTGCGGGGCTGCTTTGAGGGCGAGTTCCTCGCCGATGCTGGTGGGGGTCACGCCACGTGCTTGGCGGAGGAACAGCGGGCGCCCCAACTGTTTCTCCAGGGTGCGGATCTGGGAGGTGACGGCGGGCTGGGAGAGTCCGAGCAGGGCGGCGGCTCGGGTGAAGGACCCGGCCCGGTGCACGGCGACGAAGGTGTGTAACAGGGCCAAATCCATTGCGGAGCCCCTCTCGGTCAGACAGCGCCTCCGGAGAGCCTTCAACTATAAGTATGCGAATAGGACCCTGTCGCCTTGGTGATTGGACTCTGACGCAGAGTCAACTAGCCTTGTCCGCGTGGTTCTTCGCGCGTAGCCCAGGAGTGTGGGCAGCGGCGGGAACCGGACGGGTCGGATCGCGAGGGGGGAGGTCCGGCCCGTCCACCCGCGGGCCTCCAGTTCCTCTCGCCGCTTTCGCTCAGTCTTCTGCCGAGTCCAGGGCGTTCAGTACGTCCGCCACCAGGTCGTCGGTGTCCTCGCAGCCCGCGGAGAAGCGGATGAAGCCCTCTGGGACGGCGTCCCCACCCCAGCGGCCCCGCCGCTCGGCGGTGGACCGTACGCCGCCGAAGCTCGTCGCGTCCTCCACCAGGCTCAGTGCGGACAGGAAGCGATCCGCGTGGGCTCGGTCGGGGAGCGTGAAGGAGACCACCCCACCGAAACCACGCATCTGACCGGCCGCCACTTCATGTGCGAGGTCCCGCGGAAGCCCCGGGTAGCGGACGCCGCCGACTTCCTCCCGGTCGGTCAGTGTCCTTGCGAGGGCGAGGGCGTTGTCCCACTGGCGCAGGGTGCGAAGTTGGAGCGTGGCCAGCGACCGGTGCGCAAGCCAGGCTTCCATCGGGCCGCAGATCGCGCCGACGATCTTGCGCCACTGTCGTACCTTGGCCGTGAGCTGCGGATCGCGGCAGGTGACGTAGCCCAACAGTAGGTCTCCGTGCCCGGTCAGGCCCTTGGTGCCGCTGGCCACCGAGAAGTCGGCGCCGAGCTCCAAGGGGCGCTGCCCCAGCGGTGTGGCGAGCGTGTTGTCGACGGCGACGAGGGTGCCCCCGGCGTGGGCCGTGGCCACCAGCCGGCGGATGTCACAGACGTCGAGGCCCGGGTTGGAAGGGCTTTCGATCCACAGCAGCCTGGACCCCGAGAGGATCGATGACTGAGCGTCCCCCCTGGTCGGTGCGGTGCGGACCTCGATGCCGTACTCCCTCAGTTGGGAGCTGAGCAGGGGCAGTGTCTGATAGCCGTCGTCCGGCAGGACCACGGTGTCACCCGCCCGCGTCTGGGAGAGCAGGACGGCGGAGATCGCGGCCATGCCGGAGGCGAAGACGACTGTTTCGACCCCTTTCTGGCCCGGTGCTTCAAGCTCGCTGATCGCTGCTTCCAGCAGGGTCCAGGTGGGGTTGGTGTCGCGGCCGTAGGTGTAGGGGCCGCCGACTTCGCCGGGCAGGTGGAAGTGGGCTGCGAACACGGGTCCGGGCAGGGTGGGCTCGTTCTTGACCGCTTCGGGAAGCCCTGCCCGTACCGCGCGGGTTCCCTCACCGACAGCGGCGGCCCGCCTGGTGGGGCCGCCGCTCGCCTGCGGATCGCTCATGGGGCTCGCTCCTTGAGTGCTTCGTGGACGGCCCCGAGCAGTCCGTCACTTGCTGATTCGATCACCGACAGGCAGTTCTCGAACCCGCCCAGTTGGCCGTAGTACGGATCGGGTACGTCGAGGTCCCCGGGGTCCGCCGCTGGGTCGTAGCCGCGTAGCAGCCGTACTTTCGCGGCGTCGTGCGCGGTCGGAGCCAGTCCGCGCAGCTCCCTCAGGTGCCCCTCGTCGAGGGCGATCACCACATCGAGGCGTTCGAACCAGGTGGCCTGAAACCGGCGCGCCCGGTGGTCGAGGTCATAGCCGGCCGCGTCCAGGACCGTGCGGGTGCGGGGGTCGGCCCCGTCACCCTCATGCCAACCGTCGGTACCGGCGCTGTCCACGACCACCAGGCCGTCGAGCCCGGCTTCCCGGACTCGGGCCCGGAAGACGGCCTCGGCCATCGGCGACCGGCAGATGTTGCCGGTGCACACGAAGCACACGCGGTAGGCCACGGGCAGGTACTCAGTCACCGTCGGGGAGCAGCATGTTCAGCGCCCAGGAGACGATGCTGATGATCAGGCCACCGGCCACCGCCGTCCAGAATCCCTCCACGTGGAAGCTCAGGTCCAACTTCTCGGCCAGCCACGAGGTCAGCAGCAGCATCAGTGCGTTGACCACCAGGGTGAACAGCCCGAGGGTGAGTACGAACAGAGGGAGGGACAGCAGCCGCACCACTGGTTTGACGATCAGGTTGACCAGGCCGAAGAGCAGGGCGACCAGGATCAGCGTGAGCACTTCGCGGCTCGTGCTGTCGCCGGTGAGCGTGATGTCCTTGAGTAGCCAGACCGCCACCCACAGGGCGCCGGCGTTGGCGAGCGTTCTTACGAGGAAATTCGTCATAGGCCGATCGTGGCAGAGATGATCGGTGGTGGACATCGGCAGATCTGCGGATCACACACCTAAGGGGCGCCCGGCGATGAAGTCCTTCCGGCTGGACGAACTAGAGGCGGAACGCGTCGCGAACAGCGGTGCCTACCTTCAGTTCCTGCGGGAGCGGAACATGTCGGTGGGGCTGTACGCCCTGAACGCCGGGCAGAGTGACCCCCAACAGCCGCACGGACAGGACGAGGTGTACTTCGTCGTCAGCGGCCGGGCCTCGATCACGGTCGGGGAGGAGACGACCCTGGTGGCGCGCGGCAGCGTGGTCTACGTGCCGGCCGGGGTGCCGCACAAGTTCCACCACATCTCGGAGGACCTGAAGGTGCTGGTGGTCTTCTCGCCCGCGGAAGGCTGATCCACCCCGGGTACGTAGGTGAGGAGGGCCACATCGGGCAGCGCTGTCCCTAAGGGTGGAATCAGGGGAGTCCAAGGGCCCGAGGCCGTCCGATCGGCTGGAGATCCTGCTTAGCATCGGGGTGTGTGAGAAGCCGGAAGCGGTCCGGTACAGCGGGAGAGGTGGAGACGATGGATGGCGTTCGGCAGATATTCGCAGGCATGCCCGGCTGGGTGAAGTGGGTGGCGGTGCCGCTCCTCGCCCTCCTCGTGTTCGGCGGCGTCATCACCACGGTGCTCGGTTGGATCATCAGCCTGCTGTTCAAGGTGTTGATCTTCGTGGCGCTGGTCGGTGGACTGATCTTCGTCGTAAGGAAGTTCAGCGGTGCCGGTTCTTCGAAGTCTTCCGGAAACGAGTGGTAGGCGGACCCGCCGCCTGGCGCGGCCTGAGTCGTTAGACCGGGTGGATCGTGCGGGAGGAGCCGCCGAGCGCCGTGGAACGGCGCACGGGGCGGAGTGCCGTGCCGGGCGGTCCTTGTCAGTGGGCCGTCGGCCCACCGCCACGCGCCCGGGGGTGAGCTTTGCCAACGGCCCACAACGCCGCTGTCCCGACCTTGATCACTTCGGTGCAGAGGGCGCTGAGGCTCCTCGAAGCCGTCGGGTCCCATCCCGGGGGAGCTCCGGCCAAGCAGTTGGCCCGCGAGGCCAAGGTGCCCCTTCCCACGGCCTACCACCTGTTACGCACCCTCAGTCACGAGGGCTACGTCCGCAGGGAACACGGGGTCTTCCTGCTCGGTCCGGCGGCTGAGCGGTTGGGGGCCGGAGGGATGCAGCAGAAACGTCGCAGCATGATCCTTGATTCGCTGGCGCACTTTCGCGATGTGATCGGTGCGCCCGTCTACTTCGCGGTCTACCGCGAAGGCGAGGTCGAACTGGTCGGGGTGTCCGACACCCCTAACAGCCCGGCGTGCGAGGAGTGGGCGGACTTCCGGCAGACCGCCCACGCACACGCGATCGGCCAGTGCCTGCTGGCGCAGGTGGACGAACAGGTCCGTCAGGACCACTTCGACCGGCACGCGATGACTGCCATCACTCCGTACACGCTGCGTGATCTGCGGTCCTTCGAGAACCGCATGGGCGCGCTGGAAGGCGCAGGACCAGTGGTCGAGCGCCAGGAGTACGCGCTGGGAACGGTGTGCGCCGCGATTCCCGTTGCGGCCGGTGAGACCGCGGCAACCCTGGCCATTTCCCTTCCCCTGCACCAGGAACAGCGGTTGCTCTCCGCAGTCAATCGACTACAAAGGGAAGTAGGCGCGCTGTTGAGTGCCCTCTCGATCTCTATCAGTATCTGAAAACTCACTCCTTGTGATCTACTAGCGCTTCCACCACGATTGCGTCAAGAGGGCCTTGAGGGACCATTCCCGGCCACTTACCACTACAGCGGGGTTGGCTATGCGCGAGTCGGTACAGGCAGAGGTCATGATGAGCTTCCTCGTCTCGGAGGAGCTCGCATTCCGCATTCCGGTGGAACTCCGTTACGACGCACAGGATCCGTACGCGGTGCGCCTGACCTTCCACCTCCCCGGCGATGCGCCCGTGACCTGGGCGTTCGGGCGGGAGCTACTCCTCGACGGCATTAACAAGCCGTGCGGGGACGGTGATGTGCACATCGCTCCCACGGACCCCGAAGAGCTGTCAGACGTCCACATCCGCCTACAGGTGGGTGGTGACCGTGCTCTGTTCCGGGTCGGCGCCGCCCCCCTGGTGGCCTTCCTGGACCGGACCGACCGGCTGGTGCCGATGGGCCAGGAGCGCGCCATGGGTGATTTCGAGGAGAACCTGGAACGAGCCCTCGACCGCATCCTCGCCGGGGAGAACGCGGGCTGAGCCAAGGGGAGCGATGGCTGGATCTCAGTGGGTTCGGTCGGCTCGACAGGGGTGGACCGCCGCTGTGGTGACTACGCTGCGTCATGACCGCCGAGGTTGCTCGGTGCTGTCGTCCGGTCGGTGGCGCCCAGTCCGACGGGGCGGGTGGGACCAGGACGCGGGCTGAGGGCGCGCGGGACCGGCCCGGTCTGCTGCGGGGCCGACGCAGGTGCTGGTCACGGCTTTCGGCGTCGTCCCCGACCCCTGCGCCCGGATCCGGCGTCCGTGCCGCCGGCCGATGTCCCCGGGCGGTCGGCGGACACCACCAGGGCGGCGAGCACCGTGGTCACCGGAACCGAGGCGACCAGACCGATCGAACCCACGAGGGTGCGGACGATCTCCTCGGCCACCAACTCGCTGTTGGCCACTGTCCCGACGCTGCTCTGCGCGATCGAGAAGAGCAGCAGCAGCGGCAGTGCGGCGCCCGCGTATGCCAGTACCAGGGTGTTCACCACCGAGGCGATGTGGTCACGTCCGATCCGGATGGCGGAGCGGTACAGCGCCCGCGGTCCCATCGCCGGGTCGGCTTGGTGTAGTTCCCACACCGCGGAGGTCTGGGTGACCGTCACGTCGTCGAGCACGCCCAGCGAACCGATGATGACTCCGGCGAGCAGGAGGCCGCTCATGTCGATGTCCGGGTACAGGCCGTGGATCAGACCGGTGTTGTCATCGGTGTTTCCGCTCAGGAAGGCCCAGTCGATGAACAACGATCCCAACACGCCGATCAGCAGCAGCGAGATCAAGGTTCCGAGGACCGCCACCGAGGTTCGCGCGCTGAACCCGTGGCACATGTAGAGGGCGATCAGCATGATGGCGCTGGCCCCCACCACCGCCACCACCAGAGGATTGGACCCCTGGAGGATGGCCGGCAAGATGAACATGGTCAGTACGGCGAAGCTGACGGCCAGGGCGATCAGCGCGGTCAGGCCGCGCATCCGCCCGACCACGATCACCGCTACGGCGAACAGCCCAGCCAGCAAGGCGACCGGGAGCTTGCGGTTCACGTCGGTGACGGAGTACTGCAGGTCCCGAGGGGCGTCCGGGGCATAGGCCACGACTACTTCCTGGCCCTGTTCCAGTTGGCGCGGTGCCCCGGGTTGAACGATCTCCACGAAGGTCCGGCCGCTCTCCGGACCCGTGGTGACCTCGATCGTGGCCCTACGGCACTGCCCGGTCTGGGCGTCCACCGCCTCGCGGCCCTCGGCCGTGGAGGTGTCCCCCGTGGGCGGCACCTGGGAGGCGTTCACCTCCTTGCAGTCGATCCGTGCCAGGGCGGTGACGCGTCCCTGTTGGGTCTGCCGGTCGAAGCCGACGCCGGTGCGGTCCTGTGCCGTGCTCCCACCCGGCCACAGGACGAACAGACCTGCCAGAACGGCCGCGGCGAACGGGACCAGGACGGCGGCGATGACCTTGCGCAGATGCCGGGAGACAGGGGCAGCCGGACCGTGGGCGTGGCTGTGTCCGTGCCCCCCGTGCCCGTGGTCAGGGGGGCCCTCGGGTTCGTCCGCGCGGCCCTGACCGGGGACCCCGGGCCCGCGCGGAGGCACCGCCGGAGGCTGGGATCCGGGGCGGGAGCGGTAACCGTGGTCGCGGTCGTGCTGCGGATCGTCGTCAGTCTGCGGCGAAAAGGTCACCGACTGATCATCGCAAGAGATGAGGGGGCCCACTGTTCAGCACGCCAGGCATGACGCTAGCGTGGGGGCACCTTTGCACACGCGGGAGCTCGGAGCACCGGGCTGAGAGGGCGCTGATCACCGTACGCACGTACGGGAAGAGGCTGCGTCGACCGCCGAACCTGTTACCGGGTAATGCCGGCGTAGGGAGATAGGTCTCATGACCATTCAGGACGCACGCACGCCTGCCACCAGCCAGGGCGGTCAGGAAGAGCGGAAGCCGGGTTGGCACAAGGGGTACGTCGAGGGTTCCCGCCCTGACCTCAAGGTGCCGGTCCGGCAGGTGCACCTCACCAACGGCAGGGACGTGACGCTGTACGACACGTCCGGGCCCTACACCGATCCGACCGTCGACACCGATGTGCGGCGCGGCCTTGCGCCGCTGCGCGAGAACTGGATCATCAGCCGCGGCGACACCGAGGAGTACGCGGGCCGTCCGGTGCGCCCCGAGGACGACGGCATCAAGCACACCTCGCCCCGCGGTGGACTCAAGAACCTCGATGCGGTCTTCCCGGGCCGTCCCCGACTGCCCCGACGGGGACGTGGCGGGGCGGCCGTCACTCAACTCGCCTACGCCCGCCGTGGCGAGATCACCCCGGAGATGGAGTTCGTCGCGATCCGGGAGAACGTCTCTGCCGAGGTCGTGCGCGAGGAGATCGCCGCCGGTCGCGCGGTGCTCCCCGCGAACGTCAACCACCCGGAGATCGAGCCGATGATCATCGGCAAGAAGTTCCTGGTGAAGGTCAACGCCAACATCGGTAATTCCGCCGTCACCTCCTCCATCGAGGAGGAGGTGGAGAAGATGACCTGGGCCACCCGCTGGGGTGCCGACACGGTCATGGACCTTTCCACCGGCCGTAACATCCACACCACCCGTGAGTGGGTGCTGCGCAACTCCCCCGTCCCGATCGGAACCGTGCCCCTCTACCAGGCGCTGGAGAAGGTGGACGGTCGGGCGGAGGAACTGTCCTGGGAGATCTACAAGGACACCGTCATCGAACAGGCCGAGCAGGGCGTGGACTACATGACGGTGCACGCCGGCGTGCTGCTGCCGTACGTGCCGCTGACCGCGCGCCGGAAGACCGGCATCGTCTCGCGCGGCGGATCGATCATGGCTGCCTGGTGCCTGGCGCACCACCAGGAGAACTTCCTCTACACGAACTTCGAGGAGCTCTGCGAGATCCTCGCGGCGTACGACGTCACCTACTCGCTCGGCGACGGTCTGCGACCCGGCTCGATCGCGGATGCCAACGACGCCGCGCAGTTCGCCGAACTCAAGACGCTGGGCGAGCTGAACACCATCGCCAAGCGCCACCAGGTGCAGACCATGATCGAGGGCCCGGGCCACGTCCCGATGCACAAGATCAAGGAGAACATCGACCTCCAGCAGGAGATCTGCGAGGAGGCCCCGTTCTACACCCTGGGCCCGCTGACCACCGACGTGGCTCCGGCCTATGACCACATCACCTCGGGCATCGGCGCGGCCATGATCGCTTGGTGGGGTACGGCGATGCTCTGCTACGTCACGCCCAAGGAGCACCTGGGCCTGCCCAACAGGGACGACGTCAAGACCGGCGTCATCACGTACAAGATCGCAGCGCACGCAGCCGACCTGGCCAAGGGGCACCCGGGTGCGCAGGAGTGGGACGACGCGCTCTCCGACGCGCGCTTCGAGTTCCGCTGGGAGGACCAGTTCAACCTGGCCCTCGACCCGGACACGGCCCGCGAGTACCACGACGAGACGCTGCCGGCCGAGCCGGCCAAGACCGCGCACTTCTGCTCCATGTGCGGTCCGAAGTTCTGCTCGATGAAGATCAGCCGCAGCATCAGCGAGCAGTTCGGTGGCGACGAGAACGCCGCCACCGAGGCGGAGATCGCCGAGGGGATGATGCAGAAGTCGGCGGAGTTCGCGGCTTCGGGCAACCGCGTGTACCTGCCGTTGGCGGACTGAGTCCCGCGCGTAGGCTTCCCGGCCCGCGTCCTTCGGGGGGAGGCGCGGGCCGGGCCTGCCCGCAGGGGGCATCGCGGCTTCGCCGGTGCTCCCTCGTTCGGGGCTGAGCCGAGTGGCGGCTCAGCCCTGCCGGCCGGAGAGCCGACGAACCTGCTGGTCGTATTCGCTCAGCAGCTGGGCCAGTTGGTCCAGCGACTCCTTCGGCACCTCGGCGGGCGCGGACTCCACCACGAAGCGTGCCGCTGCCGTCAGCGCGGCGAGTTCGTAGGCGTGGAAGGTGCCGCGCAGCACCATCGGCCGGACCCGTTCCAGTTCCATCAGGCGGCCTGGGACCGCACGTACTCCGTGACCTGCGCCAGCTCCTTGGCGAACTGGTCGTAGTCCTCCTGCATGCCGTTGATGTAGGCGCTCCAGCCGAGGCTGGACTTCGCGTAGTGGACGGCCTCTTGGATCTCCTCGTCAGTCGCCCCGAAGAGCTTGGCGGCCTCGCTGTGGAACAGGCTGCAGAACCGGCACTTGGTCTCGGCGTGCAGGCCCACCCCGATGAGTTCCTTGTACTTGTTGGGAATGAGCGTCTGGCCGAGTTCGATTCTCTTGAAGAGCTCCCATTCCGGACCGAGCAGCTCGGTGGGGATCGCGGAGAAGAAGTGCGGCACCAGTCCCAGGGTCTGCTTGATGTCGGCCTCGATCTCGCCGCGGTTGTTCGTGGCAGCCATGACAGGGCCCCTCTCGCGGGCCGGACGCCGACGACCCGGGTCCGGCCGCGCTGGGGGCGGACGTGTCCATCAACCCGGGCCGTGCTGCACGGAGCGCACACGCGAACAGACGTTGACCGGGCCTGGGCGCGCGATCACGTACGGCATCGGGCCTTATGTTCAGCTTAGAGCCGATCGGTGGGGAATGTTCGGCCGCTCCGTGGGCTTCGGTGGTGCAGCCGCGGCGGAGCAGGAGGACAAATGGCGTCCCGGCGCCGACCCGCCTCGGTGGACCGCCGAGTGGACTCCCTCGCTGCGGGGCGATCAGCGAACGGGCGGTGCGCCCGGTTCGTCGTGGTCCGGGCCGCCGAACTCCGGTCCGCTGTAGTCCGGGCTGCTGAAGCGCGGACGGGGCGCCGGGTCGTCCGCGCGGGGGGCTGGGCTGCTGAACTGGGGGCTGCTGAAGCCCAGCCGGGGCATCAGTCCCGGGGAACGGTGTGGCGGGGCTGCGGAGTCGCCGCGTTCGTCGGCCTTCGCGAGAGCCTCGTGGAGGAAGGGCAGGATGCCTCGTTCCAGCAGGGCGAGCCGCCAGGCCTCCCGGGCTCGGTGAACCTCGTCGGGGACGGCTTCGTCGGTGTCCGCCGCCACCGCGGTGGCACCATTGCGCAACGCCGTCAGGAGCAGTCCGATGGCCGCGCAGAGGATGCCGATCGCGGTGAGGCCGGCGAAGAGCCAGCCGGCGGTGACCAGGGTGCCCGCGAAGGCCGGTTCCGGCTCGATGAGCTTGAGGGCGTACCCGCTCAGCAGGAAGATCACCGAGGCGGTGCCCGCCAGGAGTGGGGCGAGTACGGTCACGATCGCGCCGGCACCGGCGCCATCTGCGCCCTTCGCACCGGTGTCCCCGGAAAGTGCGCCGGCGTTCCCGGGCTCTCTCAGTTCTTCCCGCACTTTCACATAGTGCTCGTATTCCGCGGCGGCGGCTGAGATGAGTATCGGCTCGGCATTGAGCGCCATCCTGCGCAACTGCTCGGTATTGAGCTGCTCACCCAGAGTGGATGCCTCCCGGCGTCCTGGCGCGGTGCGCAATGCCTCGTCGAGGAGCCGTTCGAATTCCGGCCGGTCCTCGGCCAGCAGGTGCGGAGCGCTGGTCATGTGCATCCCCCGATGCTCCGTAGGGCCGTACGCCGGTGCAGGAAATCCGGGCAGTCGGCGGAAACGGAGGAGAGCCTGCTATGGACAAGCCGATAGTAGGGCGACCATGCCGTGTGGAGACAGAGTCTTTCCGTAAATGAGGGGTTCGGCTGGGCTATCGGCAGATGCCGGATGAATGCTCACTGCCCCAACGGCAGTTGCACGACGAGCAGTTTGCCGGCCATGGTGACGCCGCCGTCCATCGCCACCGCAAGCCCGTCCGCGTAGACGTGTGGTCCCTCGACGGTCGGCCGGGGACTGTCCTCGCCGTCCTCGGAACCGACCACGCCGAGTAGGTACGGAATGGGGCTGTGGCCATGGACCACCCGCCGGCCGCCGTACGCATCGAGCAGTTCCCGCACGGCCGGCGGGCCGGACTCCTCATCGCGGAAGGCGAACCGGCGAGTGAACTTCCGGAACAACTCCCAACACTCCCCGGCGTCACCGCGGGTGAGTACCTCGTGCACGGTGTCGTTGACGTCCTCGATGGACGAGCCGTAGTCGAGGTAGGCCGTGGTGTCGGAGTGCAGGAGTAGGTGGTCGTCTTCCAGCGCAGCGGCGTCCAGCCGTGACATCCACTGGAGGTGGACGTCCTCAAGGCGCTCCATGTCGGTGTGTTGTCCGCCGTTGAGCAACCAGGCGGCCTGGAAGGTCGCGGTGCCGGCGCCGGAGCCCACCGGAGTGTCCCCGAAGCGCTTCGCGCCGATGAGCAGTAGCTCGTGGTTGCCCATCAGGGCCTTGCAGTAGCCGCCCGCGGCTGCGGCCTCCGCGGACAGCCGCATCACCAGATCGATGACGCCGATGCCGTCCGGTCCGCGGTCGGTGAAGTCGCCGAGGAACCACAGCCGGGCGTTGCCCGCCGACCACTGGCCGTCGGCGTCGACCAGGCCCTGGGCGCGCAGCTCGGCGAGGAGTTCGTCGAGGTAGCCGTGCACGTCGCCGACGACGTAGAGCGGCCCCGGTCCGTCGGGGGCCGGCTCTCCGGATGATCTGTGGATCTGCAGGGTGCTGCCCGGCCCGGTGATCACGGGCAGGTCCCGCTGGGTCGGGGTGTACTCGTCCGTGGCCACAGGCTCTGTCGGTTCGCTGGTGGTCGAGCAGGTACCCAGGTAGGGGCCTGGATGCGGGGCCGCAGCTGTGGGGGCGCCGTACGGGCCGGGGTAGGTGGCGGGGCCGAACTGCCCGAACCCGTGGGGTCCGGGCTGCCGGGGGAGCTTCGGCTCGCGGTGTGACATGGCGGTGGCCCGGGCGTCGCCCGGCGCCTCCGTCTGCACGGGTCCCTGACCGGCCCCCTGAGTCATCGACCCCTCCACCACCGTCGCGCTGCCGCACACCCTCGGAGTTCCCCTGGTCGTCGGGTCCGTGGTGTCGTCCGCCCATCATAGGAATGCGGCTCGTGCTCTGTGATGCACCAGGGGTGATGAATCCGGCTGGACCCGATGGAGCCTTGGCGCTTCCTCCCGAATTGCGCGGACTGTCGCCGATGGTAGAGCCGGGACCGGGCTGCGCCCGGAGCCTTCAGTCCCGGTCCGGCGAGCGGGGGGCGCTGACCGTCGTGCGTGGCGGGCGGCGCTGTGAGGAGGCCCGCACGATCAGTTCGGTCGGTATGACCTGCTCGACCGGGCGTTCGTTTTCCGCTCCCTCGATGGCGTCGATGAGTAGCTGGACCACGGCGGTCCCGATGCGTCGGGGCTTGAGTGACAGCGTGGTGATCGGCGGTTCGGTTTTCGCGTAGACCGTGGACTCGCTGCAACAGACGAGCAGCAGGTCTTCGGGGACGCGTAGCCCGTAGCGGCGAGCTGCTGCCAACAGGTCGGTCCCGTTGGGGTCGAAGAGCCCGTACACGGCGTCCGGCCGGTCGGGCCGGGCCAGTAGCCGGTCGGCGGCGACCGCTCCCGCGCACGGGTCGTGGGCGGGATACGACTCCAGGACGGGGTCCTGGCCCACCCGGGAGCACCAGTCGAGGTAGGCCGTGGTCGACAGCCGGGTGTACGTGTCGGTGGTGGTGCCGGTGAGCAGGCCGATCCGGCGTGCACCGGCCGCTGCGAGGTGGTCGAGCAGGTCGAGTACGGCTGCCTCGTGGTCGTTGTCCACCCAGGCGGTGACCGGTAGGGAGCCGGCCGGCCGGCCGTCGGATACCACCGGTAAGCCCTGTCGGACCAGTTCGGCGACGACGGGGTCGTGGTCGGAGGGGTCGATGACCACTGTGCCGTCGAGGGCGACGTTGGACCAGACGTCGTGGCGGGAGGTGGCGGGGAGGATCACGAGGGCGTAGCCGCGGGCGAGGGCGGCCGAGGTGGCGGCCCGGGCCATTTCTGCGAAGTACGCGAACTCCGTGAAGGTGAAAGGTTCATCCCCGTAGGTCGTCACGGTCAGGCCGATGAGGCCCGATTTGCCGGTACGGAGGGTTCGGGCCGCTGCCGAGGGGCGGTAGCCCAGCCGGTCGGCGACCTCGCGGACATGGCGGCGGGTGGCGTCGGGGAGCCGTCCCTTGCCATTGAGCGCGTCTGAGACGGTCGTGATGGAGACGCCGGCCGCCGCGGCCACGTCCCTGATGCCCGCCCGTCCTGGCCGGCTGGGCCGCCGGGGGGTCTCGGTCCGGCTCACCTGGTGCTTCCCTGCTGCTGTCATGGCGACCCGATAGTAGGGCTCGGAGGGGTGGTTGGTCCGGGTGCATATGCACTCATTGACAGGCACGATTCTGCATGGCTTGCCAGGCGGAATGACCTTGATAGCAAAGGTAGTTGAGGCCGAATGGCCAAGAGTGCCACTTGTCGACCCGGACGGGCCTGCTGCGGGAGTGAGGTCTCAAAGAGGTCTCAACTCACCTGCACGAGGGATGCGCGCCACGGCGCAGGCCACCGGCGCGCGCATATATGCACGCGCTCCCCCACGCTTTCCGGCCGCCACCCGTTCTCCGGACGCCACAATCCTCATAAGGTGAGCAGTATTGAGTTGGACGGGAAGGTCGAGGAGGACCTGCGGTGAGCGAGAAGACCCCCAAGCTGCGCGCTGAGCTGGACGGTATCCCCACGTACAAGCCCGGGAAGCCGGCCGCTGCCGGGGGCCCCGTGGCCTACAAGCTGTCCTCGAACGAGAACCCCTACCCGCCGCTGGCCGGGGTGTTGGAGAGCGCCGTGGCGGCGGCCGGAAGTTTCAACCGCTACCCGGACATGGCGTGCACGGGCCTGATGAACGAGCTCGCCGAGCGGTTCTCGGTGCCGGTGGAGCACCTGGCGACCGGTACCGGTTCGGTGGGTGTGGCCCAGTCACTGATCCAGTCCACGGCCGGCCCGGGCGACGAGGTGATGTACGCCTGGCGGTCCTTCGAGGCCTACCCGATCATTACCCAGATCTCCGGGGCCACTTCGGTCAAGGTGCCACTGACCAGCGGTGATGTGCACGACTTGGACGCCATGGCGGATGCGGTCACCGACCGGACCCGACTGGTCTTCGTCTGCAACCCGAACAACCCGACCGGCACCGCCGTGCGCCGGGCGGAGCTGGAACGATTCTTGGACCGGGTGCCCTCGGACGTGCTCGTGGTGCTCGACGAGGCCTACCGCGAATTCGTACGGGACGTGGAGGTTCCGGACGGCATCGAGGTCTACCGGGACCGGCCGAACGTGGCGGTGCTGCGCACCTTCTCGAAGGCCTACGGGCTGGCCGGCCTGCGGGTCGGCTTCGCGGTGGCACACGAGCCCGTCGCGGCTGCGCTGCGCAAGACGGCGGTGCCGTTCGGGGTGAGCCAGCTCGCACAGGACGCGGCGGTGGCCTCGCTGCGTGCTGAGGACGAACTGCTGGGCCGGGTCGGCTCGCTGGTCTGTGAGCGCACCCGGGTCCACCAGGGGTTGGTCGACCAGGGTTGGACGGTGCCCGACACGCAGGCCAACTTCGTGTGGCTGCGTTTGGGGGAGCGGACGCTCGACTTCGCAGCCGCCTGCGAGAAGGCCGGTGTGGTGGTCCGACCCTTCCCGGGTGAGGGCCTGCGGATCACGATCGGTGAGACCGAGGCTAACGATCTCTTCCTGCACACGGCGGAGGCGTTCCGCAAGGAACTGTAGGGCGCCCGCACTTCAGGCCCGCTCCAGGCGGATGGGGTCGCCATCGCGAACGGTGGCCAGCAGGCGGGGGTCGCCGTCGATGGAGCCCAGGACGTTGCAAGGGCTCGCCAGCCGGCTCTCGCTGCCAGATGAGATCGGCGTTGGTCCGTAGGGGAGCGCGAAGGCGTTCCCTCGGTCCAGAAGGCGACGGTGCCCGGCGCCACCACCTGCCGGGCACCGTCTTCGAGCGAAGCGCGGACCCCGGTGTCGAAGTACGCCTCCTCGCCCCAGGTGGCGGCGGTGGAGGCGATCGGCAGGGCTTCGGCCAGGGCTCTGGCGGTCGAGGTGGCGTCGAGGCTGGCGATGAGATGGCCGGCAGGCCAGAAGATGTATGGCCAGATTCAACAAGATGTTGAATTTCTTGACCAGCCCTTGCACGGGGACCCCCCTTAGAAGATCGAATACCTCGTACGACATAATGCTTGTGAATGTGAACGCGTTCACAAGCGTGTCCTCATTCCTCCCGGATTGGGTGGGTCGCGGTGGGCAAACTGCCGTTGCGATCACGGCGATGTAAGGAGAAGGCGACGTGGAGCTGGCTTTGGCGCCGGAGACTCTCTCGCGATGGCAGTTCGGTATCACCACCGTCTACCACTTCCTCTTCGTCCCGCTCACGATCTCGCTCGCCGCGTTCACGGCCGGCTTGCAGACCGCATGGGTGAGGACGAACAACCAGAAGTACCTCAGGGCCACCAAGTTCTGGGGCAAACTCTTCTTGATCAACATTGCGATGGGTGTGGTCACCGGCATCGTGCAGGAGTTCCAGTTCGGCATGAACTGGTCTGACTACTCCCGCTTTGTCGGTGACATCTTCGGCGCACCCCTGGCGTTCGAAGCGCTCATCGCCTTCTTCTTCGAGTCCACCTTCATCGGCTTGTGGATCTTCGGCTGGGACCGGCTGCCGAAGAAGATCCACCTGGCCTGCATCTGGATGGTCTCCATCGGGACCATCCTCTCCGCCTATTTCATCCTGGCCGCCAACTCCTGGATGCAGCACCCGGTCGGGTACCGCATCAACGAGGAGAAGGGGCGAGCGGAGCTCACCGACTTCTGGCGGGTGCTCACCCAGGACACCGCACTCACCCAGGTGTGGCACACGCTCAGCGCCGCCTTCCTGGTCGGCGGGGCGTTCCTGGTCGGGATCGCCGCCTTCCACCTGGCCCGCAAGAAGCACATCCCGGAGATGCGGGCCTCACTGCGGATCGGGCTGGTCACTCTACTGATCGCCGGAGCGCTCACCGCGCTCAGCGGCGACGCACTGGGCAAGGTCATGTTCCGTCAGCAGCCCATGAAGATGGCCGCCGCCGAAGCGCTGTGGGACGGCGAGGCCGGCGCCCCCTTCTCGGTCTTCGCCTACGGCGACGTGGAGGAGGGCCACAACAAGGTCGCCCTGGAGATCCCGGGAATACTGTCCTTCCTCGCCAACGGCGACCTCGACTCCTACGTCCCAGGCATCAACGACCTCAACAAGGCGGAGCAGGAGAAGTACGGGCCCGGCGACTACCGTCCGAACATCCCCGTCGCCTACTGGGGCTTCCGCTGGATGATCGGCTTCGGCATGGTCTCCATGGGGATCGGCTTCGTCGGGCTGTGGTTGACGCGGCGGAAGCTGTTGCTGCCCGCTGCTCTGCGTACCGGCGAGGACGAGGTCCCGCACCTGGCCGTCTGGACCCGACCGTTGAACCCCTCACTCACCCGGTGGTTCTGGCGCCTGGCCCTGTGGACCTCGGGTTTCCCCCTGATCGCCACAGCCTGGGGTTGGATCTTCACGGAGATGGGCCGGCAGCCGTGGGTCGTGTACGGAGTGTTGCGCACCAAGGACGCTGTCTCCCCTGGGGTCTCGCAGGCCGAGGTCCTCACCTCGATGATCGTCTTCACCACCCTGTACGCCGTGCTCGCGGTGGTCGAGATCAAGCTGCTCGTGAAGTACGTCAAGGCCGGACCCCCCGAACTCACCGAGTCCGACCTCAACCCGCCCACCAAGATCGGCGGCGACGACAAAGACGCCGACCGTCCCATGGCCTTCTCGTACTGAGGCTGGAGAGAACGCGACATGGAACTCCACGACGTCTGGTTCGTGCTCATCGCCGTCCTGTGGACGGGCTACTTCTTCCTGGAGGGCTTCGACTTCGGTGTCGGTGTCCTGACCAAGCTCCTGGCGTGCAACCGCGGTGAGAAGCGGGTCCTGATCAACACCATCGGCCCGGTCTGGGACGGGAACGAGGTGTGGCTGCTCACTGCGGGCGGAGCCACCTTCGCTGCATTCCCCGAGTGGTACGCCACCCTCTTCTCGGGCTTCTACCTGCCGCTCCTGATCATCCTGGTCTGTCTCATCATTCGCGGGGTCGCCTTCGAGTACCGGGCCAAGCGGCCCGAGGAACAGTGGCAGACCAACTGGGAGCAGGCGATCTTCTGGACCTCCCTGATCCCCGCGTTCCTCTGGGGAGTGGCCTTCGGCAACATCGTGCGCGGAGTGAAGTTGGACGCCCAGCACGAGTACGTCGGTTCCGTCCTCGACCTGCTCAACCCCTACGCCCTGCTCGGGGGGCTGGTCACGCTGACGCTCTTCACCTTCCACGGCGCCGTGTTCACCGCGCTGAAGACGGTGGGTGAGATCCGTGAGCGCGCCCGTGGTCTGGCCAACGGACTCGGAGTGCTGACCGCCGCGCTGGCCGTGCTCTTCTTGGTGTGGACCCAGCTGAACAGCGGAGGCGCCGAGAGCTTCGTCGCGATGACCGTGGCGGTACTCGCGCTCCTGGGCGCCCTCGTTGCCAACAGGGCGGGACGTGAGGGGTGGTCCTTCGCGCTCTCGGGAGTCACCATCGCCGCCGCCGTGGCCATGTTGTTCCTGGCGCTCTTCCCGAACGTGATGCCCTCCTCGCTGAACCCGGACTGGAGCCTGACCGTCACCAACGCCTCCTCCAGCCCGTACACCTTGCGGATCATGACCTGGTGCGCGGCGGTGGCGACGCCCGTCGTGCTCCTCTACCAGGGCTGGACCTACTGGGTCTTCCGCAAGCGGATCGGCACACAGCACATCGCCGAAGCGCACTGATGCGGCCCGCACTCCGCCAAGGGGCATGTTTCACGTGAAACCAATCGATCCTCGACTCCTCAGATACGCCCGGGCCACCCGGGGCTTCCTCCTCGCCTTGGTGGCCCTCGGGTTGCTCGGGGCCGGGTTGGTGGTCGCCCAGGCCATGCTCATAGCCGAGGTGGTGACGGGAGCCTTCCAGCGAGGTCTGGACGTGGACGCGCTGCGGGCCCCGCTCCTCCTCCTCGGCCTGGTTGCTCTGGGGCGGGCGCTGGTCGCCTGGTTGACGGAACTCGCCGCCCACCGGGCCAGCGCGAGCGTCAAGTCCGAGCTGCGGGATCGGCTACTGGACCGGGCCACCGCTCTCGGTCCCACCTGGCTGAGCGGCCAGCGCACCGGATCACTGGTGGCGCTCGCCACCCGAGGAGTCGATGCCCTTGACGACTACTTCGCCCGCTATCTGCCCCAACTGGGGCTCGCAGTGGTCGTACCCGTGGCCGTCCTGGCCCGGGTCGTCACCGAAGACTGGGTCTCCGCGGCGATCATCGTGGGCACTCTGCCGTTGATCCCGGTGTTCATGGTGCTCATCGGCTGGGCCACTCAGGCCCGGATGGACCGTCAATGGCGCTTGCTTTCCAGGCTCTCGGGGCACTTCCTCGACGTCGTGGCGGGCCTTCCCACCTTGAAGGTGTTCGGAAGGGCCAAAGCGCAGGCCGAATCGATCCACAGGATCACCCAGGAGTACCGGCGGGCGACGATGCGGACCCTGCGCATCGCCTTCCTCTCCTCCTTCGCCCTGGAACTGTTGGCCACCCTTTCGGTGGCCCTGGTCGCCGTGACGCTCGGCATGCGCCTGGTCCACGGTGACTTCGACCTCTACGCGGCCCTGGTCGTTCTGATCCTCGCGCCGGAGGCCTACCTACCGCTGCGGCAGGTCGGAGCGCAGTACCACGCGGCAGCGGAAGGACTCGCTGCCGCGGAGGAGATCTTCGACGTACTGGAACAACCCGGCCCGCCAACGGTGCCGGCCCCGGACACCGCCGAATCGGCACCGGACGCCGGAACGCTGAGGGTGCAAGAGCTCTGCGTCCGCTACCCCGGGCGGGACCGACCCGCCCTCGCCCCGCTGTCCCTCACGCTTCACGCGGGCGAAGTGCTGGCCGTCACCGGGCCGAGCGGGGTGGGCAAGTCCACCCTGCTCAACGTCCTGCTTGGTTTCTTGCCGCCCACCTCCGGGCGGGTCCTGTTCGGCGCCACCGACCTCGACTCGATCCCGGCAGAAGCCTGGCGGCAGCGCATTGCCTGGGTGCCTCAGCAGCCGCACCTGTTCTCCGGAACTATCGCGGAGAACGTACGCCTGGCCCGCCCCGAGGCCTCGGAGGAACAACTCGCCCACGCGCTGCGGGAGGCCGGAGCCGACTTCGTCGACGAGTTGCCGGACGGAGCGGCCACCGTGCTCGGTGAGGACGGACTCGGGCTGTCGGCCGGCCAGCGACAACGACTTGCACTGGCCCGCGCCTTCCTCGCGGACCGCCCGATCCTGCTCCTGGACGAGCCGACCGCAGCGTTGGACGGTCAGACCGAAGCCGGCGTCGTCGAGACGGTGCGCCGCCTGGCCGTCGGCCGTACGGTCCTGATGGTGGTGCACCGACCCGCCCTGCTGTCCATCGCGGACCGGGTGGTCCACCTCAGCGAAGCGACTGCCGCAACGGCCGCCGGTCCGACCGTCGAAGAGACACGATCATCCGTCGGTGCGGCCACCCGTCAGAGCAGGCAGGAGCCGGCCGGACTCGAAGCCGAGCCGACCGGGCAGACGCCCCCCGCTGGTCTGAGCCGGGTCCTGGCACGGGTGCGCCGGGAGGCCGGGGCGCACCGGGGCCGACTCACCCTCGCTCTCCTGCTGGGCACCCTGGCCCTTGCCTCAGCCGTGGGCCTGATGGCGGTATCGGGCTGGCTGATCTCCCGCGCGTCCGAACAACCCCCGGTGCTGCACCTGATGGTGGCCGTCACCGCTACCCGGGCGTTCGGCCTGGGGCGCGCCGTCTTCCGGTACGCCGAGCGCCTGGTCTCGCACGACGCCGTGCTGCGGATGCTGGCCGATCTACGGGTGGCGGTCTACCGCAGGTTGGAGCGGATCGCCCCCGGTGGGCTCCGGCTGGTACGACGGGGGGACCTGTTGACGCGGCTGGTCGCGGACGTGGACGCGGTGCAGGACTACTGGCTGCGCTGGTGGCTGCCTGTCGGATCCGCGGTGTTGGTCGCGACCGGGTCGGTCGCGTTCACGGCGTGGATGCTCCCCGAGGCCGGTGCGGTGCTCCTCGTCGGGCTGCTCCTCGCCGCAATCGCCGTTCCCTTGCTCAGCGGCGCCGTGGCACGGCGCACCGAGCAGCGGCTCGCCCCCGCGCGAGGCGAACTGGCCACCCGAGTGGCCGATCTGCTGACCGGCACCGCCGAGCTCACGGTGGCGGGCGCCCTCGGCAGCCGTAGGCAACAGGCGCGCCGGGCCGACCTGGAGCTGACTCGGATCGCTTCGCGGGGCGCCGCGGCCACCGCACTCGGAGCCGGACTGGTGGCGCTGATCACCGGGCTGACGATGGCCGTGGCCGCAGCCGTCGGGATCGCCGCCGTTCACGACGGCCGGTTGCCCGGTGTCGCCCTGGCCGTGGTGGTACTCACCCCGCTCGCCGCCTTCGAGGCGGTCGGCGGGTTGTCTCTGGCCGTGCAGTACCGCCAACGGGTACGCCGCAGCGCCGAGCGGGTCTACGAAGTCCTGGACGCGGCCGAGCCCGTGCTCGAAGCGGCCGAACCGCGCCCGCTACCGGCGGACCCCTTCCCCGTGGTCATGAGTGGGCTCACCGCCCGCTACCCAGCAGCTCAACGCGATGCCCTGCGCGGAGTATCACTGCGCCTGGACGCCGGGCGCCGTATCGCAGTGGTGGGCCCGTCCGGGGCGGGGAAGACCACCCTGGCCCAGGTCCTGCTGCGGTTCTTGGACCCGCGGGAGGGCTTCTACACCATTGGCGGGGTGGACGCCCGACAGGCTGCGGGGGATCAGGTCCGCACCCGGGTGGGCCTGTGCGCACAGGACGCCCACCTCTTCGACAGCACGCTCCGGGAGAACCTGAGGCTGGCCCGGACCGATGCAAGTGAGGACCAGATGACCGAGGCGCTCGCGGGCGCTCGACTGCTGGACTGGGCCAGGTCCCTGCCGGAGGGGCTCGACACGCCGGTTGGCGAGCACGGCGCTCGCATCTCCGGCGGCCAACGGCAGCGGCTGGCCTTGGCCCGAGCCCTGCTCGCCGACTTCCCGGTGCTGGTGCTGGACGAGCCGGCCGAACACCTCGATGTGGCGACGGCGGACGCGCTCACCGCGGATCTGCTGGCAGCCACCGAGGGACGGGCCACCGTCCTGATCACCCATCGGCTGGCAGGGCTTGACGCCGTCGACGAGGTGATCGTCCTGGAGCAGGGGCAGATCGTGCAGCAGGGCTCCTATCAGGAGCTGGCCGCCGTCGAGGGGCCGTTGCGTCAGATGATCGAAAGGGAGCGTGCGGCCGAGGCACTGTTGGTCTGAGGCGGTGCCAGGCGCCCTACCGGGATCACTGAAGCCGCTGGTCCACGCGTGGTCACCGGAGAGCACATAGGCTCGGAAGCATGTCAGTGCAGCCGCCGCCGGAGCCATCGGAACCCCTTGACACCTCCGCTCAGGCATCGCACGGGCTCCAGGGCCTGTCCACCGAGCTCACCGCCCGGGTCCCACAGCTGCTGGAGGCCATGCGCTCGGTCGGCACCGGCCTGGAGCTGCGCTCCACCCTCGACCGGATCTGCTCGACCGCCGCCGAGCTCGCCGATGCGCGCTATGCCGCGATCGGCGTGGTGGACGAGGAGGGCCGCGGACTCTCGGACTTCGTCACGCACGGGGTGGGCCAGGCGGAGGCCCGGCTGATCGGGCGCTGGCCGGACGGCCGGAAGGGCTTGCTGGGGGCCTTGATCCGGCACCCCGAGCCGGTGCGGTTGGCCGACCTCAGCCGTGACCCCCGCGCCGGCGGCTTCCCGCCGCACCACCCACCCATGAAGACCTTCCTCGGAGTGCCCATCCGGGTACGGGGCGAGGTCTTCGGCAACCTCTACCTCGCCGAGAAGCGTGGCGGCGAAGAGTTCAACGACTACGACCTCCACATGATCCGGGTGCTGGCCACGGAGGCCGGGATCGCCATCGGCAACGCGCGCCTCTACGAGGCTGCCACCCAGCGGGAACGCTGGATCGACGGTTCGGTGGCCGTCACCACGGCGTTGCTCTCGGGCGGGGACGCGGACGACGCCCTGTCCGTGGTCGCAGAACAGGCCCGCCGGCTCTCACGTTCCGCGGCGGGGATCGTCATGCTGCCCGCTCTCGAAGGCGGCATGGAGATCGTTGCGGTCTGTGCCGACCAACCGGGAGGCGCTTTGGGCGTGGTCATCCCGCAGGAGAGTCCGGTGGTGCGCGACCTGCTGCGGGGCGAGCCGGTGTTCGTCGATGACGCCTCCACCGACCCTCGGATGACCACCGAACTCATCGGCCGCTACGGACCGTGCATGATGCTGCCCCTGCACAGCGGCGGCAAGGTGCTGGGAGCGCTGGTCACTCCGCGGGGGCGTGGTCAGCGCCCCTTCACCGAGGCCGAGCGGACACTGGCCACCCAGTTCGCCGCGCAGGCCGCGCTGGCGCTGATGATGGCCGATGCACAACGCGACCGGGAGCGACTGGTGGTCTTCGAGGACCGGGACCGTATCGCCCGGGACCTCCATGACCTGGTGATCCAGCGGCTCTTCGCCACCGGGATGATGCTGGAAGGGGCTCAGCGCCGCTCGATCGTGCCCGAAGTGCGTGACGGTGTCGGCAAGGCGGTCGACGAACTGGACGTGACCATCCAGGAGATCCGCACCGCGATCTTCGCTTTGCAGCAGGGCCCCGCGGAAGCACCGTCCGGGCTGCGCACCCGGGTCCTGCGGGAGATCAACATGACAGCGGTCCCCCTTGGCTTCACCCCGTCCCACCGGTTCGTGGGACCGGTGGACACGATGGTGGGCGAGTTGGTCGGGAAGAACCTCATCGCCGCTTTGCGGGAGGCACTGTCCAATGCCTTCCGGCATTCCCGGGCCGAACGGATCGAGGTGCTCGTCGACTGCACCGTCACCCTTCCCGACGGCCGACGAGGAGTGCGGCTCCAGGTCGCCGATGACGGCGTGGGCATCCCCGCCGACGGGCGCCGTAGTGGCCTGCGCAACCTCGCCCGCCGCGCCGAGTTCCTCGGCGGGTCCAGTACCTACGGGCCCGGTCTCGGTAAGGAGGGCGGCGGCACCACCGTGGTGTGGGAGGTCCCGCTCTGACGGTCGTCCCGTACTTCCCGGTGGAGCAGCCGCGGCGGGTCAGGCTGCCCGGCGGTCCGCAAGGATGCGCTCGATGACGATCGCCACGCCATCCTCGTTGTTGGCCACGGTGCGTCCCGATGCGGCAGCGATCACATCGGGGTGTGCATTGCCCATGGCATAGGAGGTGCCGGCCCAGCTGAGCATCTCGATGTCGTTGGGCATGTCCCCGAAGGCCACGACCTCCTCCGCGGAGATGCCTCGCTCCTGGCAGCACAACTCAAGGGTGCTCGCCTTGGACACGCCGAGCGCGCTGATCTCCAGCAGTGCCGTGGGGCTGGAACGGGTGATGGAGGCGATCGCGCCCGCGGCGTCCTTGGCCAGCGCGAGAAAACCGTCCGGTGTCATCTCCTCGTGGTGCGCCAGCAGCTTGAGGACGGGAGTACTGGTCTCGGGGCCGGCATCCACCAGCAGTTTCTCCGCGCTGGCCACGGTGGCCCCCGGGTCGAGGAAGAACGGCGGATACGCCGGTTCGTAGTGGATGCCGGTGGTGAGCTCGACGGCGAAGGTGCTTCCCGGGGCCGCTGCACGCAGTGCCCGGACGACGTCCAGGCCGGCCGGGCGGCTCAGCTCCCGCGCCTTGATGATCCTCGCCCCGTCGTGCAGGTCGACCACCGCCGCGCCGTTGGCGCAGATCGCCAGGCCGTGACCGTGCACGTGCTCGCTGACCACGTCCATCCAGCGGGAGGGCCGTCCGGTGACGAAGAAGACCTCGATGCCGGCGCGCTCGGCGGCGGCGAGCGCGGTGACGGTCCGTTCCGAGACGGACTTATCGTCACGCAGCAGGGTGCCGTCGAGGTCGGTGGCGATCAAGCGGGGGGTCGAGTGGTGCGAAGGAGCTGCGGTCACTTGACCATCTTGGCCCATGCCTCGCCTTCTCCCGACGTCAGGGCACCTATCGGGGCACCGTGGAGGGTGCCCGCCCACCCCGCTCCGCGCCTCCATCGTGGACGCCCTGCGGCCCGCCCAGGACGGCTCCTGCCGTGCGCGGGCCCATGAGCCTGCGCACGGGCACGGTGGTCCTCTCCGCCCCGCTCCGTCCCGCGGTGACGGTGAGCGTGATCCCACTGGTGGGTGGTCGCGAGCTCTGCGGGGCCGCCGGTGAGGAGCGCCGCCGGACAGACGGGTCGCTCACAGCGGCCCGTTGTCCTTCAGGACCCTTCGGGCCTGGGCGAAGAGCATGCCCACGTTCGCCGACTTGCGGCACACGACGACCGCCACGACCTCGTCGGCACTGTCGATGCGGAGGAAGAGGTGTGCCAGGTTGTCGCTGTTGACGAGGATCTCCTGGAAGTAGTGCCGGTCGGACACCACCCCGCGGCGCTCCTTGAAGATGTTCTCGATCATCACCACGTTGCGGCCCTGAAACAGGTCGAGTGTGGCGGCCGAGAGCATGTCGAGTACCTCCGGCGGGTGGTTGTCGCTGGTCTCCACCGACAACAACATGCCCGTTGACATGTCGATGACCCCGGCGGCGACGCACTCCGGCACCTCCGCGCGAAGGGACTTGACGATGTTGATGACACGGCCGGACATGCTTTGAGGGCCGGTTCCCGGTGCGCTCATGGTGTTCCTTCTGGTGGAGTCGTGTCGGCAGGGGCGGATCAGGACCCTGCCCGGGGGATCGTGCGGCTCCCGCCTGGTGGGCGGACGGGAGGCGGCGAGCGTTCAGCCGATCTGAGTGCTTCCGGCCGCCGCAGTCAGCAGCAGGCCGATCCGGTCGGCGCTCGCCTGCGACTCGGCGTGGAATCGCTTCAGATCCATGCCGGAGTCGCCGAGCACCGCCATCAACGCCATGTCGCCGACTGCCTGCGTGACCATGTAGCCGTCGCTGAACCGGGCCACGGTGTGACCGACCGGCCCTTTGCCCGTGGCGGTGCCCGCTCGGCGGGCGATGCTGAGCGATGCAGCCGCGAGGGCGGCCAGGCACTCTCCGTCTACGGTGTCGTCCGCCTCAGCCGTGATCAGCAGTCCGTCGGCCGAAGCCACGACCACGTCCGTGATGCCGACGACTCGATCGCGCAGCGCCCGCATCTCGGTGCTGAGCTCGTCACTCTTGATAGTCAAAACTCTCCTGACTGTGGTTCGTGCTGGGACCACTCCCAGCCAGTCGTGCGACCTGCCTGATACACGGGCTTGTTCCGTTGCGAAGGGGCTCGGGCCCGACCGGGGACGGTCTGGCTGCGGCTCCACCAGGCGACTGCGGCCGAAGGTCTCCCTGCGAGAAGGCTCCTGCTACCGGCAGTCCGTGACCGGTCGCAGGGGGAGGACTTCGTGGATTCCGCTCATGCCGCGTTGGCGCCGCGGCAGCCCGGCCGCGGTGGCCGGACGGTGCTGGAGGCGGGGCACACTCGGCAACTGACCTGCCGACGCGGTGTGCTCGCCCGTCGCAGCCTCCGTGCCGGGGTGCACCACCTCGACCAGGTCTTCGTTCACCATGCGGGTGAGTTCGACCGTTACCGCGTAGAGGCTCCGCCCCAGCAGGAAACAGATGTCGCGGGCACTACGGCGGCCGTTGGCGCGGAGCAGGATCTCCCGTCGGGTGCCCCCCGTCGAACCGCCGAGCAGCGTCGCCCCGTTGGACGTCGGAGCCAATCGGTCCTTGAAGGGGCAGAGGGAGACCCGCAGTGAAGAGAGCGCCTTGATTCGACGGCTCACCTCCTGGAACAGCCACTCTGGTTCGATTCCCTGCTGTGCCATCAGGTGGTACCTGCCCCCGCCGGGGACGAGGAGGCATTCGTCGATGCGCCCCATGCCGACGGACAGGGCGCCGTCCAGGGCTGCCATATGGCACACCAACTGCAGCTCGGCTGCGCCGACCAGGGTCCGGTCGATCAGTTCCCTTCCGGTACGACCGCCGGCCACGCCCGCCCGGTAGGCAGCCGCCCAGTCGGCTTTCCCTACTCGTCCGGAACACAGCAACAGGGTTTCCACGGTCGGGGCCCCGGGGGATTCGACGGCGACGATGGTGCCGTTCACGAGGTGAAAGGTGCCGCCGGGGTCGCCCATCACCACCAGCGTGCCGGAGATCCGTTCGTGACGGGCGAGGAGCAGTTTGCGCGCGAGTTCGGGGGCTGCCCGCTCCGATGGCATGACCGCCCCCAACGGCAGGGCTCGCGCCGGTGGCGCCGTAGCGGCTCCGGGGAGATCGAGATGCGTCACTTCTCGGCTCCCGGCCGTGAGTCAGCCTCGTCCACGGCGGCCCGGTGGGTTGCCGGAGTGGCTGGGACCGAAGCCGTCCGGCGTCCCGGCATGGTGCTTTCGAGCACGGTCACCCCTTATCAGCGGCTGAATTCCGACAGGGCGTCCACGGAGGGTGCCGTGGGTCGTCCAGCCCTCGGAATCGCACAGTAGTCAGCTCCGCCGAATCAGTGATCGAGGATGCCGGAAGTCTTTGGTTTCTTTCGTCAGGGACCGGTTTGCGACCCTTTGCCGTTGAATTCGCCAGCTTTGGAGAGGGGTCTTGCCGAAAATGCACCCGGCAGGGTGAGCTCAAGCGCTCTTCGGCGAGCTGGGCACCAGTTGTGTGCAGGCCCCTGCTCAAGTACGGCGGTGAGAGGTATCCCCGCGGCACCGAGCTCATCCCAGGTGAAGGCCGGGTTCCACGCCGCGTACACCTACGACCACCTGTCCTGGCGGTCGTCCCGGGACGGGCCGTGGTTCGGGGCCCTGCCCACTCTCACCGCCGCGGCGACCGTCACCGAGCGGATGCGCCGTGGCACCCTCGTCACCTCGGTCGAGCCTCGTTCGCCCATCGCGGCCTGAACTGCGGAAACGCAGCAAGGATGTAGGAAGGACCGACGCGGCGCTCAGATCGGCTCGACGGCGATGCGGAGGAGGCAGAGCCGGCGGAGGTCGTCCGTGTCGCTCGTGATCACGGTGACGTCGCCGTGCTCCAGCTGTGCCGTGGCCGCGAGCATCGCATCGATGGCGTACTTGTGGCCGTGCAGACCCTCCTCGGCGAGCAGTCTGCTTGCCGCACGTGCGATCTCCTCCGTGACAGGGCGCACCTTGGCCAGGGAAACGGCATGGTCGAACGCCGCCTGCGGCACCTTCGGATCGCGTGCCTCCACCAGTGTGGCGGCGCTCGTCACGACGAGCAGGTCCAGTCTGCGGGCGACGTCCAGCCATACGGTCATGTCGCGGTGCCGCCGGGAGAGCTTGGAGAGGGCCTCGCTGTCGAGAACGAGGGTCCCGCTCATGCGGCGTCCGCCGGAGCGGACTCACCACGGTGGGCGGCATGGTGGGCGCGGATGCGCTCAGCCTTGTCCGACACCTCGGCAGGGTCGACAGGGCCGTGCTCCGCTTCAGCGGCGGCGATGTACTCGTCGATGGCCTCGCGCTGGAGCTGCCGCTGAACGGCCTCCTCGATATAGGAGGAGACGCCTTGCTTGCCAGCGCGCGCGCGGATCGCCTCCAGGGTCTCGGCTCGCAGGGAGACGCTGGTGACTCGGGTCTTGCCGGGGCGGGGCGTATCCATGGAGAAAGTGTAGTACATTGCCTATTAACTCGCTGATGCTCCACAGTGACTAACGGCGGCCGGCGGCGAGCCTGCTGAGGCGATCACTGATGACCCAGACTCCCGGAGAGGCTCTTTCGCTGAGCACCTAGACGAGTCATTCCGATGTGATCAGTGGTCGTAGGCGATCAGGGATCGCATGACCGGTTGTTTGGTCTTGTGGTTGTGCCAGATCGCCGCGG